>JAFSUH010000106.1 GCA_017445365.1 Kiritimatiellia bacterium | reverse complement strand
GCAATCGCCGCGGGTCTCGCGGCGCTGGCGGCCGCCAAATGGGCGCTGGGCGCGGCGGAACGGCGGCGGCGGAAAGCGGTTGCCGCGGCGCCGGACGGGGTTTTCGAGGCGGTGTACCTCGACGAACTCTCGCACGCGGGCCGGGACGACCTGCGCGGGACGTGGGACCGGGTGCGGGACGACGTGCGCCGCCAGCTTTCCGTGCGCGCGTCGGGCTGGCACTGGCGGGACGGATTCCTCCTCCGCCGCCTCGACCGCGACCGCGCCCTGCTCCCGACCCTCCGCTGACGGGACCCCGAAGGCGGGGCGGGCCGTTTGCCAAGCCTCGGCAAACAGCACGCAATTCCACTGGCATCCCGTGGGATGCGAAAAGGCCATCGGCCCGTGCAACCAGGCCCATGTTTCCGCATGGATTTCCCTTCCCGGAAGGCCGCCGGTTCAAAGCGGCGGCTTCCGGCCCTTGTTTGTGCCCTGTTCCCTCCGCTTTTTCCCCGGAAGGAAGACGGCGAACGAGGGGAAAGGGGAAGCCGCCCCGCAACGCGTGTGCCACGAGGCGGCCCTTGCGGGAGCGGAGGAAAAACGGAACGGAGGCCGACAACCGGCGGCAGAGTTCCCCAACCTCCTACTTCACGGCGCTCTCGGGGATTTCGGCCGCTTCCCGCGCGGCTTGCAGGTCCGCTTCGAAGGCCGCTTCCGCCGTCTCGGCGGCGTCGGCGGGAATCTCTTCGGCGTCGCCTTCGGCAAAAGCCGGATTGGCCCCGGCAATCGCTTGGGCGACCGCGGCGTCGTCAAGGGATTCCGGCTCCTCTCCGGTTTCCTCTCCGTCCGGATCCGTGCCGTCTCCGTCCGCATCCGTTTCTTCCGCCGGTGCGACCGTTTCCGCGTTCCCGCAAGCGGAGCCGGTGCAGGCGAAGGCGTCGTGGATGGCGGAGAGCTGCTTCCCCAACGAAGGAAGGCCCGCGACTTCGCAACGGAAGACGCCCACGAGGTCGTCGCCGTCGACGTAGGACGCGTACCCCGCGCGGCAGGACGCCGGGGCTTCCGCGGGGGCCTTGGCGCCGCAGAACGGCAGGTACGCCGCGACCAGGTCGCCCAAGTCGCCGAAGCCGATCGTGCAGAGCGGCGCGGGCGCGTCGGCGAAGAGCGCCGCGAAGTTTTCCTCTTCGCGCAGGGCGGGCGCGGCGGGCGAGGGGTATTCCAGCAGGGTCAGGGCGCGCGCGCAGGCGGCTTCCCCGGCCGTCGAAAGGACCACGCGGTCGCCGTTCCACGCGAGCAGCAGCTCCCGCGGACAACCCGCAAAGAGCGGCTCGGCGAGGGTGACGCGGGTCACGGGCGTTCCGCCGAACAGCGTGCTTTCGAAAGCGAGGCCGTGCGGATTGCCGTCCTCTTCCGCGGCGCGCGCGAGGAACGACTCGACTTCGGTGCGGAAGGCGGCCGCATCCTTGAGCTGGTGGCAGGCGACGACGCGGAGGAGGTTCCCCGCCAGCGGCGGCAGCAGCGCGAAGGCGCTCTCCCCGCCGATCGGGTCCTTCGCGGCCAGCCGGGCGAAGTCGTCGGCCAGGCTTTCCGCCAAGGCGGGGAAGCGGTCGGAGAGCATGCCCGCGATGGCGGCTTCGTTGCGCGGGTCGGTGCCGTCGTCGAGGAGCGGCGCGGAGCTGTCGGCGGCCGCGAAGAGCGCTTCGGGGAAGCGGAAGGCGCGCACGAGCGCGTCGCCGGGGCCGGAGAGGCGCTTGAGGGCCTCGGCGTACGGCGAATCCGCGCCGGGGGTGCAGCGCATGTACAGGCTCGCCACGCCGGCGTCGTAGGCGAGGCCCCAGGAAAATTCCTTGCAGGCCGCGGTGGTGGCGGCGCTTTCCGGCGGGAACAGGGCGCTCGCGGGGAAGTCCTCCCAGCTTTCGGACGCGAGGATGGCTTCCAGGTCGAAGACGGTGACGGCCAGAAGGCCCTGCACCGGCAGGATGGGCGGAAGCGCGGCGAGCGCGGTGGCGATGGCGGGGAAATCCAGCACGGCGGAAAAGTCGCCCACGGGGAAGAGAAGGAGCATGTCGTCGTCGCGCGGGACGGCGTAGACGGGCATGGCGGGCATGCCGGGATGGCGCAAGGCGCGCGCGCCGGAGGGGAATGCCGTCAGGTCCGCGTCTTCCGCCTCGGCGCATTTTTCGAGGAGGCTCGCGAGATAGACGGAAGCATCGTCCGTCGGCAGCTTGAGGACCGCAAGTCCGCTTTCCGCCGCGTCGCGGTCGGCGATGTATGCGAAGCGGATGGAGCGGTTCAGGTCGAGCACGCCCTCGGAATCGAACGCGAAAGCGCGGAAGTCGTCGGCGAAGTTTTTGGCTTCGGCCAGTTCGGGAGCGCCGCAGGCGGTGGCGACGGCGTCGAAGGTGGAATCGAGCGAAGCGATGCCGCGGAGCTCGGCGCCCCACCACGGGGAAAGCGCGGCGGAGGCGGTGCAGGCGGCGAGGAGAACGGCGGAGAGGAAGGGGAGGAGTTTTTTCATGGGGGAGGGGATTGGAAGGTTTCGTTCGGATGCATTAAACAGGGAAATCCCTTTTCCCGCAAACCCGATTTTGCCGTTTCTCCGCTCCCCGCGGGTTTGGGCGGACATCGGCAAGGGCCTACGGTTTGCGGCGGGGGTTGGCGCGCTTTTTCTTCGCCGGGCGGATGCGGGCCAGTTCGGCGGTGATCTTCTCCGCGTCGGCCGTCTGCCCGGCAATCCACGCCTCGGCGTCTTCGGGCGATTCGAGGTCCAGCCAATCGGCAAGGTCTCGGTAAAACCGGGCGCCCGGCCCCTTCCGGAGGATATTGGCGATGCCGTCGGCGTATCCGAAGCTTGCGGAATCTTCCACCGCCATCAACCCGGCCGCTTCCAGGCAGGCGGGGCCGTCACCCTCGATGGCCTTTTGGAAGGCAATGGACACCTCGTTGGAGTCGCCGAAGTCGTACTCGTAGTCCAGCCGGGCCTTCGCGTGCGGGAACACTTCCGAAAGCGCGGTTTTCGCCGGGTCGCGGTCGGCTTCCCCACCGAAATCGTCCAGGAAGTCGTCATCCATCTGCATCGACCACGTGGTGCCGTCCGGGGCGGTGAAGGAATACAGGTGCTCTTCTTCCCAACCGAAAGCGCACTGGAGCGCTTCGTGGAGCTCGGCGAGCGACCAATCGGAAGGCAGGGCCAGCGTACGGGAACTTTTGCACTGGCGCCATTTGCAGGCGAGAACGAGCAGTTTCATTGGGATTCCTTGGGAGCGGATTCGGTGATTTCGGCGGATTTTTGCGCCGCGACGCTTTCGCGGAGGCGCACGATGCAGTCGTCCATCTGCACGGTGCCTTCCACCAGGTCCTGCGCGAAGGCACGGCACGTCGGCGCGCCGCAACTTCCGCAGTCCAGCCCCGGCAGGGTCGGCAGGATTTTTTCGATGGCCTGCATCTTCTTCATCGCTTCCAAGCGGCTCGCGGCAAGCAGGATCGGCTTCGGCTCGATGGGCTTGGCGAACCGCACCTTCTTCGGCACCGCGCCGCCGCGGGGCAGGTACTGCCGCGCGACCGGCAGGTACCGCCGCAAGGCCTGCAGGCGGACCCGCGCCAGATAGGGGTTTTCCACCGTCGCCGCGCCGCCGACGCACCCGGCCGGGCAGGCGTTGAGTTCCACGAACTCGAGGGTGCGGAAGTCGCCGGTCTCCATCTGGTCGAGGACGTGGATGACGTTTTCGATGCCGTCGGCGGCGAGGTACCGGTCGTTCAGAAGCGCCGAGCTTTCCCCGCCCGTCGAAGCCCAGCCCATGCCAATCATGCCGGTCTGGCTCTGGATGGTGGGCGTCGTCCCCGGATGGATGACGTTGAGGAGCGCGAAATAGACTTCGCTCATCGAAAGAACCGCGTCCACGTCGCTCTTTTCGCCGTAGAGCGCGTTTTTGACGTAGCTCGCCTTGGCGGGGCAGGGGGAGATGAACACCGTCGCGATGCTCGCGGGGTCCCAGTCCGGGTGCGCCTTGGCGGCTTCGATGCGCGCGGCGCGGCTGGCAAGCTCGATGGGCGGCAAAATCGGGATGATGCAGCGGCACAGCGACGGGAAGCGCAGGGAAATCAGGCGGCTCACCGTGGGGCACGCGGAGGAGATGACGGGGCGGGGGATGTCCGTCCGCGCGAGGTAGCGGCGCGTGTAGGCCGTCACGATTTCGGCGGCCTTCGCGACCTCGTACACGCCGTCGAAGCCGAGTTCGAGCAGGCCCTGCAAGACGTAATCGACGTCGCTCAGCCGGTCGAACTGGCCGTACAGCGAGGGGGCGGGCAGGGCAATCCGGTGGATTTTTTCCTTCGGCAGGTCGGAGAGCTTGTCGAAAACCGCCTTCTTCGCCTGGTGCGGGCAGCGGCGGATGCACTCGCCGCAGTCGATGCACAGCGCCGGGTTGATGCGCGCCTTCCCGCCGCGCACGCGGATGGCCTGCGTGGGGCAGTGGGCGAGGCAGTGGGTGCAGCCGCGGCACTTCTCCCCGTCGATGGCGACGGAGTGCCGGTAGGCCGCGGCGGGATCGGGCGGGTTTGCCGGGCGGGAAGGGCGCTGGCGGGCGCTTTTCACGCGCCTTCCTCCGGGATGCGCACCTTCATGGTGACGGTGGTGCCGGTGCCGACGACGGAATCGATTCGCATTTCGTCGGTGTAGCGGCGCATGTTGGGCAGGCCCATCCCCGCGCCGAAACCGAGCGCGCGGATGTTGTCGGGCGCGGTGTAATAGCCCTCCTGCATGGCGCGCTCCACGTCGGCGATGCCGGGGCCGCGGTCCGCCAGGACGATGGTGATTTCGTCCTCGCCGACGGTGACGGTGGCGGTGCCGCCGTGCGCGTGGATGACCATGTTGATTTCCCCTTCGTACATCGCGATGGAGACCCGGCGGACGACGTCGTCGGGGAAGCCGAGGGCGCGCAGGTTCTGCTTGACGGCGACGGAGGCGCCGCCGGCGGAGGTGAAGTTGTTCCCGTCGATGGGATAGGTGAAGACGACCGGCTCGCTCACGGCTCGGTCCTCCCGAGTCCGGCGTGGTAGAGGATGCCGCAGGCTTCGTACAGGCGGCGGGGGGTCGCCAGCACCGCCAGCCCGGCGGAGGAGGCGAGGGAAAGCATCTCGCCGGAGGGGCGCTTGCCGCGGACGAAGGCGATGCAGCGCATGTCCATCATCATGGCGGTGCGGACGACCTGGGGGTTGACCAGGCCGGTGAGCAGGACCGCCTGGTCCTTCACGAAGGCGAGCACGTCGCTCATCATGTCGCTGCCGCAGGCCATGTGCACGTCGGTGTCGAGGAGGTCTCCGCCGCAGAGGATGTCGGCGGAAAGGAGGGAGACGATTTCGCGGATCTTCATGCCGCAAGCACACCACAAAACGCGCGGCGGCGCAAGCCGCCGCGCACCGGATCCCCGCCCGGCGGGGGGAGCGCCGTCCGGAAAGCGCCGGGTTTGGCAAAAGGGGAAGGGAGTGGTAGATTCCACCCATGGCTTTCACACTTTCCCCCGGCCCGGAAGAGGGCGTTTTTCTCGGCAATCTCGAACGCGTCCGTGCGTCCATCGCTTCCGCGGCGGCCAAGGCGGGTCGTTCTCCCGGTGACGTCGCGCTCGTCGCCGTCACCAAGAACTTCGACGTGCCCGCCCTCGTCCTCGCGCGCCGGAGCGGCCTCCGCCTCTTCGGCGAAAACCGCGTCCAGGAGGCGCAGTTCAAGATGCCGCAGCTTCCCGGCGGCATTTCCTGGCGGCTCATCGGGCATCTCCAGTCCAACAAGGCGGGGCTCGCCGCGCGCCTTTTCGACGCGGTCGATTCGGTCGATTCCGCGAAGCTCCTCGCCGCCCTCGACCGGCACGCCGCCGAAGCGGGCAAGCGCCTCGAAATCATGCTGGAAGTCAACGTCGCCGGCGAAGCGCAGAAAAGCGGCGTCCCCTTTTCCGCCGTCCCCGCGCTCGCGGACCTGGCGCGCGAAGCGGGCCACCTCGAGCTGACGGGGCTCATGTGCGTGCCGCCCGCGGCCGAAGACCCGGAGGCATCCCGGCCGTACTTCGCGCGGCTCCGCGAGCTGGCGGAACGGCTGTCCCTGCCGAAGCTTTCGATGGGGATGAGCGGCGACTACGCGGTCGCGGTCGAGGAGGGGGCGACGATGGTGCGCCTCGGAACCGCGCTTTTCGGGCGGCGGTATCCGGCTCCCGCTTGAGTTCCGCAGTCCCCGCCAGCCCCCTCCCGCAACGCGGAGGGGCGGGACATGGCACCTCGTGGAACCCCGCCAAGGCGGGCATTGAAAAACTTTACGCCACAAAGGGCGCAAAGGAAACTCAAAGATGGAGAGAAGGGCAATTTTCAACTTGGAAACCCGGAAAAATCGATTCCATTCCCACTCCAAAACCGTACAATGCGGGCAAGAAACATGTTCACGACATCCGACAGCAGGGCGATACGCGGAAAACGGTTTCCGGACGAGACTTCCGGGCGGAGATTCCTTGTCCGGGCATCCGGCGGGCGCCGGGAAAGGGCGGCATGACGGCGGACCCCGCCAAGCAAGGCCTGTCCGAAGCCCAAATCCGGGCGCGGTACATCACGCCCGCCATCGCGGCGGCCGGATGGCAGTTCCCGGCGCAAGTCCGGGAAGAACTTCCCATCACCAAGGGGCGCATCGTCGCCAGCGGGAATACCTGTCGGCGGGAAGCGCCGCTCCGGGCGGATTACGTCCTTTTCGCCAAACCGGACAAACCGATTGCCGTCGTCGAAGCCAAGGACAACGGCCACACCGTCGGCGACGGCATGCAACAGGCGCTGAACTACGCCGCCATGCTGGACGTCCCCTTCGTCTTTTCCTCCAACGGCGACGCTTTCCTTTTCCACGACAAAACCGTCACCGAAGGCCCCGTCGAAACCGTATTGCCGCTGGACGCCTTCCCCTCCCCGGAAACGCTGTGGCGGATGTACCGCGAAAAGAGCCACATCCAGCCGCTGCAGGAAAGAATCATCGACGAGCCGTACCACTCCGACAACCCCGCCAAACAGCCCCGCTACTACCAGAGGAACGCCGTCAACCGGACGGTCGAGGCCATTGCCGGGGGCGAAAAGCGCATCCTTCTCGTGATGGCAACCGGCACGGGGAAGACCTACACCGCCTTCCAGATCATCTGGCGCCTCTGGAAAGCCGGCATCAAGAAGCGCATCCTTTTCCTCGCCGACCGGACGGCCTTGGTTGCCCAGACCTTCACCACCGATTTCGCCCCCTTCAAGGACAAGATGACGTGGGTGACGAAGCGGAACTTCGACACCGCCCACGAAATCTACCTCGCCCTCTACCAGGGCCTCTCCGGCGAAGACGAAGACGCCAACAGCCTCTTCAGGCGCTTCAGTCCCGGCTTCTTCGACCTCGTAATCGTGGATGAATGCCACCGCGGCAGCGCGAAGGCCGACAGCCAGTGGCGGGAGGTGCTGGAATATTTCAAGGACGCCACCCAGATCGGCATGACCGCCACCCCGAAGGAAACGACCAGCGTTTCCAACATCGACTACTTCGGCGAGCCCATCTACACCTATTCCCTCAAGCAGGGCATCGACGACGGCTTCCTCGCGCCCTACCGCGTCATCCGCGTCTTCTTCGACCGCGACGTGGAAGGGTTCGTCCCCTACGACGGCCAGCTCGACGACAACGGCGAAGTCATCGACAACCGCCTCTACTCCACGACCGATTTCGACCGAAACCTCATCCTGGAAAAACGGACGAAGCTGGTCGCGAAGACCGTGTCGGACTACCTGAAAAAGCACGACGCGCGGATGGACAAGTCCATTTTCTTCTGCGTGGACCAGGAACACGCCGACCGGATGCGCCGGGCGCTCGTCAACGAAAATGCCGACCTCTGCGCCGTCGACGACCGCTACGCGATGCGCATCACCGCGGACGACGAGGCGGGCGTGAAGCAACTCGAGAATTTCCGCAACGTGGAAAGCCGCTATCCGGTCTTGGTCACGACCTCCAAGCTGCTTTCCACCGGCGTGGACGTGCCGATGGCAAAATACATCGTCCTCGACTCCAACATCCGCTCCATGACGGAGTTCAAGCAGATCATCGGGCGCGGCACCCGCGTCCGCGAAGACCTCGGCAAGCTCTACTTCACCATCTTCGACTTCCGCGACGTGACCCGGCTCTTCCACGACCCCGATTTCGACGGCCCCATCGAACAGCTCGAAGACTACCAGCCCGGCAAGCCAAGCCCGAAGCCGCCGGAAGTCCCGAAGCCCGACCGCGAGCGGAAGAAGAAATACGTGCTCGGCGGCACGGAGGTCACCGTGTTCCGCAAGCACGTCCAGTACCTGGACCCGCACGGCCGCCTGATCACCGAAAGCCTCGTCGATTACACCAAGCGCAACGTCCGCAACCAGTACGCCTCGCTCGGCGAATTCCTCACTGCGTGGACCGCCGCGGAACGGAAGCAGGCGGTGGTGGACGAACTGGAAGCCCGCGGCATTTCCTTCGCCGACCTGTGCGAGGAAATCGGAAAGGACCTCGACCCGTTCGACCTGGTCCTCCACATCGCCTTCGACAAACCGCCGCTGACGCGGAAGGAACGCGCCGAGCACGTCCGCAAGCGCAACTACTTCGCAAAATACGGCGGGAAGGCGGCGGAAATCCTCGACGCGCTGCTTGCGAAATACGCCGACGGCGGCCTCGCCGACCTCGAAAACGAGGACGTGCTCAAGGTCGAACCCATCAAGCGCTACGGCACGCCCGTGCAGATCGTCAACGCGGTCTTCGGCGGCATCGACGCCTACCGCCGGGCAATCCGGGAACTGGAAGCGGCCATCTACGCCGCGTAAGGAGACACCCCCATGGCCATGTCCGCCCTGATCAAATCGCTGGAAGACATCATGCGCAAGGACGCCGGCCTGAACGGCGACGCGCAATACATCGAGCAAATCACCTGGCTGCTCTTCCTCAAGGCCTTCGACGCCAAGGAGATGGAGTGGGAACTCCGCCCCGGCTACCGCGGCGTGATCCCGGAGGGATTGCGCTGGCGCGACTGGGCGGCCGACCCGGAAGGCATCACCGGCGACGCCCTGACGGCCTTCGCGGAGCGCCTGTTCTCTTCCCTCAAGAAGCTCGACGTTTCCGATGGCGACCCGCGCAAGTTCGTCGTCCGCAACGTGTTCGGGGACATCAACAACTACATGAAGTCCGGCGTCTACCTCCGCCAGCTCGTCAACCGCATCGAGGAGAAGGTGGACTTCATCGACGCGACGCGGAAGCACACTTTCAACGACCTCTACGAAGGGATGCTCAAGGACCTCCAGAGCGCCGGCCGCGCGGGCGAGTTCTACACGCCCCGGGCCGTCACCAATTTCATCGTGGAAATGGTCGATCCGAAGCTCGGCGAGACCGTCCTCGACCCGGCCTGCGGCACGGGCGGCTTCCTCACCAGCGCCATCGCGCACTTCGGAAGCGTGACGACGACCGCGGAGCTCGCGAAGCTGCAGAGCTCCGTCAACGGCTGGGAGAAGAAGCCGTTGCCGTACCTGCTGGCGACGACCAACCTCCTTTTGCACGACATCGAGGTCCCGCGCATCCGCCACAAGAATTCCCTCGCCCGCCCCCTTTCCGACTATTCGCCGCAGGACCGCGTGGACGTCATCGTCACCAATCCGCCCTTCGGCGGCGCGGAGGACGCGGCCATCAAGCGGAACTTCCCCCCGGAAGTCCAGACCAGCGAGACGGCGGACTTGTTCATGGCCTTGGTCATGAACCTCCTGAAGGACCGCGGCCGCTGCGGCGTCGTTTTGCCGGACGGGTTCATGTTCGGCGACGGCGTGAAGGCCGTCCTCAAGGAGAAACTCCTCAAGGAATGCGGCTTGCATACCGTCATCCGCCTGCCGCAGGTCTTCAAGCCGTACGCGAGCGTCGATACCAACTTGCTCTTCTTCCAGAAGGGCGTCCCCAGCCGCGGCGTCTGGTTCTACCGCCTCGACCTCCCGGAGGGCGTGAAGGGCTTCACCAAGACCAAGCCCATGGAAGACCGGCATTTCGACCCCGTGCGGGAGTGGTGGGCGGACAAGCACCCCATCGTCGTGGACGGCTTCGACAAGGCGCGCTTCTTCACCGTCGAGGAACTGGAAGCCCTGCACTGCGACTTCGACAAGTGCTGTCCCTTCCCGCGCGAAGAGGAAGAAATCCCCGAACCGGACGACCTCATCGCCCGCTACCAGGCCGAACGCCGGGAGCTGAACGCCGGCATCGACCGCATCCTCGCGGCCATCACGGCGAAACTGGGGACGGACGCATGACCGCCCGGGAACTGAAAAGCGCGATTCTCCAGCTTGCCGTCCGGGGCAAGTTGGTGCCGCAGAACCCGGCCGACGAACCCGCGTCGGAACTCCTGAAACGCATCCGTGCCGAAAAGGCGAAACTTCTCCAAGAGGGGAAAATCAGGAAGGAAAAGCCGCTGGCCCCCATTTCGGAGGACGAAAAGCCTTTTGAAATTCCCAAGAGTTGGGAGTGGATCCATTTGCCGCAAATTGCTTCCAGCAGTTTGGGGAAGACCATAGACAAAGCCAAAAATTCCGGAACAGAACGCCCTTAGAACTTATCCGATAATAATGCTTGCTTTGCATCGATTCCTGTGGCAACCTGTCCTTTCAGACGGCAAAAAGACGAAAGGAACCGCATGCGTACCAAACCTTGGGAAATCTCAGACGAATTGTGGGAAAAGGTTGCTC
>JAFSUH010000105.1 GCA_017445365.1 Kiritimatiellia bacterium | reverse complement strand
GGGCCTGCGCCACGCGCACGGCTTCCGCCGCCGCGTTGGCCGCCGCCTGCGCGGCCTGCGCGGCCGAAATCGCCCGCGCCTTTTCCTGCGCCTGCTCGGAAATCGCGCCGATGCCCGAGAGGATGTGATCGTTCAAGTTGCTCTTGACGGCCCGCACCGCTTGCAGGATGCCGTTTTTCGCCGCCGTCGCGTCGCTCGACCCGTGGCCGATGATGCAGATGCCGTTGACGCCGAGGAGGGGCGCGCCGCCGTAGGTCTTGTTGCTGGTCTTTTTCTTGATGGCCTTGAGGGCGCCGGCGAGAAGGAGCGTGCCGAGCATGCGCCACGGGTTCTTCGTCACTTCGCCTTTCATCCACTGGCCCACCGCGTGCGCCAGCCCTTCGCTGGTCTTGAGGATGACGTTGCCGGTGAACCCGTCGCAGACGACCACGTCCACGCGGCTTTCGAAAAGGTCGGTGCCTTCGACGTTGCCGTAGAAGCGGATGGGCGCGGCTTCGAGGAGCGAGAAGGTCTCCTTGCCCAGGCCGTTGCCCTTGGTGTCTTCGCTGCCGACGCTCATGAGGCCCACCGACGGGTCTTCGACGCCGAGGACCTGCTGGGCGTATGCCGTTCCCATGACCGCGAACTGGACCAGGATTTCCGGCGAGCAGTCGGGGGTCGCGCCGCCGTCGATGAGGATGAACGGCTTCTTCGGCGCGGGCAGGACGACGGCGATGCCCGGGCGGCGGATGCCCGGAAGCGTGCGCATCTTGAGAACCGAGCTGGTGACCGCGGCGCCGGTGCTGCCGGCGGCGAAAACCGCGTCCGCCTCGCCGTTCTTGACCAGGTCCGTCGCCCGGTTGATGGACGAATCGCGCTTGTGGCGGACGGCCGCGGCGGGATGCTCGCCCATGCCGACGACTTCGCTCGCGTGGCGGATTTCGATGCGTTCGTCCGTGCATTTGCACCGCGCCAGTTCCTTTTCGACGGCGTCCTTGTCGCCGACGAGGAAGAGCTTTTCGATGTCCTCGCAGGCCTTGAGGGCCTGCACGGCGCCTTCGACGATGGCCGCGGGGGCGAAATCGCCGCCCATTGCGTCTACTGCGATTTTCATGGGGTCGGAAGCCTTTCGTTGGGGGGGACGTCAAGAAACGGAAACGCATGCCTTCTTCCGGGGGAAGAGGCATGCATCCGGCGGGTCATGGGGGATTTCAGTCTTCGGTCTCGACGACGAGGACCTGGCGGCCGTCGTACTTGCCGCAGGCGGAGCAGACGCGGTGGGGCATGCGCGGGGCGCCGCAATCGGGGCACACGGTGCCGGCGACCTTCGGGACGTTGCGTTCCCAGGCGGCGCGGCGGGCGCGCACCTTGGCTTTGGACTGTCTGCGTTTGGGGGTGGGTTGTTTGCTCATGGATCGGCTCCGGGGTTGGGAGGGCGGTCGGGGAGGACCAGCCCGTCCAGTGCGGTCCACGCGTCGTCCGCCGGGGGCGGCGGGCAGGCGCAGGGGCCATCGTTCAAATCCTTGCCGCAACGGGCGCAAAGCCCCTTGCAGTCGCTTTTGCACAGCGGGTAAGCGGGCAGTTCGCAGAGGAGGTCCTCGCGGAGATCCTCCGTCACGTCGAGGCTTTCGGCACCGGCTTGGCGCGGATAGGCGCGCAAGAATGCCGGAATCCGGACGGTTGTCGAGAAAAAACGCGCGCAACGGCCGCAGAGGAGGCGGACGGGGGCGGAGGCGGAGCCGCGGACGAGGAGCGACTGGTCGGCGAACTGGGCGGAAAGGGCGTAGGAAACGGGTCCGTCGGCGCGGGCGACGGGGTCGCGGGCGAGGTCGAGCACGTCGCCGGAGAGCTCGCCGGCGAGCTCGAGTTCGCCGTCGGGCGGGATGCGGAGGAGGTTGAAAACGACTTTCGTCGGAAGGCGCGGTTCCATGCGGGCAATCCTAGCGCGCCCGCGCGCGCTTGCCAATCCCGCGCCGCGGAGCGGAGGCGGTTTCCGCTCGCCGCGCGGCGGCGCGGCGGGCTACAGTCGGGGCATGGAGCGTTTGCCACAAGATTCCGGGGCCGCCGCGCTCGCGCGCGATGCCGGGACGATGCTTCTCGCGGGCGCGCGGGGAACCGAAGCGGACGGAGAATTGGCCCGTCTCGTCCGCGACGTGCATGCGGGCGGCATCCTCCTTTTCGACCGCGACCTTCCGGGCGGCGGCGGGCCGCGCAACATCGTCTCGCCCGACCGGCTCGCCCGCTTGACGCGCGATCTCCGCGCCCTCGCGGGCCGCCCGCTTCTGCTTGCCGCGGACCAGGAGGGCGGCGCCGTCGCGCGCCTCGCCCCCGCGCTCGGCTTCCCCGCCTTCCCCTCCCCCGCCGATGCCGCCGCGGCGGGCGCGGCCGCCGTCCGCGCCGCCGCACGCGGGACGGCGGAGATGCTTTTCCAGGCGGGCGTCAATGTCGATCTCGCCCCCTGCGTGGACCTGCATTGCGCGGCGTCCTCCGCCATCGGCGCGCGCGGGCGGAGTTTCGCCGCCGACCCGGCGCGCGTCGCGGAAGCGGCGGGCATCTGGCTCGACGAACTGGCCGCGCGCGGCGTGGCGGCGTGCCTCAAGCACTTCCCCGGCCACGGGAGCGCGGTCGGCGACACGCACGAGGGCTTCGTCGAGGTGACGGGGACGTGGCGCGAGGCGGAACTCATTCCGTACCGGCGACTCTTCGCCGAAAAAACCGTCCCGCTCGCGATGGCGGCGCACGTCTTCCACGCGGGGCTCGACCCGGACGCCCCCGCGTCGCTTTCGCGGAAAATCCTGACGGATCTCCTGCGCGGGGAACTCGGCTTCCGGGGCGTCGTCGTGACGGACGACCTTTCGATGGGGGCCATCGCCAAGCGCTTCCCGCTCCGCGAGGCGTTGCGGCGCGCGGTGCTGGCGGGGGCGGATTGGCTGTGCCTCGGAAACAACCTCGGGACCTACGACCCCTCCCTCGTCCCGCGCGCGGCGGAGACCTTGGTCTCCCTCGTCCGCGACGGAGAGCTCCCGCGCGAACGGCTCGCGGCATCGGCGGAACGCATCCGCGCCCTCGCCCGCCGCTTCGACCCGGGCCGCTGACGCGGCGCCGCCCGCGTCGTCATTCCGCGGCGGGCGCGACGTAGCCGACGGCCTCCACCAGGGCGCGGCCGGCCGGCGAGACCAGGAAGTCCGCGAGGCGTTGCACGTCGCCCGTCCCCTCCCCCGCCGTGACGAGGTACGAGTCGGCGGTGAACGGGTACGCCCCCGAACGGATGTTCTCCACCGTCGGCGCCACCCCGTCGAGCGACAGGAGGCGGATTTTCCCCGCGTTGACGAGTTCGGTCGCGTAGTACCGGAACGAAAACCCGATGGCGCCGCGCCGGTTGCGGTAGTCGGCCACGTCGCGGAAGATGTCGCCCATCCCGCCCAGCCGGTCCTCCTCCATCGGCGGCATGATCGGGGTGTCTCCCATGATGCGCTCCAAGGTGGTTTGGCTGCCGGAGTTCTTGTTGCGCTGGAACGGGAGGAGGGGGGCGTCGAACGCCACCCCGGCGTCGCGCCACGTCTTCGCCTGCCCCGAATAGATGTCGCGCACCTGCTGGCTCGTCAGGTTCGTGCAAGGGTTGTCCGCGTGGACGAAGAAGACGAAGGCATCGCGCGCGACGGGCGTCAACTCGAACGAAATGCCCTGCTCCGCGGCCTTGGCGACTTGTTCGCCGGAGGGGGCGAGGCCGAAAACCGCGTCGCAGCGCCAATCCCATTTGTAGCGGACTTCCTTGTACAACCACTCGAAGAGGTCGTCCGACCCGCCGTAGCTCAAATGGTCCCAGGCATCCTTCGCATCGAGATACACTTCCTTCGTTCCGAGCGCCTGCACCGCGGCCGCGGCGATGGGATAGAGCGCGTACGCCGCGCGCAACTTCGGCCCGCCGTCGCGGAAGCGGAATTCCTCCGGTGCGTCGCACCGGGGAAGGCGGTTGCCCTTGGCGAACGGCTTGAAACGGCTCCAATCCACCGTGCCCGTCGCCAACGGATGCGATTCCTCTGGCCCTTCCGCCACCCGGTCAAACCGCCCGTCCGTCCACCAGCGGCGGATTTCGGCGGCGGCGGAAACGGCGAGCGCGCCCGCGAATGCCACGGCCCCCGGCCACTGCAACCACCGCCAACGGACGGCCCCGCCGGCCACCACCGCGAAAAGGCCGAGGCAGGCAATCAGCAGGCAGAGGACGTGGAGACCGTGCAGGAGGGAACCGAAAGTAAGCAAAACGGTTCCGATCACCCAAACGAACGCGAGTCCCGCCCCCACGGCGAGGACGAGAACAATGCGCAGGAGAATCCGCCACGCGCGGTGGCGGCGGGCCGGAAGGGGAGGAGGGGTTCGGGCGGCTGGTTCCTGCGGAGGTGCGTTGTCCATGCCGCCATCCTGCCATCCGCAAACCGTTTTGCCAATGTTTGGCAAATTTGAGCGAATTTTGCCAAACATTGGCAAAATCAAAAATGCGCGCGGCGGGTGGTTTTGCCAAACATTGGCAAAATCAAGGGATTTTTGCCAAACCTTGGCAAACGGCTCGGCGGGGACGCCTCGCCCCACCTTCGGATTCGGCCAATCCTCCGTGCCTCCGTTTCTCCGGCTCCTCCGTGTTTTGCCCCGCAGGCCGTGTGCGGGATTACGGAAAAACGGGCGGTTCCGGACCGGTTTTGCATAGGAGAAGGCGTGTCGAAAGAATCTGCGTGATTTGGACGCAAGAACACCGCAATATCCAGAAATCCGGGTGACCGACCGGCCCGCCGCCGTCTTCTTCCGCATCCGCGCGCGGCAGGGAATCGGCCCGCCGCTTCCATCCATGACACCCGTTTTCATTCTCTTTCTTCTCGTACCGTTGTTCGCGCTTGTCGCGTTCCTCAAGCTGCGCACGGGAACGGCGGGCGAATTGCTGTTGCATGTCTTGTTGCGGCTCAATCTCGACAGGAAGCGGTTCCGCATCCTCCACGATGTCATGTTGCCGACTCCGGACGGGGCAACGACGCAAATCGACCACATCGTCCTTTCGCCCGGCGGCATCTTCGTGATCGAAGCGAAGACCTACGGGAACGATCCAACCCGCAACCGGGACGAATGCTGGATTTTCGGCGGCGAACACGACCGGGAATGGACGGTGTCGTATCCGGGGGCGCGCAAATTTCGCTTCCAGAACCCGCTCCGGCAGAATTTCAAGCACATTGCGACCCTTTCGGAAGCGCTGGGCCTTCCGGCGGAATGTTTCCGTTCCATCGTCGCTTTTGCCGGCACGGCCCGTTTCAAGACTGACATGCCCGCGAACGTGATGGGCTTCGGGGATGTCGCCGGGTACATCCGTTCCCGTTCCTCCGGCAACGTTTTCGCCCCGGAGGAGGTTGCCGGAATCGCGGACGCGATTCTCTCCCTGCAGGGAAGTCTCTCCAACCGGCGGAAGGCGGCCCACGTCGCGAACCTGCGCCGGAACCATGCCGGGGGTTCCTCCCCATCCGCCCTCCGCTCCGTCGCGCCGGAGACGCCCCGGTGCCCGCGATGCGGCTCGCCGATGGTCCTTCGCACCCGCAAATCCGATGGCGCCGCTTTCTGGGGATGCCCGGATTTCCCGGAATGCCGCGGTGTCCGGCCGGTCCAACCGCCCCGTCAAGGGTAGTACCGGAAAAGGGCCGGACTTGTCCCGTGCTTCGATTCCGCGCTCTCCGTCCCGGTTTCCGGGGGGGGGGCGGAAGGAAGGGCGGATTCGGTGCGAGATTACGGAAAAACGGGCGGTTCCGGCGAAATTCCGGGTCCCAAAGGCGGCGCGGAAGGCGCGGTCCGCACCCCTCCGTTCCTCTCGTTTCCCTTTTCGCTCGCGGCGGCGGGCCGCCGCGCGCCTCTCCGATGTCCACCCCAATGCCCCCGCCAGGGGCCGTCAGGCCCGTTGCTTGCAGGACCTCCGCTTCGCGTGGCCCCGCTCCCGCCTCCGGACGCGGGTTGCCAACATCGATAGTGGGCAATCCCTTTTGCCGTTGCGGGAGAAAAGCGCGGATGGCAGGATGGCGGCATGAAGAAAACGGGCTTCCCCTTCCGGAAACTTTGCCCCCGACCGGCCTGGGTGGCGTGCATCCTGCTTCTCGCCGCCTCTTCCGCTTCCGCCGCGTTTTCGCCGCTTCAAATCGGCCTCGGATCGCCCGACTGGCAACTCGTCTCCGAAGACACCCCCGTCATCGGCCTGCGCCTCAATCTCCCCAGGTCCTTCAACGATACCGTCGCGGGCCTCGACCTCGGAATCCTCTCCGATGACACCGGCACCTTCTCCGGCCTCCGGCTGAACGCCGTCTCCTGTTCGCATGCCTGCAACGGCATCGCCATCGCGCTCTTCGACATGAACGCCTTTCTCCGTGGCATCCAAATCGCCCCCATTGCCGTTGCCTGCAATGCCTGCGGCCTCCAGATGGGCCTTGGCACCGACGCCGAAGAGCTCCACGGCGTCCAAATCGGACTCTTCAACGGCACGCGGGCCATTTCCCGTTCCCCCACCGTTCACGGCCTCCAAATCGGCATTGTCAACTGCGCCCGTTCCCTCCACGGCGTCCAACTCGGCCTCTTGAACATCGCCACTGACTCCCCCCTTCCCTTCCTGCCGCTCCTCCGCGTCTCGTTCTGACGCCCCGCGGACGAAACAACGCATTTTGCCAAACCTTGGCAAAACCAAGGGATTTTTACCAAACATTGGCAAACGGCGCGGCGGGGACGCCTCGCCCCACCTTCGGATTTGGCCGAATCTCCGTGCCTCCGTTTCTCCGGTCCCTCCGTGTTTTGCGCCGCGGGCAGGGTGCGGGATTACGGAAAAACGGGCGATTCCGGACCGCTTCCCTTTTCGCTCGCGGCGGCGGGCCGCCGCGCGCTATCGTCCGCGCCATGCTTTCGCGCCTTTCCGTCCGCTCCCTCGCCCTGGTTTCCTCCGTTTCCGTCGAATTTTGCCCCGGTTTCAACGCCATTACCGGCGAAACCGGCGCGGGCAAGTCCGTCCTCATGGGCGCGCTCGGCCTCCTCCTCGGCGCGCGCGCCGACGCCTCCGCCGTCCGCCACGGCGCGGACCGGGCCGACATCGCCGCCGTCTTCTCCCTCTCCGGCCGCGCGCACGACGCCGTCGCCGCCCTCCTCGACGAGGCGGGCCTCCCCGCGATGGAAGACGGCGAGCTTTTCGTGCGCCGCTCCGTCAAGGCCGCGGGGGGCGGGAGCGTTTCCGTCAACGACGCGCCCGCGTCCGCGGGTTTCCTGCGGCGGCTGGGGGCCGTCCTCATCGATTTGCACGGGCCGCACGACCACCAGTCGCTGCTCTCCCCCGCCGCGCAGCTCGCCCTCCTCGACGCCTACGCGGGAGAACCCGTTTCCCGCGCGCGCGTTGCCTACGATGCCGCCTACGCCGCCTGGCGGGAGGCCGCCGCGCGGCTCGCGGACCTTTCCGGCGAAATCGAGGACCTGCCCGGACAGCTCGACCTGCTCCGCTACCGCGTCAAGGAAATCGAGGAGGCGGCGCTCGAAGAGGGCGAGGAGGAGAAACTGCGCGCCGAGCAGAAGATCGCCGGAGCCGCGGCGCGCATTTTGGAACTCGCCCAAAGCGCGGTCTGGTCCCTGAGCGAAGGGGAAAGCAACGCCCTGGGCTTCCTCCAACCCGCGCGCAAGGCCTGCGAGGAGCTTTCCGGCCTCCTCCCGGAAGCGGCGGACTGGGGGGCGCGCGCGGCGCGCCTCGGCGAGGACATCGTCTCGCTTTCCGGCGACATCGCGCGCGCGGCCGACCGCATCGAGGCGGACCCGGCGCGGCTCGCGTGGCTGGAGGAGCGGCTCGCGCTGTACGCGGATTTGCGGCGCAAGTACGGCGGGGAGACCGCCGACGTGATCGCCGCCGGGGAGAAGGCGCGCGCGCGGCTGGAGGCGCTCGAAAGCCGCGAGGAGCGCCGCCGTGCGGCGGAGAAGGACGTGCGCGCGGCCCGGGCGGAGGCGG
>JAFSUH010000104.1 GCA_017445365.1 Kiritimatiellia bacterium | reverse complement strand
GCCGCGGCAACCCGCCGCGGTCCCGCGCCGTCCGGTCGATCCGAACGCCCCCGTCGCCTGGTCCTCCGCGCCGCGTCCCGCGTCCGCCGCGCAACCCGCTTCCCCGCAACCCGTCCGCCGCCCGGTCGGCATCCAGCCTTCGCGTCCCGATCCCACCCCCGCAACCCGGAGCCTCCCATGAGCGAAACCGCCCCCAAAGTCCTGGCCGCCGCCGCCGGGGATGCCGCCCTCGTCCGCGTCGAAGGACGCGCCACCTTCCGCCTCGCCCCCGCGTTCCGCCAGGCCCTCCGCGCCGTTTCCGACGCGGCGGACGGCACGCCCGTCCTCGTGGACATGTCCGCGGTGACCGCCCTCGACAGCACCTTCATGGGCGCGATGGCGACCATCGGCTTCCAGTCGAAAAAGCCCGGCGCCGCGCGCGTGGTCTTCTTCGGCCTGACCCCGCCGATGCTCGCGCTCCTCGCGGGGCTGGGCGTGGACCGCGTGATCGAGCAGGCCAAGGGCCTGCCGGAAGGTTCGGACCTCTCGGGCCTCTTCGCCGACCTCAGGGAAGTGCACGCGTCGGCGGGAACGGCCTCGGAGCAGGCCGCGATGATGTACGACGCGCACGAGACCCTCACGCGCGTCAGCCCCGCGAACCTCGCGAAATTCAAGGACGTCCTCGCCTTCCTCAAGCAGGACATGGGCGGGGCATGAAAAACCGCCCGCTCCGCTACCAGGCCGAAAAAGCTTCGCTTTTCGACCTCGCGCTCGTGGTCTTCTCGCTCATCGCGGCGCTCGTCGTCCACAAGCTGCTCTTCCGGTTCTTCCCGGAAGTCTTCGCTTCTTTCGACATGTTCTGGGGGAACGCGTGGTTCTACATCCCCCTGTGCGCGATCTGGGGGATCGTGTTCAACTCTTCCGACCTGTACGACCGGCTGGCCGACCCGCCCGCCCGGCAGATCCTCCGCGTCGCGAAGCTTTCCCTGGTTTCCTTCGCCGCCGTGTTCGCGTTCTTCTACGCGATGCGCGTGCACAACATCCCCCGCACGCTCGTGGGGTTGCAGTGCGTGGCCGCGTGGATTCTCGTCTCCCTGCGCGCCGCGTGGCTGGAGCCGCGCCTCCTTGCGGCGATGCCGCTCCACACCGTCCTCGCGGTCGGGCGGAATCCCGCGGCGGGCGGGCTGGCCGGGTGGCTGCACCACCCCGACCACGCCGGCCGCATGCAATTGGTCGGGTGCCTCTGCGACGGGCCGGAAGGCGCGCCGCGGGGAACGCCGCGGCTGGGCGGGACGGGGGACACGGCGAAGGCCCTCCGGGAAAACGTGGTGGACACGGTGCTGCTCTTTTCCGACGGGCTGGCGCAGGAGGAAATGAATGCCGTCCTCGAAGCGGCGGAGACGCAGGGCGCGGACGTGTGGCTGCGGCCGGTCTCGTTCACCGACCGCGTCCGGTACCTGCCGAACCTCGACGAAATCGGCGACTGGACCCTGCTCGTGTTTTCCTCGCCGTCGGGAAATGCCCTCTGGGAGATGGCCGTCAAGCGGATGATGGACATCGTCCTGTCGTTCCTCCTCCTGGTGCTGGGGTCGCCGCTGTGGCTTGCCATCGCCGTCGCCGTCGCCTGCTCCGGGAAGGGCCCGGTGGTTTTCCGCCAGCGGCGGTGCACGCTGCGCGGGCGGGAGTTCACGATGTACAAGTTCCGCACCATGGTCGCCGACGCGGAGGAGAAGCGCGGGACGCTCGCCGCGGCCAACGAAAGCGACGGGCCGGTGTTCAAGATCCGCAACGACCCGCGCATCACGCGCGTGGGCCGGTTCCTCCGGCGCTACTCGCTCGACGAGGTGCCGCAGCTGGTCAACGTGCTCAAGGGCGACATGTCGCTGGTGGGCCCGCGCCCGCCGATCCCTTCCGAAGTCGCGCAGTACGACGACTGGCAGCGCCGCCGCCTTTCGATGCGCACGGGTTGCACCTGCCTCTGGCAGGTCGGCGGGCGCAACGAGCTCGATTTCGACGAATGGATGCGGCTCGATCTCAGGTACATCGACCACTGGTCGCTCGCGCTGGACCTGAAAATCCTCCTGGGCACGGTCTGGGCCGTCCTCCGCGGGACGGGGTGCTGATGGCGGGGCGTCCCTGCGTGTTCTTCGACCGCGACGGCATCGCCAACGTCGCCCCGGGCGCGGGCTACGTGGAAACCGCCCGGCGTTTCTGGGTGCGGCGGGCATTCGCGGAGGCCGTGAAAGTCGTCAAGCAAAAAGGGTGGGCCGCGGCGATCGCGAGCAACCAGCGGGGCGTTTCGAAGGGCGTGACGCCGCTTGCGGAGCTGGAGGCGATGCACCGCTCGTTGCAGGCGCGGCTCGCGGAGGAGGGGATTTCCCTCGACGCCATCGCCTGGTGCGGCGCGGCGGACGGCGCCGACCCGCGGCGGAAACCGAACCCGGGGATGATCCTGGAACTGGCGGCGGAGCACGGCTGGGACGTGTCGCGCTCGTGGATGGTGGGGGACCGGGAGCGGGACGTGGAAACGGGGCGGAACGCGGGGGTGGCGAAAACGGTGCGCGTGGACGACGACGGGCTGGGGCACAACCCCGACCGCGGCAGGCCGTCGGAGGCCGACTTCGTCCTCTCCCGCCTCGCGGATCTTCCGACCCTCCTGCGCCACGCCCTCCCCGATGCCTGACCGCTTGTCAGGATGGAGGAATTTCGCGCTTGGGCGGGGGAGGGGAGGAATGCCCGATGCGGAAACGACGCCTTGGGCGGAGACCCCGATCCGGCGGTCCGTGCCGCCGGCGGAACGGTGCGGGAGCTGACGGATGGACGGAGCGTTGTACGCGTTGGCGGGGATTCTCTTCGCGGTGGGCGTCGCCGGGTGCGTGGTGCCGGTGCTGCCGGGGCCGCTCGCGGCGTACGCGGGATTCCTGTGCCTGCTCGGGACGCCGCGTTCGCCGGGGGCCGGGGCGGCGGTGGCGATGGGGGCGGTCGCGGTGGCGGTCACCGTCCTCGACACCTTGATTCCGGGGTGGAGGGCGAAGAAGTTCCGCTGTTCGAAATGGGGGGCGTGGGGGAGCGTGGTCGGGGCGCTCTTGGGCTTGTTCTTCTTTCCGGTGGGCTTGGTGGCCGGCCCCTTCCTGGGGGCGGTGGCGGGGGAACTCGTTGCGGGACGGCGGCTGGACGCGGCGGCATGGGGCGGGGTCGGGGCGCTGGCGGGATTCCTGTGCGGCGTGGCCTTGAAAATCGCCGCCTGCGCCCTCATGCTGGCGGTGGCCGTCTTCGCGGGCCGTCCGTGACCCGCCCCAAGCGGTTCCCGCCGCCGCGGCGGCACCGCCATCCCGGGAGGACGGGGTGCGCGAGGGCATTTGCCGTTATATCGAGAATTGGCTCCGGCGTGCCAAGCAGGCGGAACAATCGGGAGATGCGTCGTTTTCGGAAGACGACTTCCATGCCGGCTTGGATGCGTTTTTCGCCACCAATGGCGCCTCGATTGCTTCCAACCTGCTGCCGTTGATTGCGCTGTACGGCGGTGGGGAAGAGCATCGTGCCAATCCGCTATCGGAAATCTTGAAACGAAGGATGTTGTGGCGGTTGGGGGCGGACATGGAATTGGAAGAGGTGCTGGATGCCGTCATCCCGCTCATGGATTCCTGCACCCCCGCAACCGCTTTCGCCATGAAGACGGCGATGGGAGGGGCGGCATCGCGGGATGCAGCCGGAACCTTGTGGGAAAGCACCTCCCTTTCGGAATATCTGAGGAAGAGAAAGGACACTCCGCCCTATCCCTTGATCCGCTTCCGGTATTGCCATGGCGGCTTCGACGCCTTTCGCCTGGTTGCCTCCGTTTACGGAGACGTTCGGGTTGCAGGCGACGACACCGCCGAAGACTTGAAGGCCATTGCCGACGGCGGGACGTGGTGGGAAGAGCTGTACGCCGCGGAAAGGGCGCGCAACTGGAGGGACTGTTTCGCGAAGCATGGCCGTCCCTGTCCGCCGCAGTGGTGCGACGGCGAGTTGCTGGAGCGGTTGCGGCGGAGCAAGCACGCGGTGGTGCGCGAGGCCGTCGACCGCATCGGACTGCCACCCGCTCCGGAAGCGGATTGAGCGAAGGACGCCGGCGCTGGCGCCGCCAATCCCGGCGCCCCGCCGGCATTTTGCCAATGTTTGGCAAAAATGGCCCGATTTTGCCAAACATTGGCAAAATGCCTTTCGGGCGCGGCGAAAACTCGGGGTCCCCGCGAAGCTCGCTCCGCGGGGCTGTCTCGGGGTCCCCGCGAAGCTTGCTCCGCGGGGCTGTCTCGGGGTCCCCGCGAAGCTTGCTCCGCGGGGCTGTCTCGGGGTCCCCGCGAAGCTTGCTCCGCGGGGTTCAGCCGCGCTTTTTCCGCGGGAGCCCGCCGCCGCGGGCGCCCTTCCCCCTGCGGAAGGGCGCGGTGTCGCCCTTCCGCCGCGAGGGATGCACCGGCCGCTCCTGCGCCGCGGCCTTGATGGCGTTCTTCTCGTGCTTCAGTTCGTAAATCTGGTCCCTCAAAATCGCCGCGCGCTCGAACTCCAGCGCCGCCGCGGCCTCGGCCATCTCCCTTTCCATCTCGGCGATGACTTCCGCGGTGTCGTCGTCCGCCCCCTCCGCCGCGCCCGCCCTGTCGAGCTTGCGCACCTTCTCCTCCGCGTCGCGCTGCAGGAGCATGTCGTCGCGGATGGCCTTCTCGATTTGCTTCGGCGTGATGCCGTGCGCTTCGTTGTACGCCTCCTGCGCCGCGCGCCGTTCGCGGGTCAACCGCACGGTCTCGGCGATGGAATCGGTGATTTCGTCCGCGTAGAGAATCACCCGCCCGTGCAAATTCCGCGCGGCGCGGCCCGCGGTCTGGACGAGCGAGCTCGTCGAGCGCAGGAACCCCTCCTTGTCGGCGTCGAGCACCGCCACGAGCGCGACTTCCGGGAGGTCCAGCCCTTCGCGCAGGAGATTGATGCCGATCAGAACATCGAAGTCCGCTTTCCGCAATCCCCGGAGGATTTCCACGCGGTCGAGCGCGGTGATGTCGCTGTGCAGGTACTTCGACTTGAGGCCGATTTCCTGCAGGTACGCGGAAAGTTCCTCCGCGGTCCGCTTGGTGAGCGTGGTCACCAGCGCCCTCTCCCCGCGCTCCGCCACCGCGCGCAGTTCGCCGATGAGGTCGTCCACCTGCCCCGCGAGCGGCCGCACCTCGATGGCGGGGTCGAGAATCCCCGTCGGGCGGATGATCTGCCGGACGGGCGGGCCGGAAAGCGCGAGCTCCGCGGGCCCCGGCGTGGCGGAGACGAAGAGCATGGGGCCGGTCGCGCGCATGAACTCGGCGTACGACATCGGCCGGTTGTCCAGCGCGCTCGGCAGGCGGAAGCCGTGCGCCACCAGCGTTTTCTTGCGCGCCTGGTCGCCGTTGAACATGCCGCGGACCTGCGGGAGGGTGACGTGGCTTTCGTCGAGGATGGTCAGGAACCCCGGCGGGAAGAAGTCGATGAGGGTGGCGGGCCGCTCGCCCGCGGCGCGGCCGGAGAGGGGCCGCGAGTAGTTCTCGATGCCGCTGCAGTACCCCAGCTCGCGGAGCATTTCGAGGTCGTAGTTGGTCCTCAGGCGCAGGCGCTGCGCTTCGAGGAGCTTGCCCTCCCGCTCGAACGCCGCGACGCATTCTTCCAGCTCCGTCTTGATGCGCTCCAGCGCCGCGGGCATCTTCTCCGCCGCCATCACGAAGTGCTTGGCGGGTGAAATCACGATGGCGTCCTCCTCGCCCGTCGTCCGGCCCGTCACGGGGTCGAAGACGCGGATGGACTCGATGAAATCGCCGAAAAACGAGATGCGTACGCCGTCTTCGCGGTACGCGGGGAAGATGTCGAGCGTGTCGCCGCGCACGCGGAAGGTGCCGGACGTGCAGGCGACGTCGTTTCGTTCGTACTGGACGGCGACGAGCGCGCGGAGGATGCCGTCGCGCGGCCGCTCCTCGCCGGCGCGCAGGGTCAGGAGGAGCGAGCGGTAGTCTTCGGGGGAGCCCAAGCCGTAGATGCAGCTTACGGTCGAAACCACGATTACGTCGTCGCGCGCGCAGAGGGCGTCGGTCGCCGCGAGCCGGAGCCGCTCGATGTCCTTGTTGGTGGAGGCGTCCTTGGCGATGTAGGTGTCGGTCTGGGGGATGTACGCTTCCGGCTGGTAGTAATCGTAATACGAAACGAAGTAGCGCACCGCGCTTTCCGGGAAGAACTCCTTCAGTTCCCCGTAGAGCTGCGCGGCGAGCGTCTTGTTGTGCGAGACCACGAGCGTGGGACGGCCGAAGCGCTGGATGACGTTCGCCATCGTGAAGGTCTTCCCCGAGCCCGTCACGCCTTCGAGCGAGACGAAGCGCTCCCCGCGGTCGAACGCGGAGGCGATCGCCTCGATGGCCTCGGGCTGGTCGCCGGTCGGCTCGTAGGGCGCGGAGAGCGGGAAGTCGCAGCGGGGGGCGCCGGTCATCGGGCCGCCTCGCGGTAGGCCGCGACGGTGCGCCGCGCCGTTTCGTCCCACGTGAAGCGCGCCGCCTGCCGCTTGCCCGCGGCGGAAAGCCGCGCGCGCAGGGCGGAGTCGGAAAGAAGCCCTTCGATGGCTTCGACCCACGCGTCAAGGCGGTTTTCTTCGACCCAGAGCGCGGCGTCGCCCAGCACTTCGGGAAGGGAGGAGTTGCGCGCGCAAACCACGGGAACGCCCGCCGCGGCCGCTTCGAGCGGGGGAAGACCGAAGCCCTCGTAGAGCGAAGGGAAAACGAACGCCGCCGCGTGCGCGTAGAGCGAGCGGAGGACTTCGTCGGTGACGTACTGGAGATAGCGGATCTTGTTCGCCTTTTTGGCGTTGCGCATCGCCTCGAAGATGGCCTCGTTCTTCCAGCCCCGTCCGCCCGCGAGGACGAGCGAGAGGTCCGGGGTGTCCACCGCGTCGAAGGCACGAATCAGGAGCGGGAGGTTCTTGCGCGGCTCCAGGTTGCCCACGAAAAGGAGGTACGGGCCTTCCACCGGTGGCGGCGGGAGGACCGCCCCGTCAAGGGAAATGTCGCCGGAAAGCCCCAGCGGGATGGCGCGGATCTTGTCCGGCGGAACCGAGAGCGTTTCGGCGATTTCGGTGCGGGAGAATTCGCTGTCGGTCAAAATCAGGTCGGCGCGCGCGACGGAGGGGCGGATGACAGCGGAAAGGAAGGCGAGGTTTTTCGGTTCCGTCGTTTCGGGGAGGCGGAGGAAGGAGACGTCGTGGACGGTGGCGACCACGCGCGAACGGCGGGAAGCGAGGGGCGGGAGGGCGAAGGCGGGGAAGTGGACGAGGTCGCTTGCGGGCGCGAAAAGCTCGAAGGGCGGGAAGCGGAGGCGCTTCCAGAGGGCTTGGGCGACGCGGCCGGGGAACGGGACGGCGTGGATGCGGACGGAAGGGGGGACGGGGAGGGCGGAGGCGCGGCGGTGGAAATCGAAGCAGAAGGCGGAGAGGGAGTCGCCGGGGGCGAGGGCCTGCGGGAGGTGGCGGAGAAGTTCGTACGTGTACCGCCCGACGCCGGAACGGTTCGCGAGCGCGCTTTGGATGTCGAGGGTGATGCGCATCCGCCGATTCTAGGAAACCCCGCCGCGACAGGGAACAAAAGAATTCGCAAGCCGCGCCCGAAGGCGACGCCTGCCCCAAAACCAACACTGGCGCGGGAGGGATGGCCGCCACGCTTGCATCAGGCGGTTCCGGTCGCCGGAAATCGAAAGCTCCCCGTCTGACAGTGAGCCGCCCATGAGTTCGTCCGCCAGGTCGGACACGCGGTCCTTGAGGGAATTGACCTTCTCCGCGATTGTTTCGGGCGGAAGCTCGGAGAGGAACGCGGCACGGGCGGCGGCGACTTCGAGGAGGCCGCCGGTCTTGATGCCGGCCGCGGTCGTGCGCGGAAGCTTGGCTTTCATGCGCCGGACGATTTCCTTCGCGCCCTTCCGGGCGGCGGCGCGGATGAGAACACGGTCCACGCGTTCGATGAAGTTCCCGGATGCGACGAGGGATTGGTTGAGGGACTTGGCGGAAGCGATGGATGCGATGGCGTGGATTTCCTTGGCGATCATCTCGTCGGGAACGCCGAGGTCCTTGATGTACGCGGTGGCCTTTTCGACGAGCTCGCCCTTCTTCCGGTCGGCGCGGAGGGCGGTCTGGATGAGCGCGCGGCGGGATTCGGCGATGCGCGCGATTTCGCCCTTGCGGTAGCGGGCGAGGGCTTCGGCCTCCATGTCCTGCGCGGCGCGCCAGCGGGCAAGGTCGGCTTCCGCGGCCTCCTGCGACTCGTACCCGGCGGCCAGGACGTGTCCGGTGTCCCCGGTCGCGATGCGCCAGCTGCCGCCCTGCTCTTCGACGACGGCCTCACGCCATTCGCCGAGGGACGCCTTGGCGTCGGCGAGGCGCTTGGCCGCTTCGAGTTGGCGGGCGAGGGCTTTCTTCGCGTCGGATTCCGAAGCAAAGCCTTCCTCGAAGACGATTTTCCGGCTCCCGTGCCGGAGGACGATGCGCCAAGTCCCCGTTTCGCCCTTCATCCGGGCCGTCACCTCTTCGACGGTTGCGGCGGAGAGTTCCGCGACTTGGGCGCGGTCGAACGCGCGGGCCTCGTCCACGCGTTCGGCGTCAACGCCCTCCGGCACCGGCGGCACGTAGGAATCCGCCTCCGACGGCCCGCGCTGCGCGAGGATGGTGTGGTTCCTGCCGTCGAACGTTCCGATGTTGTCGGTTGCGGATTTGACCTGCGTGGGCTCGAAGACGGCAAGCTCGCCGGTGGTCTTGTTCCAGATTCCGTCGTGCCCCTCCGCCTTGATTTCCGCGTCGAGTTCGGCAATCAGGCCGTCGCGCGCGGCCATGTCGTATCCGGGAGATTCGGGGTCTGCCTCCGGATGCGCGGCAATCTTTTCGGCGAGCCGCCGGTCGTATTCTTGGCCGGAAATCGGGTTTTCAGCCTTGACGAAGAGTCGCATGACGCGTTGGCCCTCGCGGAACGCCGCGAAGTTTTCGTGTTCGAATGCGACGAGGTAGATTTTTCCGGCGCCCCACCCGAGTCCCGCTTTGCGTCCCTCCAGGTCTTGGGAGAGGGAGAGGTCGAAAGCGTCGAAGTCGGCGTGCGTGCGGTGCGCGCAGACGAGCGGCTTGCCGTTCCCGTCCACGATTTTCGACTTCCCGAACCAACGCTTGAATTGCCTCGTGTCCGGTTGTTTTTTGAAGATGTCCTTGACCGGCGAGCCGGGGTCGTCTATATGATGCCTCACATTGGACATCAGGACCCCTTTCTTCAACCCCCTAAAGGGCATACCCTGGCCAAGTTGACTGGCATCGACGTAGAACACGCCGATGCCTTTCTCTTCAGCTTTGATTGCCGGTTTGACGAACTTTTCGACCCAATCTGGATCTGAGTACACCGTCAAAACGAGGTGGGAATCAATCTGCTCTCCATCTGCGCGCGCTTGCGCTTCTATCAGGACTGGGACAAGGACGCGTCCTCCATCCCGTGCTATGTTCGTGATTGCGACAACAGAGCCGGGTTTGGCGTTTTCGGCATAGTTCGCGATGATGGCAATCGGATGTTCAAGCAACTTGGGAAGCGCTTCGAGCGTCGGACCCAATCCATGGGGATGTTCCTTCTCGCGAAGTTTGCCGAAATAACGCCTGAAGGCTTCCGCCCTGTAGTAATTCAAGCGCAAATGACGAGGAGAGATCATCATGGGGAGAGCCGTCATGCCGATCTCCTGAAACACCTTTGGCGTGTCTCTCACATAGATGTTTCCCTCCGCTTTCGACCCCGGCTTCACGACTTCCCGGAGGCTTTCCGCGAACGGAACCTTGTAATACGGCCTCTCCGCGGAAGAGAGGATGCCGCCTTCGGTCGCAACGCCGCCCGTGTCGGGGGCGAGGCGCTGGCCGGTCGCGAGCATCCGGTTGACTTGGTGGAACATTTCCCAAGGGTCCATGTTCCCGAGGTCGCCCATCTTCATGTCGCGGCCGAAGAAGCGCCGGACGGCCTGCCACACGCGCGTCGCGAGGTTCTTGACCTTGCGCCACCACATCCGCGCTCCCGGCGGAACGGTCGCCCGTTCCCCGGCAAGCATCCCGTCGAGCGTGCCGTCGGATTCGGCTTCGGCGAGGAGTGCTGCAACTTCCATGTCCCACTTCCAAGCCTCCGCGGGATTGGCCGGGCGCTTGCCGTAGTCCTTTTCCACCCGCCGCAGGACGGCGGCGGGGCAGGCGCGGACGGCGGCGGCGAGGTTGAAAACCACGCGCCGCGCGTCTTCGTCTCCGCTCTTGGCGAGCGCCGTCGCCAGTGCCTGGAAGATGTGCATCCCCTCGTGCGCGGGGCTTGCCGTGTCGGCCTTGCCGAGTCCGAGCCAGATGCGCTTTCCTTCGAGGTCGGCCAAGGCGCGCTCGTTGCCCTTCAGGCCTTTGCGCATGTCCGCCGGCATTTCTTCTGAAATGACGACCGTGACGCCGGGAAGGGCGCGTTCCAGCGCGCCTTTCATCCGTTCGAGCGCTTCCCGCCGCGCCGCGGGACGCGCCGCCTCGCCGGGCCCGCGCCTCTGGGCGAGCGGAGCCGGAGCGCCTTCCGCAGGCGCCTTTTCGCCCTCCTCTTTCGCCCTGTCCTTGCCGGAAAGGGCGTCGTTGAGCTGTTGCAACTCGATTTCGAGCGAGGTGATTTTCTCTGCGCCCTCGAACTTGCGCCCAAGTCCGGCGGAGAGTTCCTCCACGCGCCGCGCGGCGGTCTCCCTCTCTTCCCGGACGCCTTGGAGCTTCCGCTTCAGTCCGCCGATCACGCCATCCGCAGACCGGAACACGGCGAGCATCTGCGTTTTCTTGTCGTTCGCGTCGAAATTCGGGGAGAGGTAGTAGGAAACTCCCGAACCGCCCGGCAACCGGAGGTAGTAGCGGAGCCGCTTTTCGTTTTTCGTGTCCGTCTCCCACCCGACCTGTATCTCGAACCCCCTGTATTTCGCCACGGTCTCCCGTTTTCCGGTTCCGGCCCCGTCCAGGCGGGTGGCGGTGGCGTCCACGGCGGCGTCCAGCGCGGCGCCGAGCGCTTCGTTGCGTTCGGCGTGGGTGCTGGCCGGAAGGACGCCGCTCTTGACGACTTCGGCGGAGAACGGCCGGCCCGTCGTGGCCGCCGCCAGCTCCACGGCGCCTTCCAGCGCCCCGATTTCCTTCTCCGCGTTCCGCACCTTCCATTCTTCCGCGTTCCGGTCTTGCTCCAAGTCCGCCTGGGACTGTTTGAACGCCTCTTCCTGCAACCGGAGGCGGTGGAGCTGCTTTTCGACCTTGGCCTTGCGGAAGACGCGCGGATCGCCGGAAGCGATGGCGACGAGCTGGTCGGCGGGAATCGTGTCGCTCTCCTCTTCGATGGTGCCGAGGTTTTCCCCGCGCAGGAAGGCGTTGATGAACCCGGCCTTGTTCTTGATGAGGTTCCACGTGAAGGTGTCGAGGGAGCGCTCCTGGATGTAGTACACGGACTCAACGTCCTTGTACTCGTTCCCCTGCCGGTGCCCGCGCCCGTTGCGCTGCTCGATGCTGCCGGGCGTCATCATGCGGGAGGCGTCGAGGTGGTGCATCCAGCGGAGGCGCTTCTGGGCGTTGACGCCGGTTCCCATCGTGTCGGTGGAGCCGATGGCGACGAGGACTTCCCCGGCGTTCATCTTTTCGGCGAGGTCGCTCCGGGCCTTCGCGGAGAGGTTCGAGGAGAAGAAGGCGACCTGTCCGGGGGCGAATCCGGCCTTGACGAGGCCTTCTCGCAGATAGCGGTAGAGGTTGAAGTCCCATTCGGTGTCGTTGACGCCGCAATCGCAGAAGATCATCTGCGCGGCCTTCGGGTCGGCCTTGTGGTTGGCGGCGACGCGCCGGATGCACGCGTCGGCCTTGGTCCCTTTCACGCCGGTGTATTCCGCCTTGTAGAGGCCGGGGTGGACCGCCGCCTTCCGCCCGTCGCCGCAGATGACGAGCATGTTGTCGTCGCCCTTGCCGGGCTTTCCTCCCTTGGTCTTGAGGGCCTTGGCGCGCGCTTCCAGCTCGTCGATGACGGCCTTGGAGATTTCGCTTTGCGCCGTCAGGTCGTCCGTGTCGTGCCGCTCCGGCCGGACGATTTCCCCCGTGTCCTTCGCGAACACCACGTCCATGTTCTGGCGCATCATCGAGGAAAGCTCGCCGAGGTTGACGAACTCCTTGAACCGCTCGACTTCCTTCCAGTCCCCGCCGGACGGCGACATTTCGAGGTCCGAGGTCGTGCGCCCGAAGTTGGACGCCCACGCGTCGAACGACGTGATGCCCGCGTTCCGCAGCAGGTCGTTCTGGAGATACCGCTGCCAGACGTAGGCCTCGACCAGGGAGTTGTCCAGCGGGGTGCCGCTCCCGAACACCACGCAGGCCTCCGGGTTGTTGTCCACGAGGTTCTGCACGTTCATCAGCAGCGCGGACGCCCGCTTGGACCCTTCCACCGGGATGCCCTTCACCCGCGTCCGGTAGGTGGCGATGGGCAGTTTCTTGAACGCCTGGCACTCGTCCACCATCACCATGTCGAACCCGAGGTCCTGGAAGGTGGAAACCCCGTCCGTCTTCCGGGATTCGAGCAGGCCCTTCAGCCTCTCTTCGAGCGTCGCGATGCGCTTGAGGAGGTTCCGCCGGATGCGGTCGATGTCCTTCTTCGACATGCCGGAGTTGACGGCGGCGTCCGCGGCGGCCTTCAGTTCCATGATCTGCCCGTCGATGAACTTCCGTTCGATGGCGGGGTCGGTGTCGAGCGAGCCGAGGTTGTCGTGCGTGAGAATCACAAGGTCCCAGTTGTTGTTGGCGATCTGCGCCATCGAGCGCTTTCTCCGCGCGGCGGTCATGCTTTCGCCGCCGACGAAGATGTTCATCGAGGGGAAAAGCCGCTGGATTTCGGTGGCGACCTGCTGGACGGTGGAGTTCTTGACGACGAGGAGCGGCTTGGAGGCGATGCCGGTTTCCTTGGCCTTCTGCGCCATGAGCCCGTAGGTGATGGTCTTGCCGGTCCCGACCTCGTGCGCCATGAGCAGCCGGCGGCAGGCCAGCAGCTTTTCGACCGCGGCGACCTGGTGCGGGCGCGGCTTGATGGAAGGCGCGATGCCGGGGAACGACAGCCACCGCCCGCCCTTCTTCCGCTCCACGAACCCGTTGAACGTGTCGTTGTAGAGGCGCACGAGGCGCGCGGCCCGCTCCTTGTCCTTCCAGATCCACGCGAGGAACTCGTCCTTGAGCTTCTCCGCCTTGTCGTTGGCCTCTGCGGACTCGACGGCATCGAATTCGCTTTTCCCCGTGTAGGGGTCTTTGTGGGTGATGCGGATGCTCTGGTCGTCCATCGCCGCGCCGAGGATGTCGAGGAAACTCCGGTGCCGCGTCGCGTAGGTGTTGGTGAAGGCGGCAGAATGCTCGATCCGGCTGGACGCGTAGCGGTCCTTCGGGAGGAATGCCGTCCACCGCCCGAGCGCGTGGCTGTACTCGAAGACAATCCCCTTCTCCATCTCCGGCAGTCCCAGGACGTGCTTGGAAAACGCCTCCATGATGTCGGGGGGAATCCACGTCGCCCCGAGGTTCGCCGTGATGTCCCCCGGCCCCTTGTCCGCCGGAAGCACCTTGCGCAGCGCTTCCGCGTTGGCCCGGAACGCCGGGTCCACCTCCGCCGCCGCTTCCGCCTGCCGCAGCTTGTCGCGGACGTTGCCGGAAAGGTACTCGTCCGCGCCGACGAGCGTCCCGTCCGGTGCGCGGAACGCCAGCCCCTGCTTGAGCAGTTCCCGTTCCGCCGTTTCCGTGTCCACGCCCATCATCTCCCCGACGCGCGCGGCGTCGAGGTGCCCGGTCTCGTTCATCGAGAACCCGGCCGCCTGCTCGTAGTTGTCCGCATGGGTGGCGCGCGACTTCGCGTAGCCGACGCGCGTGGAGAAAATGTCCGCCTTCACGGCCTTGCCCGTGTCGGGGTTGTAGCTCCGCTCCAGGGCCAGGAGCATGTGGGAAGACGGGTCGTTGGCCATCAACCCCAGCATCCCCTTCTTGTTGAGGGGGCCGTACTCCTTGACGAATGCGTCGTACCGCCGGTTCAGCTCCTTGCGGAGGGCCGCCAGCTGCTCGTCGCTCCCGTCCGTGGTTTCGGCGGAACGGAGCGCGTTGAGCGTGTCCCGCAATTCGATGAGGAAACGCGCCTTCCGCTTCTGCGGCGGCGTTCCCTTGACCTGTACGAGCCCTTGCGGGGTGTTTTCCCAGATTTCGCCGTCCTTGGCGACGAGGCTCCCGTCGCGCAGGGAAGAGGCGTCAATCCCGAGTTCCGCGGCGCTGGCCGTCTTGGGGGCTTCCGCCTTGCGGGCGCGCGGCGCGTAGAGGTTCTCCGGCAATCCGGCAAGGATGCCGTCGAGCCGCTTTTGGAGGTTCTCGCCAGCCCCGAGCCGGATGGTGGTCGTCTGGCCGTACTGTCCGTGCGTGCCGGTCGGCTTGCCGATGATGTGGTCCGGGTGGAGTTCGTAGTACCGGTTGACGTGGCCGTGGAGGTAGCCGTGCTCTCCCGGCAGGTTGTTGTACCAGTCGGTTTCGAGAAACGCCTTGGTGTCCTCCGACATTTCCTCCCCCGCCTCGCGCTTGCGGAGGATGACGAGGTCCGTCACCACTTCCGTCCCCGCCACTCCGCTGAACGTGCCTTCCGGGAGGCGGATGGCGGCAACCACGTCGGCCTTGCCGGCGATTTCGCGGCGCACGGCGTCGTTCGCCTTGTCCATCGTCCCCGTCGAGGTGATGGCCGCGACGAGTCCGCCGGGGCGGACGATGCCGAGGCTCTTGAGCCAGAAATAGTCGTGGAGGTTCGCGCTGACGCGGTTGTACTTGTCCCGGCGGATGGTGATGTCCGCGAACGGGAAGTTCCCCACCACCAGGTCGTAGAACCCGTCCGGCAGGTTTTCTTCCTGGAACGCTCCCGTCGAAATGCGGGCGCCGGGGTAGAGCTGGCGGGCGATTTCGCTTGCCAGCACGTCCTTGTCCGCGCCGGAGAGCTGCGAGCGGTCGCGGATGCCCTCCGGCATGGTGCCGAAGAAGATGCCCGTGCCGATGGCCGGTTCGTGGATGCGGCCGCCCTTGAATCCGAGCCGGTCGAGCGCGCGCCACACCGCCTGCGCCATGCGCGGCGGCGTCCAGAACGCCGTCAGGGTGCTTTGGCGGGCGCTTTCGTACTCGTCGGCGCCGAGGACTTCCTTGAGCTGTTCGCGCTCCTTCTCCCATTCGTCGTTCCAGATGGCGAAGAGGCCGTTGCGGAACTCGCTTCGCCCCCATCCGACGTATTTCGCGATGACCGCCCGCTCCTCCGGCGTCGCCTCGCGCCCCTCCTCCCGGAGGGTCTTGAGGACGCGGAGCGCCGCGAGGTTGTCGCGGAACTTCGCCTTGGCGCCCCCGGCGTCGAGGAAGTCGGGGTCGTCGATTACGTGGTTTTCGGAGTTTCCCCGCCGCCCGCCTGACGCTTTCGGTACGCCGCCAGCGCCGCCAGCGCCGCCGCCCGCTTCTCCGGCCCCTTGAACAGGTCGCCCGGATCGACTCCCGCGAACAGCAACTCCATCGCCGACCCCCACGTCCCCGCCGAGGCCAGGTTCCCGAACGCTTCCCCGTCCGTCGTTTCTTCCTCCGCCGCGCCCCCCGCGTCCGGCGCGCTTTCCTCCTGCGCCGCCAGCGACTCGCTCGTCCACTTGCGCGCCTGCAGCTCCGCCGCCGTCCGGTCCATTCCCTGTTCCATCAGCGTTTTCACCCACCCCGTTTCCGCTTCCACGTACATCTTCAGGACGTCCTCCACGTCCCGGAGTCCCCCTTCCCTCATCAGGTCCCGGACCGCCCGCGGGGTGTCCACCTTCATCATCTGCCAGATTTCCTCCGCCACCGGCCCAAGTTTCTTCGCCACCCGGTCCGCCGGATGCTTCATCTCTCCGCCCGCGTATGTGATTGGCATGGTTCTCGTCTCCTCGCTGGTTGGTCCCTACATTACCCGGTTCCGCCCCCCGCGGCAAGGACGCTCCCTTTTGTTCCGCGGCCGCCTTCTGCGGCGCGGGGGTATCCGCCTTCGTCGCTTGTGCCGGTTGCGCGGATTTCCTCTTCAGGGACACGACGATTCTCCTGCCGTCCGACAAAACGTTCATGCCGGGGAACGCCTTGCGGATTCCCTCCGCCGCCCGTTCGACCTCCGCATGGCTGCCGGGAGCGTAGTTGACGACATACGCGCCATCGCCAAAGCGGGCGTCGGGCTGGATTGAAATCAGCCCGTCCCGCGCATCGGTGCCGATCGCATCCAACAGGCGGCCGGAGAAGTCGCCCGTTTCGGCCTCCCGCCTGCCGGATCGCGGGGCGGTCCACTCCTCCTCGCGCTGTTCTTCCGCCGTGCCGCTTGACTGTTCCGCATCCCGTGGTACGTTTTGGACAAAGCCGGGCGGAAGAGTGGAAAGGTCTGCCGCCGGTCCTTCCCCGGAAGGGCTCAGTATGAGGAGTTGGCCGTCCTCGCGCCTGGCTTGGTTCCTCATGTTGGCAAGCCCGGCGGCGTCGATTTTCCGCCACCCCACGATTTCCACGTTGTCCTTTGTCCTGGACACCTCCAATACCGTCACGGCGTTGTTGTCGCCTGTTTGGATGACAACCCAATAAGTCGGCCTGCGGATGGGTTGCGTCTGACCGACAAGGTTCGGGTTGTAAAGCGAACGGTTCAGGATGTCCCGTCCGTCCTTTGCGCTCAGGTCGTGATGGGCATCGCGGTTTTTCAGGAAAATCCTGCGCTTGATGATAACGGGTTTCCCGTCCGCACCGATGGCGGCATCGACGGTCGGTGGAATCCGGGGAAGCTGGACGTTCCGCTTCGGCGCTGTGAAATCCTCGTCCGTGAGGTCGGCCACGGATTCCACCTTGTCGAGCTTCAGCGTACCGTCGTCGTTGATGGGATTGCCCTGCTTGTCGGTTTTCTGCGCGCTTCCTGCATTTCCAGGCAACCCTTCCGGCGTTTCGGGCCGTTCCTTGACGGATTGCGGGGCGCTTTCGCCCGCAACCGGCCCCTCCGCGGCTTGTTTTCCGCGTTGGCTGGCCGGCACATCTTCCGGGTGGTCCGCGTCGTACGCTTTTTGCGCTTGGATGAGGTACGGCAATTCCTCCTTTGTCGGGGTGAACTGCTCGAAGCCGAAGGTGACGACGTGCGGGGTGCCCTTGTCGAACGTAAAAATGCCCTTGTCCGGATAAAGGCGGGCGACGCCCTTCTCGATCATCTGGGCGAGGGTGGCTTTCAGTCCCTGCCCGTAGGTCACGACGTGCTTGTCCGCCGCCGCTTTCGCGCGGTCCATGCGGGTTCCGTCCGCCGCGACCGCGGGCTTCGCCGCGCGCCTGGCGTCGTCGGCGGCGAGGGCTTCGCGCATCTTCTGCGGCGAGGCGGGTACCTTCAGGCCGCGCCGCTTGAGTTCCGCGCGGAGCTGCGGAACCTTCGCCTTGCTCCATCTGCCCGTTTCCGGCGCGGCTTTTTGCGCCGCAACGTCTTTCGCGCGGGATGGCGTTTCGTTGTCTACCCAATCGCCGCTCCAGACGACTTTTCTTCCCTTTTCTGCATTGTGTCGTTCGAGCCCGGGGCGAAATTGGCCTTGCCAAACTCCCTTCAAGTCTGCCAACGTCGTTTCGGAGACCGCAAATGCCCGGTCCAGAATCCCGGCCTTGGAGTCGGCAATGGATGTGCTTGCGGTCTCCCTTTTCGCGTTCCATCCCTTGAGAACGTCCACCGCCGCCAGCACGCCTTTCTTCCCGGAGATGGTAAACAGGACATGGGCGCGTTCCCCGTCGATGGCGATGGACGCCATGCGGAAGCGCGCATCCTGCGTGCGGACGGGAATGGGAAGCGATGCATCCAGCACTTCTCCGAGGTGTGCGCCCACGAGAAGATTGTCGGACGCCGAAGCGCCGCGAATGCCGTGGGAAAACGACTTGGAGTTGACGCGAAACGCGCCGGAACCGTCCGCGGGATGGTAGACGATTGACGGCGAAGCTCCATTGCGGTCCGGGATTTCAACGCGGGCATTGCGCGACTTGAGCACGTTCTCCATGCCGGCCTTGACGGCGGCTTCCCGTTCTTCCCGTGCGAAGTCCGCCGAAGCCCTCGCACTTCCACGCGATGCGGTGTCGGAGTCTTGCTGCGGACTTGCCGTGGTCCGCTCTTCTTGCGCGGCCGCCGCCCTGGCTCCCCGGATCCGGGCGAGGAGGTGCGCCTTGTCCCCGGCGGGAGAGAGGCCGAGAGTGCGCGCCAGATCGCGGAGTTCCGCGACCTTCTTGCCGGAAAGGGAGCCGTCGCTTGCGTCCTGGAGAAGCTCCCGTTCCGCGTTCAGGACTTGCAGGCGCTTGAAGGCTTCGTCGTACTGTCCTTTCGTGCCGTTCTTCGCGATGTCGCGGATTTCCTGCCGCAGGGCGTCCATTTCCGCCGTCACGGTTTCGACGGTGCGCTTTCCGTTGGCGGCATTGCCCGCTTTTCCTGCAACGGGCGCGGGCGATGTGGGAGGCGCTACGGCTTCCTGGCCGCTTCCGCGGCCTCCTTCTCCTTGCGCTCCTTCGCTTCCTCCGCCGCCTTCCTGAATGCTTTCCGTGCCACTTCGTCCAGCCAATCGGTTGCCGGGGTTGCCAAGCTCTTCGTTTGCGCGTTTTCGGAGTTCTTCATGGTTTGGGATGCCTTTCGCTTCGAGCTGTTCGAGGGTGATTCGCGGGGCGTTTTCGATGGAGTTGTCGTAAATCCTCACTTCGATTCTCTCGCCGTATTCCCGCGCGAGCAAGCCCAAGTTGCGGAGGCTCTTCGTGTGCGAGTCGGCGAACGAGAGCGGGGAAACGGAGTGTCCGCCGTTTTCCATCCGGCCCTTGATGCCTTCCAGCGCCTGCTCCGGCGTCCGGTACACGAAAACGATGACGGGCCTCTGCCCGTTGGCGAGGGTGGCCTCGATCTGCTTGCGGGCAACATCCAGGTTGCCGAGCGTGGAGTCGATGGCGAAGTCGGGCGTCCCGCCGAGATTGGCAGCGAACGTGGACTTGCCCGCCCCGTTGCCCCCGGCGAGAAACACCACTTGCCCGTTGCCCTTGCCCTTCCGGGTGCGCAACAGCTCCTGGAAGCGTTCTTCCATCTTCCGGGCAACGGTCCCGGTGCGGTCAATGTGCGTCCGCCAGTCCGCAGGGTCGTAGCCGGGCAGGTTGTCGCGCCGCACGTCGTCGCCGTTCAGGATGGGGGCGCCGGAGGTTTCCTCCGCCGCCGCGTTCCCGGCCTGCTCGCGCCAGCCGGTCCCCTTGCTCCCGCGGTAGTCCACCTGCGTCGCGAACTGCGTGTATTCCCGGTCCCGGACGGTGTGGTTCCCGTCCTTGTCCCAGTAGTTCTGCAACAGCCGGACGTTTCCCTTGGGCGTGATGCGGAGGACCGTTTCCGTCATCCGTCCGCCCAGCTCGTCCCTCCGCTCGAACGTCTTTCCGACGATGCCGCGGAGATACGCCAGCACCTCCCTGCCCCTCTGCGTGAGGACGCCCTTTTGCCCGTTGATCCATTCTTCCCTCTCCGCTCCCTCCCCGGTCTCCTCTTCCGGGGCGTCAAGGCGCACCTCCCCGTTCCCGCCTCCTGGCACCGCCCGCGTTTCCCGGATGCGGGCGAGGAGGTGCGCCTTGTCCCCGGCGGGAGAGAGGCCGAGAGTGCGCGCCAGATCGCGGAGTTCCGCGACCTTCTTGCCGGAAAGGGACCCGTCGCTTGCGTCCTGGAGGAGCTCCCGTTCCGCGTTCAGGACTTGCAGGCGCCTGAAGGCTTCGTCGTACTGTTCTTTCGTGCCGTTCTTCGCGATGTCGCGGATTTCCCGCCGCAGGGCGTCCATTTCCGCCGTCACGGTTTCGACGGTGCGCTTTCCGTTGGCGGCCGCCTCCGCCGTTTCCCCCCGGGGGGCGGGAACTTCCGGTTCTGGCACCGGCTCTTCCGCTTGGTCCTCCGGCGCGTCGAGCAGGGCCTCGTTCGCCCGTGCCGCTTCCTCGTAGATGGCGAAGCCGCGTTGCGCTTCCGCTTCCGTCGTGACGGACGGCTCCTCCGGCGGCAAGGCGTCGTCCTCTTCCGTGAACGCCGTACCGAATTGATGTTTGCGATTTCCTGCCGGGTCTCCTCGACCGCGGCGGGGTCTCCGGCCGCGGCGCTCGCCGCTGTGGCAACGGGGTCGGGCTTCGCCGGTGGCGCGGGCTGTTCCGCCCCGTCCGGCATTACTCCGGGCGGAAGGGTTCCCGCGGCGGGGCGGGCGTGCTAGACTCGCGGCGCAAGCGAAAGACCCGACCATGCGCAAGTCCCCGCCGGAATCCCTCAAACGCCGCATCGAAGCCGCCCTGTTCGCCGCCGTGCTCGCCCTCGGCTGGCGCTACCCGTACCTGGCGTACTGCCTCCTCGTCAACGTCGCGGTCGGCATCGCCGGGGCCCTCCGCCACGGCGGACGCCACGGGTGCGGCACCTTCTGCCCGCGCGGCGCCTTCTACTCCCTCCTGCCCGACACCGGCCGCAAGCTCCCGGCCGGATTGCTCGCGAAAAAAACGTCCCTCTTCGCCATGGCGGCGATGGTGGCCGCCCTCGCTTTCCTGATGCGGCCCGCGACGGTGCGCGACTGGGGGCGGCTCTTCTACGCGATGATCGCCTTCACGACCGCGGTCGGCCTCGCCGGGTGGCTCGTCTTCAACCGCCATTTCTGGTGCTCCGTCTGCCCGATGGGCAAGATCTGCAAGGCAATCCGCCCCGGCAAAAGCGGCATCCGCGTGGATGCCCCTTCCTGCGTCAAGTGCGGCCTTTGCGCCAAGGCGTGCCCGTTCGGCTTCTTCCCGCCCGGCGCGGCCCGGGACGGCGTCTTCCGCGACCCCGACTGCCTCCACTGCCTCCGTTGCGCGGAGCGCTGCCCGAAGAAGGCGCTCTCGTTCGAATCCGCCCCGCCCGCGCCGGGGCAACCTCTTTCCCCTTGACACCGAACCGGAGGAAAACGCGATGACATCGTACAAACTGGTGATGCCCGGCGACATGAACCACTACGGGTTCCTGTTCGGCGGGAAGATGCTCATGTGGGTGGACGAGGTGGCGTGGATGGCCGTGAGCGCCGACTATCCCGGGTGCAGCTTCGTCACCGTCGGCATGGGCGAAGTGTCGTTCAGGAAAAGCGTCCATCCCCAATCCGTCCTGCGCTTCGAGACGGCGCGGGAACGCGTCGGCCGCACGTCGGTGACCTACCGGGTCGAAGTGTTCCGCCGCCACGTCGAATCGCGCGAGGAGACGAGCGTCTTCACGACGGACATCACCTTCGTCCGCGTGGACCGCGACGGCGGGAAACTGCCGCTCCCGCGGGACCTGGACGCCGCCGCTCCCGTGCCTCCGGCGTCCGGGAGCCGTTGACATGCCGCCGTACCGCTTCGTTTCCCTGCGGGAGGTGCCCGGCCTCGAAGCCGCGGCCGCGGCGTGGTTCCACGGCAAGTGGGGCGTGCCGGAAGAGGCGTACCGCGCGTGCATGGACGGCTATCTGGCCGGGAAGACGGACTACGGCTGGTACCTGTGCCTCGACGGGGACGAAATCGCCGGCGGCTTGGGCGTCGTCGGAAACGACTTCCACGAGCGCAAGAACTTGGCGCCGGACATCTGCGCGGTTTGGACGGAAGAAAGCCACCGCTCCCGCGGCATTGCGGGCCGCCTTCTCGGCTTGGCCGTGGAGGACCTGCGGCGGCACGGCATCTCGCCGGTCTACCTTCTCACCGACCACACCGGCTTCTACGAGCGGTACGGCTGGGAATTCCTTTGCCTTGCCAAAAGCGACGGCGAAACCGCGCCCTCGCGGATGTACATCCACCGATGAGCCCTTCCCGCCGCGATTTGTTCCTCGGTTGCCACTGCGCCGTCGCCTGCGAGGCCGTTTTCGGCGCGAGCTACCTCTTCACCAAGGACGCCACGCTTGTCGCAAGCCCCCTCGCCCTCCTCGGCTGGCGCTTCGCGGTGGCGTTCGCGTCCCTGTCCCTCCTCGCCGCGGCGGGCGCGGTCAAAGTCTCGCCGCCGCGCGGCCGCCCCGTGCGGCGGCTCGTCGCCGTCGCGCTCGCAAGCCCCGTCCTCTATTTCACCGGCGAAACGTGGGGCATCGCGCGCACGACGGCATCGGAAAGCGGCGCGTTCCTCTCGGTGATTCCCGTCGCCTGCCTCGTTGCCTCCTCCCTCCTGCTCGGGAAGCGGCCGACGGGGCGGCAGGTCGCCGGCATCGCCGTCACGCTCGCGGGCGTCCTCGCGACCGTCTTCGCCGCGAGCCGCGCGGTTTCGTTTTCGGTGGCGGGGTACGCATTTCTCGCGCTGGCGGTCGCCGGATACGCGCTCTACAGCGTCTTCGTCGAAAAGGCCGCGGCGTTCACCGGCGCGGAAATCGCCCTCGCGATGCTGGGGGCGGGCGCGGCGGTCTTCGCGCCGCTGGCGCTCGCCGAAGCGGCCCGCGACGGCGGCGTTTCCGCCCTCCTGCTCCTGCCGCTCGATTCCCCGGCCTTCCTCCGCGCCGTCCTCTTCCAGGGCGTGTGCGTGTCCGTCGCCGGGTTCATCCTCTCGAACATCGCCATCGCCAAGCTCGGCGTCAACCGGACGGCCTCTTTCATCGGCGTCGCGACCGCCGTGGCCATCGTTTCCGGCGTCGTTTTCCTGCACGAGTCCTTCCCCCTCGCGCAACTCGTCGGCGTCGCCCTGATTCTCCTCGGCGTCTTCCTCGCCAACCGCCGTTGCGAGCCCCTTTAAATACTTCGGAAAGGGCGGCCACGGCTCCGGGCGCCCCGCCAAGGTCTCCCAAACGGCCGCCAACCGCCGGGGAACCCCCGTTTGGGCGCATTTTCCGCCCATTTCCCGGCCGGGCGCACAAAAGCCTTGCCTCGGGCGTGCCGGGAGAGTAGCTTCCCGCGACTTTTCCGCCGGGCCCCGCCCGGCGTTTCCCCCCCATGATACAGGACGAATCGATTTTTCTTTACGCGACAACCCGGGAGGTGCTAGAACCGCGCGCTTTCCGGGCCGTTCTCGGCAACGGGCACGTCTTCACGGCCTTCCTTCCCAAGGGCAGTCCCTTGGCGGAAACGGAGGCCTTGCGCGCGCCAGGCGCCACCGTCCGCGTCCGGATGACTCCTTTCGACATGTCGAAGGGAGAAATCGTTTCCACCACCTCCTAGCCCCCTTTCCAAACCCCACCCACAAGGCCAAGACCATGAAAGTCAGAAGTTCCGTCAAGCGCATCTGCGAACGCTGCAAAGTCGTCCGCCGGAAGGGCGTCGTCCGCATCATCTGTTCCAACCCCCGCCACAAACAGCGCCAGGGTTAACCCCCACACAAGGAATCCCATCACATGCCCAGAGTCATCGGTGTTGACATCCCCGGCCGCAAGCGCATCGAATACGCGCTGCGCTACATCTACGGAATCGGCCCCGCGAAGGCCAAGGAAATCGTCGAGAAGATGAAACTCGATCCGGCCAAGAAGGCCGACGACCTCTCCTCCGCCGAAATCGCGGAGCTTTCGCGCCTCCTGCAGGAACAGTACGTCGTCGAAGGCGACCTCCGCCGCGAGGTCAACGGCAACATCCGCCGCCTCATCGCCGTCAACTGCTACCGCGGCACCCGCCACCGCAAGGGACTGCCCTGCCACGGCCAGCGCACCAGCACCAACGCCCGCACCCGCAAGGGCCCGCGCAAGACCGTCGGCGCCGTCCGCGGCAAGGAAGCGCGTTCCGCCGCCAAGCAGGCCGCCAACGCCGCCGCCAAGTAACCCCGAGGAACCCGAATCATGGCAGACAAAGAAGAGAAAGCCGTCCCCGCCGCCGAACCCGCTCCCGCCGCCCCCGCCGCGGCCGAAGCCGCCCCCGCCGCCGAAGGCGAAGAGGGTGCCGCCGCCAAGGTCCGCAAGATCAAGGGCGCGAAGAACATCCCAGCGGGCGTCGTCCACATCCTCGCGAGCTTCAACAACACGACCGTCTCCGTCTCCGACCCGAAGGGCAACGTGATTGCCTGGTCGAGCGGCGGCCGTTGCGGCTTCAAGGGTTCCCGCAAGAGCACGGCCTACGCCGGCACCATCGTCGCGCAGGAAGCCTGCAAGGTCGCCCTCGGCCACGGCATGCACGAGGTCGAAATCCTGGTCCAGGGTCCCGGCCAGGGCCGCGAAAGCGCCATCCGCGCCGTCGCCGCGAGCGGCCTCGTCCCGACCGTCATCCGCGACATCACCCCGATTCCCCACAACGGGTGCCGTCCCCGCAAGCGCCGCCGCGTCTAGGAACCCTGCGGCCAACCACCAACCTATCACAGAGAGCAAGGACATACCATGGGTAGATACATTGGACCTGCGTGCAAGAAGTGCCGCCGCGCCGCGATGAAACTTTTCCTGAAGGGCGACCGCTGCAACATGGCGAAATGCCCGATCGACCAGGGCCACGGCGCCCCCGGCCCGCACCTCCGCCGCCGCGGCAAGGCCTCGGACTATTCCCTCCAGCTGACCGAAAAGCAGCGCCTCCGCAACACCTACGGGATGCGCGAAGGCCAGTTCCGCCTCTTCTTCCAGCGGGCGCTCCGGAGCCGCGGCGTCACCGGCGAAGTGCTGCTCCAGTCGCTCGAACTGCGCTTGGACAACGTCGTCTACCGCATGGGGCTCGCCCCCTCGCGCCGCGCCGCCCGCCAGTTCGTCCACCACGGCCACGTCCGCGTGGACGGCCAGAAGGTGGACATCCCTTCTTACAAGCTCAAGCCCGGGCAGGTTGTCTCCGTGCGCGACAACGCCGCGAGCCGCGAGTACGTCAAGCCCAACCTCGACAGCGCCGAAAACCGCGGGTTCCCGGCATGGCTGGCCGTGGACAAGGGCGCGATGAAGGCCGAAGTCCTGCACGTCCCGACCCGCGAGGAAATCGCGCCGGTCGTCAACGAGCAGCTCATCGTCGAGTTGTACTCCAAGTAGTTTTTGACGTTCCACCCCCTTTTAGAGACACCGCCATACGTCCGACCGACGAACCGGACTGGAAAGGACCCCTGAACACATGAGCACACGCCTCGAACGCTTCGAAATGCCCCGCCAGGTCAAACGCGTGGACGACGGGCATGACGAAAATTACGCCAAATTCGTTGCCGAACCCTTCGAATCCGGCTACGGTCGCACCCTCGGCAACTCCCTCCGCCGCGTCCTCCTCTCCTCGCTGGAAGGCGCGAGCATTTCCTCCATCCGCATCCAGGGCGCCGAACACGAGTTCTGCCACCTGCCCGGGTGCATCGAAGACGTCACCGACATCGTGCTGAACTTCAAGAAAGTGCTCCTGAAGCTCTACAGCCGCACCCCCAAGACTTTCCGCATCTCCGTGAAGGGCCCGGGCGAAGTGACCGCCGGGGACATCAAGGTGGACAACTCCTGCGTCGTGCTCAATCCCGACTGGCACATCTGCACGCTCGACACCGACGGCGTCTTCGAGGCCGAGGTGGAAGTGAAGATCGGCCGCGGGTACGCCCCGGCGGACTGGAACAAGCGCCCGGACCAGGAAATCGGCGTGATTCCCATCGACACGCTGTACTCGCCCGTCCGCCGCGTCAAGTACGACGTCGAGAACACCCGCGTCGGCCGCCGCACCGACTACGACCGGCTGAGCCTCGAAATCTGGACCGACGGCCGCATCGGCTCGGAAGAGGCCCTGACGACCGCTTCGGCGATTCTCCGCCACCACCTCGACGTTTTCGTCAACTTCAACAAGGACCTGGTCGAAAGCGCCGAACCGGCGGAAATGAGCAACCCGGAACGCGAAGAGCTCGTCCGCAAGCTCTGCACGTCCGTCAACGAAATCGAGCTGTCGGTCCGCGCGGCCAACTGCCTGAACAACGCGAACATCACCACGGTCGGCATCTTCGCGCAGAAGACCGAGAACGAAATGCTCAAGTACCGCAACTTCGGCAAGAAGTCCCTGAACGAAATCAAGGACAAGCTCAAGGAAAAGGGCTTGGGTCTCGGCATGGTCTTCGACGAGGAAATCCGCGCCGCCATCGACAAGGCCGATGCGGAACGCGCCGCGGCCGACCAACCCAACCAGCAGTAAGGAGATTTCCATGCGCCACCAGAAAAACACCGTGAAACTCGGCCGCACGACGGCCCAGCGGGAAGCCCTGTTCGCCTCCCAGCTCAGCCACCTGATTTTGAAGAAACGCATCCGCACGACCCTGCCGAAGGCGAAAGCGGCGAAGCGGCTGGCCGACCGGCTGGTCACCATCGCCCGCGGCGGCACGCTGGCGGACCGGCGCCTGGTGCTCTCCCGCATCCACGACGAAGACGCGGTCCGCGAGCTTTTCGGCCCGGTCGTCAAGGCGATGGAAGGCCGCGCGGGCGGGTACACGCGCGTCCTGAAGCTCGGCAAGCGGATGAGCGATTCGAGCGAGATGGCAATTCTGGAGTGGGTCGATTACGTCCCCCCCGCGCCGAAGAAGAAAGCCGCCAAGAAGGCCGAAGCGGAAGAAAAGTAGATTTTTTCCCCGCCCCGCGAAAGACCGCGCCCCGCAAGGCGCGGTTTTTTGTTTCCCGTGCGCGAAGGGACCGCAAAAGACGCAAAGGACTTTCCGCGGAGACGCACTTTCGGAGATGCGGCAAAGCCCCACGAAGCAAGTTTCGCGGGGACCCCAAGAAAACCCCACGAAGCAAGCTTCGCGGGGACCCCAAGAAAGCCCCACGAAGCAAGCTTCGCGGGGACCCCAAAGCTTGTCGCGCACTCAAATTGAAACGGAAAAGGTCCCTGCCGTCGCCACATCCGCAACGTGCGAGATTACGGAATTTTGTGCGAGATTACGGAAAAACAGGCCATCTTCCGGCCTCATTCCATGTCCGCAAAGCGGGCTTCCATGGTTTTCGATGTCAAAATCTTCGCGAACTTCGCGGACTTCGCGCGAGACTTTTTGGGCCGCGACACGCGAAGCCCCCTCACCGAAACGCGACTGGAAGTCGCATCCCCAAAATCCTGTCAATCCTGTAAATCCTGTCCAAAAACTCTCTGCGTCTCCGAGGGAAGGTTTTGCAAGCACGACGGCGGGGACACCGTCGCCACATCCGCAAAGTGCGAGATTACGGAATTTTGTGCGAGATTACGGAAAAAACAGGCCATCTTCCGGCCTCATTCCATGTCCGCGAAGCGGGTTGGATGGCTTTCCGCGTTCCGGCCCTTTGCGCTGTTTTCGTGTTGCGGAAGAGGCTTCTGGCATGGAAAATCGCGGCATGGACGGACTCCAAAAGACAAGCCGCCAACGCGGCGGCGCGGAAGGAACGGGCATGACGGACAAGGTCGCCTTCCCCGTTCCCGGGACTTCCACGACGATGCTCAAGCAGATTTCCGGGGCGGCCGACCATCCGCGCTGGACGGAATTCGTCGCGAAATACCGGCCGATGATGGAGGTGTACCTCCTGGGCAACTTCCCGGGGCTGGAGGCCGACGAGCTGATCCAGGAGACGCTCCTGGGGGTGATGAAGGCGCTCCCCGACTACGTCGCGGACGGAGACCGGAAGGGCACGTTCCACAATTTCCTGACGGGCGTCCTCCGCCACAAGGCGCTGGGCGTGCTGCGCGCCGAGGACCGCCGCAAACGCCTCGAACGGCGCCATGCCGAAGCAACGGCGGAGGACGCGACCGCGCCGGACGCGGCGGAAGAAGCGGCGTGGCGCGAGACGGTGTACGCGGTGGCGTTGGAGCAGTTGCTCGCGGACCCGTCCCTCAACGCCCGGCACAAGCAGATGTTCGTGCGCACGGCCTTGCTGGGCGAGAAATCCGCGGACGTGGCTTCGTCGCTCCTCGCGACCCGCGACGCGGTGGACCAGGCGAAAAAGCGGATGACCGCGCGCTTGCGCGAACTGGTGGAGAGGCTGGAACATGTCGGAGTCCCCTGATCTTGACGGCGGCCTGGAAGCCTGGCTGGCCCGGACGGGCGCGACGGCGGAAGCCGCGCCCCCGGACCGCCTGTGGCGCGAAGGCCGGAAGGTCGGCGAATGGATCGTGGCGGGCTTCGTCGGCCGCGGAGGGAGCGCCGAGGTGTACTGCGCGCGGCACCGGCGCTTGGGGACGGCGGCCGTCCTGAAAGTGCTGCGGAAAGGCGGGGAGGGGCCGCGGGAGCGCTTCGACCGCGAGTCGCGCTTTTTGATGGAGTCGCCGGGACCGGCATTCCCGGCGTTCTACGGAACGGGCGAGGAAGAGGGCCGGGCGTGGGTGGCGATGGAGCTCTTGGAAGAGTACCCCTTGCCCTCCACGGACGCGGCCGTCGCGGCCTACCTCCTGGACGTGGCGCGCGGCACGGAGGAACTCCACCGGCGCGGCTGGGTCCACCGCGACCTCAAGCCGCGGAACATCCTCCGCCGCGCGTCGGACGGCCATGCGGTCTTGATCGATTTCGGCCTCCTCAAGCGCACGGGCGAGACCGCGGCGGCGGAAACGGCGGCGGGGCGGGTGTCGCCTTCGGTGGTGGACGGCCGCGAAGTGGGCGTGGGGACGCCCGGCTACGCCGCCCCGGAACAGTTCGCGGGCGGCGCCGCGACCCCGGCGACGGACGTGCATGCGCTGGGCATCCTGGCCGACGAGTGTTTCGGCGGGAAGCCGCCGCGCGCGTGGGAACGGATCGTCCGGCGGGCGACGGGAAGCCTCCCCCGCCAGCGCTACGCGGATGCCGCCTCTTTCGCCCGCGCCATCCGCCGCCGCCATTGGTCCCGCAACGCCGCATGGATGGCGCTCGCGTGCACGGTGGTGGCCGCCCTGGCGGCATGGGGATGGGCAACGGGAAGGCATCCGGCCCCGCTTCCCGATTCCGTGCCGGAGCCGGAAGCGCTCCGGCCACCGTCGGCCCCCCCCGTCTCCCTTCCGGGCGAAGAGCGCCTGCAGGAAGCATTGGAAGCGGCCGTCGCGCACTGGGAAGCCAAGGAAGAAGAAGAGTTCCGGAAAGATTTGAAGAGACGGCTGGAAATGTGGTGAATCCCGGCTGGAGACGGCGGGGTGCTCCCTCCGGTTTTTACTGCGCGATGGCGCGGCGGCGGTCCGCGCATTTGGCGGGATGGCGGGACCGGGATGTCCCGCGAAGGGGGCGCGGAATCCGCAATGGCGGGGGAAGGCGGTTACAGGAGGAACGCGTCGAAGTTGTCCGGCGTGACGGTGGAGAACGTGGCACCGGGATTGGCGGCGGGGAACGCGTGCGGGGGGCGCAGTGCCTTTTTCGGATTGAATGGCGAAATTCTTGAAATCGTCGTCGGAAGGTCCGGTTTGTTTTCGGGAATGGGGCGGGTGCACGGGGAGAAAGCAGCAGGAAGGCGAGGTTTTCGGACAGCGCGGCAAGATGCCGCACCCCCGAAAGGGGAAGGTTGCGCGAGTGGCAGGACGGAAGCCGCGCTTCAGGGACACCAGGCGGGGGTGTCGCGGAAGTCGACGGCGAGGTCGCCGAGGGTGCGCCCGGCGTAGACGGTTTTCGGGGCGGCGGCGGGGACGGCTTCGGCGAAGGCGGCCAGGCCTTTTCGGAAGTGGCCGGAGTAGGTCGAGGAGGCCTTGATTTCGCGGGGATGGAGGCGCCCGGCGTCTTCGAGGAGAAGGTCCACCTCGACGGTGCCTTTGGCGTTGCGGTAGAACCACATGTCGGGGTCGAGTCCGCGGTTGAGGCGGGATTTGCGGGCTTCGGCGACGACCAGGTTTTCGAAGAGGCTGCCGACGAGGGGATGGGCGGCAATCTGGGAGGCGTCGCGGATGCCGACGAGCCAGGCGGCGAGGCCGGGTTCGGAAAAGTAGATTTTCGGGGACTTGATCTGGCGGGCGGAAAGGTTGCCGTGCCAAGGGCGGAGACGGAAGACGAGGAAGGAGGCTTCGAGGGCGTTGAGCCACTTGACGGCGGTGGGGACGGAGATGCCGGCGTCGCGGGCGAGGGAGTCGCGGTTGAGGAGCTGTCCGGCGCGTCCGGCGAGGAGGCGGAGGAAGACGCCGAAGGTGTCGAGGTCCTGGATGTTCACGAGGCGGCGGACGTCGCGCTGGACGTAGGTCTGGAAGTAGTCGCGGTAGTAGGCGGGCGGGTCGATGGCGTCGTCGCCGGCCCAGAGGCGGGGCATGAAGCCGCGCCAGAGGAGGGTGTCGCGGGAGGCACCGGCGGCAAGGCCCGCGGCCGCCAGTTCGGCGAGGGAGAGGGGCAGGAGTTCGCAGATGCCGGTGCGGCCCGCGAGGGATTCCCCGATGGCCGCGGCCAGGGCGGGTTGCTGGGAGCCGGTCAGGACGAACCGGCCTTTTCCTCCGTCGGCGTCCACCATTTCCTGGATGTAGGCGAGGAGGGCCGGGAAGCGCTGGACTTCGTCGATGACCATCGGCTTGGTGCCGTTGGCGAGGAAGCCGCGGGGGTCGTCGCGGGCGGCCAGAAGGATGTCTTCGGCCTCCAGACTGCGGTATTCGTGGCGGGGGAAGAGGGCCTTGGCCAAGGTGGTTTTGCCGCTCTGGCGGGGACCGAGGATGGTGACGACGGGATAGAAACCGGCGAGCTTGCGGACGAAGGGGTGGATGGCGCGGGGAATCATGGCTGGGACCTTTCGTGGATTGCGGGTTGGAGAATAGCCCGGGGAGGGAATTGGCGCAAATGGAAAAGCCGGATTTGCCATTTGCACCGGTTAGGCGAAAAAGAAAGGCACACAGGGTACCTTGCAAACGGGGGCGGGGGCAAAAACGGGGGCGGGGGAGGGCGAAGCTGCGGGGACGGAGCTACTTGCCGAAGAGGTCGGCGTGGGTGCCGGTGCGGGTGAGTTCGAGGATGAGGAGGTTGGCGTGGATTTTGTAGACGAGAAGCCAGTCGGGGGCGATGTGGCATTCGCGGTGGCCGGTGTAGTCGCCGGTGAGGGCGTGGTCGCGGTTGGCGGGCGGGAGGGGAAGTCCTTCGCGGAGGCGCGCGACGACGGCGTGGAGTTTTGCGACGGGGAGTCCGCGGCGCAGGAGGCGCTTGTAGTCGCGCTTGAAGGCGGTGGTGTGGCGGACGGCGAGCGTCATTTGGCGAGGTCGGCCCAAAGCCGGTCGAGGTCGGTGTATGTGGGGGCGTCGGGGTCGGCGGCGAGGCGTTCGCCTTCGGCGATGGCTTCAAGGGTCTCGGGGTTGGGACGGGGAGGGCCTTCGATGATGAAGGGAATGCGGTTCTCGCGGACGATGGTATTGATGCAAACGGTCAGGACGGAGGACGCCGAGAGGCCCGCGCCG
>JAFSUH010000103.1 GCA_017445365.1 Kiritimatiellia bacterium | reverse complement strand
TCCATGTCGGAAACCCCCACGCGAGCGGACCTCCCGCCAGAAAGGCAAACGCCACGCCGACGGCAATCTTTTCTTTCAGGTGTTTTTCCATGGGAAAGGCTTTCCTGTGGGGGGGGGGGGAAACGAAAACTCGATTCCAAGCAAACCAATCCCCGCCCCTCCCGTCAAGCGGGAAAAGCCTCGACTTCTTCCTCCTCTACTTCTTGCTTCCCCCGGGATCCTGGCGAAAACTCTCTGTGCCTCGGTGCCTCTGTGTGAGTCTTCTTTCTTTTCAATTCAAATGCGCGGCAAGATGCCGCACCTCCGAAAAACCCCTGTGTCTCGGTGCCTCCGTGCGAGATTTCTTTGTGTCCCTTGCGTCCTTTGCGGCTCCCCAACCCGTTTTCCATGCCCGCGAAGCGGCTTCAATGGGGTTCGATGTGCGGCACTTTGCGGACGCAGCGCGAAGCTTTCGTGCGCGGCGGGGACAAGGCCCGGCCCGCCTTCGCCGAATTCCCGCAATCCCGCACTCCGTTTTTTCCCGCCCTTCCGCACGACCGGGACCGCATCTCCGAAAATGCGGTTGAATTGCGGCGGGCGTCCCCGTAAGTTCCCCCGCGATTCGAAATGAACCGTTTTCCTGCCAAGAGCCTCTACCTCATGGGAAACGCCGCCATCGGCCGCGGGGCCGTCAAGGCGGGCGTCTCCCTCGCCTGCGGGTATCCCGGAACCCCGTCGAGCGAAATCCTTTCCGCCGTCGCCGCTTCCTCCGACCCGGCCCGCGTCCACGTCGAGTGGTCCGTCAACGAGAAGGCCGCGATGGAAATCGCCGCCGGGGCGGCCTACGCGGGCGCGCGCACGCTCGTCACCATGAAAATGGTCGGCCTCAACGTCGCAAGCGACCCGCTCATGAGTCTCGCCTACGTCGGCGTCAAGGGCGCGCTCGTGGTCGTCTCCGCCGACGACCCCGGCCCCATCTCCTCGCAGACCGAGCAGGACTCGCGCGCGTTCGGCGACTTTGCGCGCATCCCCGTCTTCGACCCGGCGACGCCGGAAGAGGCGTACGAAATGATCCAGGACGCCTTTGCGTGCTCGGAAAAGTGGCACACGCCGGTCCTCTTCCGCCCGACGACGCGCGTCTGCCATGCGTACGCCGCCATCCCCGACGAGCCGCTTCCGCCGCCGCCCGCCGCCGCGGGCTTCGCCAAGGACCCGCTCCGCTGGGTGATTTTCCCCAAGTTCTCGCGCATGGCGCACGAAAGAATCGAGCGGCGCAACCCCGAAATCGGCAAGGAATTTTCCTCGTACCGCTTTCAGTCGGTCGAAGGCTCCGGCCGGAAGGCCGTCTTCGCGGGCGGCGTCAGTTGGGCGTATGCCAAGGATTTCCTCGCAACCCGCCCCGCGGACGCGGAACCGGCGCGGCTCGTCCGCATCGCGACGCCCCACCCGTTCCCCGACGACTTCGCCCTCGCCATCCTGCGCGAGACCGACGAAGTGCTCGCGTTCGAGGAGCTCTCCCCGTACCTCGAGCGCGAACTGCTCCGCCTCGCGGGACAGCACCACCTCCCCGTCCGCATCCGCGGAAAACGGACCGGCGACGGCATCCTGGCCGGGGAAAACGGCATCGACACCGCGCGGAAGTACATCGGCGCCTTTCTCGGCGACCCGCCCGCCGCCCCCGCCGCTCCGGCGGACGGCGCGCTCGCACCCCCGCCGCGCCCGCCGGTCCTCT
>JAFSUH010000102.1 GCA_017445365.1 Kiritimatiellia bacterium | reverse complement strand
CTGCCCCCGGGTGGCGAGGAGCCGGTCGATGCGGTCGAGGTCGAAGCCCCCGGCGCAAGCGATGCGCGACGGCGGGCAGCGGAGGATGCGCGCGACGGCGAGGACTTCGTTCCGTTCCTGCAAGTTCATCTTTCCTCCTTGGGGGATGCGGCTTCCAGCCGCTTGGCGGCCAATTCGAAGAAGTGCGCGTCCTTTTCCATCCCCACGAACCGCCGCCCCGCGTTCGCGCACGCCACGCCGCAACTTCCGCTCCCCATCGTCGGGTCCAGGACGAGTTCGCCAGGATCCGTGTAGGTCCGCACCAACATCTCAAGCAGCTCGACCGGCTTTTCCGTAGGCGCATGCCGGCACTGCTGCGCCTTTGATTTGATCGTGACGACATCCACGGGATAACGCATGCCCGTTTCACGCCAATCACGCACGCTGGCGCGACATCCGTAGACCTCCGAGTCCCCCGACCCCGGCTGGCGGGGCCTGTAATATAGGTTTCCCCTAAGCGCTTTTGCCTTTCGCATCTGCGGATGATAGGTGGGCAATGCGCGGTAAAACACCAGCACCAGTTCGTGGCCCCGCAGCGGCATTTTCTTCGCGTTGAGAGGGCCGCCGGCTCTCGTCTTGACCCACACCCATTCGTACCGGAACCACTTGCGGGCGGCATTGATGAGGTCGGTGGCGAACGGCTGCTGGGCGAAGAGGCAAATGGCGGCGTTGCGTTTGGCGACGCGCCAGAATTGCTCCCACAGCGGCTCCATGGGGAAGCGCCTGTCCCAGGGGCAGGCTGTGGTCCCGTAGGGGAGGTCGGCGCAAATCATGTCCACGGACCCATCCGGGAGTGTCTTCATCAATTCCAGGCAGTCGCCGTGGAAGAGCGTCACGCCGCCGCGCTCGAAGTAGGGCTTGGGCAAAATCCCCTTGCCTTTCGCGGGCGCGGTGGTAGGGTGATTGCAATCGAAACGGCCAGGAGTCGCTTCCGCGAAAGCCGTGAGATCCGCCCGGAGCGAGCGACCTGCTTTGACAAGGCGGCGAACCCCTGAAGCAGCGGGACGGCGCGTCAACCTTCCGGGGAGCGATGGGCAACCGGCCGGGCTCATGGCTTTCTCTCCTTCCGGATCGTGAAAACGTAGTCGATGTCCAGGGCCGCGTCCTTCTTCGCACGGGTTTCCGGAGTCGAAACCACCAGGATGATTTTGTCCTTGTAGTTTTTGTTCACCCATTTGACGCGTCCAGCGAAGCCTTCTTCGTCGTGCTTGACCGGTTTCGTGCTTTTCACCGTCGCGATGGCGTAGAGGATGTTCCGTTTCCGTTCCTCCGCGTCGCGCCGCCCGTGCGATTCGATGTGTTTGAGCAGCGATTTGCCGAACCCGACGCGGCGGTGTTCGGAACTTTCGACGTAAACGCCTTCCCGCAACAGGGCGTCGCACTCCTTCGGCGTGATTTCCCGGGGCTTGCCGGCAAGCAATCCCTTCACGAACTCGGAATGCTCATGGTTCGGATGCGTGCAACCGGCATCGCCGATCCAGCCGCCGTCTTTTGGGCAGTGTTCAGCCATCGTCGGGCAAGCTCCTCACGAAACGTTCCGCCATTTCCTGCGTGATTTCCCCCTCTTCCGCGTTCGCCAGCTTCCCTTCCTTTGCGTCCTCTGCGTCCTTTGCGGCTTCGATTTCCCCGGCGAAAGCTTCCGCCATCGCGGCGGCGAGTTCGTCGGCCATGGCCGGTTCTTCCGGCATCAGGCCCGGCAGTTCTTCCGCGAGCTTGCGCGCTTCTTCCGCGATGTCTTCCCCGGCGTCGGCTTTCTCCAGGAGCACCGCCAAACGCTTCGCCGCTTCGGAAGTATCCGCCGCGAAGGAGCGGAGCAGCGCGCCGTCGCGCCGGTTGAAGAGTTGAAGAGGGGAAGGGTTGAAAGGTTCGGCTTCGCCGGTTGAAAGGTTGGTTTCGCCGGTTGAAAGGTTGAAAGGTTGAGAGGTTGAAAGGTGGAAATCGGAACTTTTCAGCTTTTCAACTCCGGTACTTTTCAACTTGGCGTCAGCCAACTTTTCAACTTCGGAACTTTTCAACTGTTCAACTCCGGCCTTGTTGCCGAGCATTGGCAAATTGCCGAAACCGCCCGCGGATTGTTCCTCCCGCTCGAGCGTGTAGCCGGTCGCCTCTTCGAGCTGGCTTTGGTCCACGCGCCAACCCGCGCCGCGCAGCTTGAAGGCCAGCTCCGCCGCTTCCGCCGCGGTCGGCTCCTTCTCGCGCCCCAGCTCGAAGTGCGCGAGCGGCGCTTCCCCGGGGAACTCTTCCTTTCGCCTCCGGTGCGAGATTACGAAAAACGCAATTTTCGGTTGTTTTCCTTGT
>JAFSUH010000101.1 GCA_017445365.1 Kiritimatiellia bacterium | reverse complement strand
TGTCAAGTCCCGGGAAAAAGTTGTCACTTCCGATGGGGATTTTCGGGAGGTAGCGGAGGTTGCCGGAGCAGGCGGGCCGGGCCGGGTGGCTCCGCTCTTCCACGTCCGCTTCCGGCTGGCCGTCCCGCCCCCAAGGGCGGCCCCGCAGGGGCAGGCGCGCAGCGCCGCCGCCCGCCGGGGGCGGGACGGCCAGCCGCGCTTTCCCCCGTTCCGCTTTCCTACGCCGCTTTCTTCCCCCATTCCGCCCGGAACTGCGCAGGCGTCTTGTACCCCAGCTTTTCGTGCAGCCGCCGGTGGTTGTAAATCCACACCGTTTCCTTGATGGCCTCGACCGCTTCCGCCTTCGTCCGGAACCTCCGGTCGAGGAAGTATTCCCCCTTGAGAATCCCGTTGAGCCGCTCCGCTTTCGCGTTCTCGCAGCAGTGCCTCTCCTCCGTCATGCTCGATATCCACCCCAGCTCCGCCAGCTTCTCCCGGTAGGCATGCGAGGCGTACTGGCACCCTTGGTCGGAGAACGCCACGACTCCCTCCACCGCCCCAACCGTCTTCGCCGCCATCTCCAGCGCCGCCAGCGGCCCTTCCGTCCCCAGCGTGTCCTTCGCGGCCCACCCGACGATGTCCCGGGCGAACATGTCCATCGCCAGCGACAGGTAGAGGAAGCCCTCGTCCGTGTCGATGTACGTGATGTCCGTGCAGACCACTTGGTTGGGCGCGTCGAAAAGCCATGTCCTTGACGAGATTCGGCGACGGCGGAAGCGACGGGTCCCGCCGCGTCGTCCGGCACCGGAAGGATTTCCGTTTCTCCACCAGCAGGCCGTTGCGCTTGAGGAGCGCCCCAAGCCGGTTCCGCCCCATGGGAACGCCGGCTTCCGCCAGCTCCGGCCGGATGGCCGCCAGCACCTTCTTCGTCCCCGCCCGCGGGTTGACCGCCCGTTCCTGCCGGACGAGCGCCAGCACCAGGTCGTCCCGGTTCTCCCGGCGCTTGCGCTCCTTCCGGGCCTTGTAGAAGTTCTGCCGGATCATGCCCAGCGCCCGGCAGATGCGGGCCACCGAGCGCGGAAGAAGCCCGGCCGCGGCCCAAGCTATTTCCCGCTTGCCGTTTTTCTTGCTTCTTCGGGCGTGGTGCCGAGCCTGCGGCAGACGATTTGCAGCGTCACTTCGTCGATCTTGTGGTCGACGACCTCGTCCGCCAGCCGTTCCTTGAGGAGCTTGTTCCCGGCCTTGAGCCGCTTGATTTCGTCGAGTTCGGTGCGGGTTTTCACGTGGATGGTCCTTCCCTTGAGGTGTTCGAAGCCGAGCTGGCGCATCCACTTGTGGATGTACGACTGCGGAAGGCCGTAGGCCGCTGCGGCATCGGCTTGGGATTTCCACTTGCCGTCCCGCAGTTCCTCCATGACGTGGAGCTTGAACGCCTTGCTGTAGCCGTGTCTGTCCTTCATGGCACTTGGATTCTCCTGTATCGGGGTGAACGACAAGTGTCAACCTATACCGGGACGGGACACATCCGCACTTCTTCCTT
>JAFSUH010000100.1 GCA_017445365.1 Kiritimatiellia bacterium | reverse complement strand
TCCGCTTTCAACCGTTTGCCACCCCTCGGAGAGCGCCGTCGTCTCCCACGCTTCCCCGCCCGTCCCGTCCGGCGTCCCTTTCCACTCCGTGCCGCACGCCAGCGCCCGCCCCAGCGTCCCCTCCGCCCGCAAGTCCAGCCGCCCCCCTTCGGACCGGGCGCTCCCCCACCCGACGACCGCCCGCACGGGCAGAGCAGGCAACGCAACGGCAAGGAACAGTGCAGGAAGAACTCTCTTTTTCATGGGTGGATTCCTGATTGCATGGAGTAGGGATTCCGGGGAAATGACCTTGTTTGTCGCGGGGAAACAACCTGGATGGCGCGTCGGGTTCCCCGCCCTGCAGACAGCCGCCACCGTCCCCGTGTCGCAACGCCTGCCACGGCGGTCGGCGCACCGTCGCGCGCACATCATCGAGGCAGGGCCAGGGCGGGGCGGAAGCCCGTGGAGGTGTTCGCGGTTGACGGGCTCTTGGGGTCATTGCGATACGCGGAACGGCAGGCCTGTGCGTCGCTGGCCCAACTCCCGCCGCGCCGCACGCGGTTCGAGTTGGACGAAGCCCCTTCCGGATCCGTCACCGCCGCCGTTCCCAAATTCGATGCGTACCGATCCAAACACCACTCCCACACATTCCCGTGCATGTCGTAGAAACCCCACGCATTCGGCAGGCAGCTTCCCACTTCCGCCGTCCCGTAATCCGTCGTCGAAGAAGCGGAGCCGCTGGAAGAGCGATTGCCCTGATACCGTCCCACTGCCGACAAATTCGTGCAATTGTTGGTCGCCGTCAGATTCATTCCGTTGTTGAGGGCCGTCGTCGTCCCGGCCCGGCAGGCGTATTCCCACTGAGCTTCCGTCGGCAAATCGAATTCGAGCGCCGTCCGCGACCGCAGTTTTCCGAAGAACGACTCTTCATCCACCTGCCGGTGCGCCGGCCAGTTGGCCCCCGCCAGCGTCCCGCGCAGGGAGTTGTAGCTCACCTTCTCCACCGGCCGGGTCGCGTAGCAGGTCGCGTTGGTGAAATAGCTCGGATTCGTCCCCATCACCAGTTCGTACTGTTTCTGCGTGCATTCGAAGATGGCGAGATAGAACGGCTCCGAAAGCGTCACCTCGTGTTCTTTTTCGTCGCTGAGCCTCCCCAGTTCGTTGGTCGGACTGCCCATGGTGAAGGTCCCCGGCGGCACCAGCCGCAACCACAGGTTCGTCGTCCGGCATCCGTCGTCCGCGAGGTCCGGCCCCGTCCCCGAGTGCCGCACCGGATAGCTCTCCGCCTCCGGCCCTCCGCTCAAATCCACCACCAGATACAGCGACGCGCCCACCACCGCCGTCATCGACACCTGGAAGTTCCGCGTGTGGTATTCCGGCGCATCCGCGTCCGCGTTCCATGTCATCCGGTGCGTTCCGGGCTTCACCGCGCCGTTCGCCCCGTCCCCGGAGAGCGCCAGCATCGGAATCATCGTGCCACGGTCCGCGTCCACTCCGTTGGGGCACACCCACACGTCCGCCTCCGGGTCGTCCGCCACCACCTCGTAGTCGATGTCCACCATCCCGTTCCACGGGTACCGCTGGTGCACGACCACGTTGGTGACCGACACCTCCGCGGCGGATGTCGCCGCCCATGTCGCCAGTGCCAGCATTCCAAGCCAATGTTTCATGCGTTTCAGGGTCATCTTCGTGTCCTTTCACCCCGATGCTTCACGGGGGCATTGCCATCTTGCCCGTTCCCCCCACCCCGTTGCAAGCCCCGCTTCCTTGTCCCGTGTCCAAAGCCGAATCACGGGAGGGCGCATCTCCCGCCGCGCCGCGTCTCAACGCTGTCGCGGGAAGGAGAGGCACCACGCGAAGGTCAGGCGTTGCCCGGTTGACCGGGAAGCCGGTTGATCGGGTGACCGGGTTGGAAACGGGCGGATTCCCGAAGGGAAGGGCAAACGTTTTCTTTCCCTTCGGGAACCCCGCAAGGCCAATCCGGTCTTCCGGTCAACCGGTCCGCCGAAATCCCGCCGCCGCCCGGGGGCACCCTGCCCGCCCGCATCACCCCGCCAGGGCGCCGCCCCCGCAAGGCGTCGGCTTGCATTCCACGGCCCCGACAAGCGGGTCCCTCCCCCGCAGTCACGCGGCTGGAAGCCCATCCCCCAAAATCCCCTCCGAAAACTCTCTGTGCCTCGCGGATCGTGCGTTGTTTTCCGCCCGCGGCAACCGGCCGCGCCAAAAGGCATTTTGCCAATGTTCGGCAAAATTGCCCCGTTTTTGCCAAGGTTTGGCAAAATCAAAAAACGCGCGGCGGAAACCCGCCGCGCATTCTCACGTCTTGCTTCTTCCTTTTTTGCTTCTTGCTTCTTTTCCCCTATTTCGCCCCGTTGGCCTTGAGATACGCCACGATGGCCGTCCGGTCGTTCATTTCCGCGTACGTCATCGCCGTCCGCCCCGCCCAGTTGCGCTGGTTCACGTCCGCCCCGTGCTCCACCAGGAACTTCACCACGTCCAGGTGCCCCTGCCGCGCCGCGTACTTCAGCGGCGTGTAGGTCCGCTCCTTCGCGTTCACGTCCGCGCCCTTTTCGACGAGGTACGCCACCACCGGCAGGTACCCCTGCCGCGACGCCCAGATCAGCGCCCGGTCCAGGTTCTCCCCGCCCGAGCCGTTCTCGACCAGGTACTGCACCATCTTGATCTGCCCCGTCTTCGCCGCGAACACCAACGGCGACCACCCGTTCCACGCGTGCGTCTCCATCGTCGCGCCCGCTTCCACCAGGTACGTCACCACCGGCCAGTTGCCCTGCCCGGCGGCGTAGACCATCGCGCTCTTCCCGAACGTGTCGAACGCGTTCTTGTCCGCGCCCCGGTCGAGCAGCATCTCGACGATGGGCAGGTGCCCGCCGAACGCCGCGCACATGAGCGGCGTCTTCTTCCAGAGCGTCCCCGCGTCCACCGGCACGCCCTTGTCGAGGAAGAACGTCACCGCGTCGGGATAGCCGTTTTCGGCGCTCCAGCGCAACGCTTCGCCGCCGTCCGCCCCCTGCTCGCGGATCCAGTCGGCGATCTTGAGGTGCCCGCCGGAAACCGCCGCCATGAGAGCTTCGGTCTTCCTCGCCTCGTTCGCGCCGTGGGCGACGAGCATCTTGACGGCGTCGCTGCGGCCGTTGCGCGCGGCGAGCTTGAGCGCGGTGTTCCCGTCCTTGTCCTGCATCTTGGCCTTCGCGCCGCGGTCGAGGAGCCACCGGACGGCGGCGTAGTCCCCCTTGGCGGCGGCGAGCATGAGCGCGGTCCGCCCCGCGCGGTCCGTCGCGTTGACCTTCGCCCCCTTCGAAAGGAGCAGTTCGGCCGTCTGGATCTTCCCGGCCTCGGCCGCGCGCATGAAGGCGGTGTCGCCTTCGCGGTCGATGGCGGAAACGTCCGCGCCGTCGTCGAGGAGGCGGCGGCAGAAATCGGTCTGGCCGTTCTGCGCGGCGACGATCAGGGCCGTCCGGCCGGTCTTGTCGCGCACGTCCACGGGAACGCCGCGGGCGCGCTGCTGGATCCAGTCGTCCTCGCGGCCGTAGGACGCGGCTTCGAGCGCGGCGGCGCAGGCGTCGGCGAAACGGGTCAGGCGTTCCTGCTCGTTGGTATGGGCGGCCCAGAAGAGCTGGGCGGTGCGGTCGGCGGTGGAGACGGCGGCCCCGGCGGCGACGAGGAAGGTCGCCAGTTCCGGCTGGTTGACGCGGATGGCCGTGGTGAGGGGGACGGCGCGCTTGGAGTCCTTGGCGTTGACGTCGCTGCCCGCGGCAACGAGGTACTCGACCACGTCGCGGTGCCCGCCCGCGACGGCGAAGAAGAGCGCGGTGGCGCCGGTTTCGGAGCGGGAATCGACGTCGAAGGCGTTGGCGAGGTGCTTTTTGACGTCCCCCAGGTCGCCTTTTTCGGCGGCCGCGAAGATGTTCGGGTATGTCGTGAAGGTCTCGCCGCAACCGGCGAGCAGGGCGAGGGAGAGGGCGAAGAAGGCGGGGAAAAGGATACGTCGCATGGGGGCTCCTTTGGTGGGAAAACGCCGGGATTCTCGCATGCCGCCGCCCCCCAAGGCAAGCCGAAGGCGCCCCGGTGCCGTTCGCCGCTTTCAGTCCCGCGGCGGGGAGGGCAGGCCGTAGGCGGTGCGGAGGATGCGGACGGCCAACAGCGTCGCGGCGCGCGGGTCGCTCCCCTCCCCCGCCGGGTCTTCCCACCAGCCGGTTCCGTCCGGCGCGACTTTCTGCGCGAGCACCAGCTTCCGCGCCACGAGCGCCCGCCAGCTCTCCCCCACCCCGCCGGGAAAGACGAGGCTTTCCCCCGACGCCGCCAGTTCCCCCACCGCCCCCGCGAGCGCGCGCAAGTCGTCCGCTCCCTCCCCGCACAACAGCGCTTCCGCCGCCTCCCGGCTTTCCGGCACGCGCGCCTCCGCAATCTCCGGTTCCTCCCCCGGATGCGCCGCCAGCCACGCTTCCGCGCGGGCGAGGGCCTGCCGCACTTCGTGCGACACCGAAAGCGACGGCGGGCCGACTTCGATGCCCGCCGCCGTCCATTCCGCGGCGGCCGCACCCGCCAGGCACGCGAGCGCCGCGGCCAGGCACGCCGCGGCGCGGCTACTCCGCCCGTTCATACCGCCGCTTGTGGTTTTCGAGCCCCGCGAGGCGGAACGGGCCGGAGCGGTACGGCGCCATCAGGTGGCTGTCGCCGTCCTGCGGGATGCCGTAGGTGTAGATGTCCTCGTACTGCCGGTACGTGAGCTCCGTCCGCTCTTCCAGCATTTTCTTGTGTTCCGCGGCGAAGAGGTGCGCGCGGTAGCCGGGAACGACGCGGCCCGCGTAGTATTCGGCCATGCAGCCGCTTCCGTACGAGAACATCCCCACCCGCTTGTCCGACAAATCTTCCTCGGCGGTGTCGAGGAGCGAGCAGAGCGACTCGTACAGGCATGCGGCGTAGGTGTTGCCGGTCTGGCGGTTGTACCACGTCGCGGGCGAAAGCAGCGCCTCCTGCTCCTCCATCGCGGGCGCCTCGATTCCCTCGAAGCGGCACAGCCGGTCGAAGGCTTTGAAGGCGATCTTGGTGAACGGCAGGTGGAAGCAGAAGCGCGCGTGGTCGGCGAGGCCGCGGCCGCTCGCCGCCTTGTACCCCTCCCAGGCGCTCCGGAGCGTCGAAAGGTACATCCGCGTGGAGTACTTCCCCTCGACCAGCGCTTCGGTGCGGTACGTCGGCCGCCAGAAATCCATGATGTCCTCGGCGTGGAAGCCGCATTCCGGCTCGATCGCGAACACGCGCGGGTCGGCGGAAACGAGCATCGCGACGGCCCCGGCGCCCTGCGTGGGTTCGCCGGGGGACCCCAGGTCGTACCGCGCGACATCGCTTGCCAGCACCAGCACGCGTTCGTCGGGGTGGTTGCGGACGACTTCGCACGCGAGCTTGAGGGCGGCGGTGCCCGCGTAGCACGCCTCCTTGAGTTCGACGCAGCGGCAGCGCGGCGGAAGACCCAGGAGGCCGTGGCAGAAGAGCGCCGCGGCCTTGGAAAGGTCGATGCAGGATTCGGTCGCGAAGAGGACGTGGCCGATGTTTTCGGTCCCGGACTTGGCGAGGAGCGGCGCCGCCGCGTTGGCGGCAAGCGTCACGATGTCCTGGTCGGGCGGCGGGATGGACATGCGGTCCTGCCCGATGCCGACGTGGTACTTGGCCGGGTCCGCGCCGCGGACTCCGGCGAGCGTGTCGAGCGCGAGGTAGTACGCGGGGGTGTGGAAGGAAATGAGGTCGATTCCGACGGGTCGTTGCATGGCGCAACCGTAGCGCACCGCACCGCCGCGGGCAATCATTCCCCGCCCGGCGCGCCGCGGAGGGGCGGCGGGCCGACGCGCCGCATGGGTTGCGCGTCGAGGAACCTGTCGAGCGCGCGCCAGCCGGGGAGCGCGCGGTCGAGCGCCGCGCGGAAGGCCGCGTCGTGCCGCGGACGGGCGAAGTGGCAGAGCTCGTGCACGCAGACGTAGCGGATGCAATCCTCCGGCACCGTCGCGAGCGCCAGGGCGAGCCAGATGCGCCGCTTGCGGACCGCGCAGGTCCCCCACCGCGTCGTCATGTCGCGGATCCGCCAGTCGCCGCAATGTTCACCCGCGAGGCGTTCCGCTTCGGGGACGAGGGTCGCGAGGTCGTCTTCCAGGAGGTGCCGCATCCAAAGGGCGAGCCGCGCGCCGCGATGGTACGGCGTCGCCGCGGCGGGGCACTCGAAAACGGCGTCGGTTCCGTCAAATGTCAAGAAAAACCGGCGGGAAGGGACGAGGCGGAGGACGTAATCCTTCCCGTGGACGCGGAGGGGTTCGCCGTCGGCCCAAAGGCGCGGGGCGGGCCGGGGGCGCGCCGCCATTTCGCGCTGCTTGCGGCGGATCCAATCGACGTGGGCGCGGACGAAGGAAGCGACTTCCGGCCAAGGGACGCCCCGGGGCGCGGTGACGTGCACGGCCCCCTCCGGCGGGCGGAGGGAGAGGCGCAGGTGGCGGACGGGCTTGCTTTCGACCGCGACGGGAATTCCTTCCACCGTATGGAGACCGCTTCTCACGCGCGCCATTCTATTGCGCGGCCGGGGATTGGCAACGGCGGTTTTTCCGCTAGAATCCCGCGCCATGTCCAGCAACCTCACCTCCCTCGAACAGGAATTCCGCTCCCAACGGCTCGCCCATCTCGAAGCCCTCCGCGCAGGCGGCCAGACCCCCTTCGGCCGCGCCTTCCCGCGCACCGGCACGCTCGCGCAGGTCCTCGACGGCTTCGAAGCCGACAAGGAAGTTTCCGTCGCCGGGCGCCTCGTCGCCATCCGCGAAATGGGCAAGAGCCAGTTCGCCCACCTCCAAGACGGCACCGGCCGGTTGCAGCTGTACGTCCAGAAGAACGCCGTCGGCGACGACGCCTTCGCGCTCTGGAAGAAGCTCGACATCGGCGACATCGTCGGCGTCACCGGCACCTTCTTCCTCACCCGCACCGGCGAGCGGACCGTCCGCGTCGCGAAGTGGGAGCTGCTCTCCAAGGCCCTCCTGCCCCTGCCCGAAAAGTGGCACGGCCTTTCGGACATGGAAACGCGCTACCGCGCGCGCGAGCTCGACCTCATCGCCAACCCCGCCGTCCGCCGCGTGTTCGACGCGAGGAGCCGCATCATCTCCCACCTCCGCCGCCGTCTGGAGGACAAGGGCTTCCTCGAAGTGGAAACCCCCATCCTGCAGGCGCAGGCCGGGGGCGCCGCGGCGACGCCGTTCCGCGCGCATTACGAAGCGCTCGGGCAGGACATGTTCCTGCGCATCGCGCCGGAGCTGTACTTGAAGCGCCTCCTCGTCGGCGGCTACGACAAGGTCTTCGAGCTCGGCAAGGACTTCCGCAACGAGGGCCTCGACCGCTCGCACAACCCCGAGTTCACGGTGCTCGAAATCTACGAAGCCTACGGCGATTGCCGCACGATGATGGATTTGGTCGAAGACCTCGTCTCCTCCGCGGCGGAAGCGGTCACCGGCTCCACGACCGTCCCCGGCTCCGCCGACGGGACCGCGCCGGAAATCCACCTCGCCCGCCCGTGGCGCCGCGTCGCGTACGACGACATCGTCCGCGAACACGCCGGGGCGGACTGGTTCGAAAAGTCCCGCGAGGACGCCATCGCGTGGGCCCGCGCGCAGGGGCTCGACATCCCGGGGGACTGGTCGCACGCCGAAGTGACTCACGAGGTGTACGACAAACTCATCGAAAAGACCCTCTGGGAGCCGACGTTCGTGACGCGCCTCCCGCGCGAGCTGGTGCCGCTTGCGAAGCGCTGCCCGGACGATCCGGCGAAGGTGGACGTGTACGAACTGGTGGTCAAGGGCCGCGAGCTCTGCCCGGGATACACGGAGTTGAACGACCCCCTCGACCAGCGCGCGCGGCTGGAAGAGCAGGCGGCGGGCGACGGAAGCAAGATCGACGAGGCGTTCCTTTCCGCCTTGGAGCACGGCATGCCGCCCGCGGGCGGGTTGGGCATCGGCGTGGACCGGCTGGTGATGATTTTGACCGCCTCCGACTCCATCCGCGACGTCCTCCTCTTCCCGCAGATGAAGAACCTCTGATTCCGCGGCCGCGACCCGCGCGCGCAACCCGTTTTGCCAATGTTCGGCAAAACGGGCTCCTTTTTGCCAATGTTTGGCAAAACCGTCCGCCGCGCGCTTTTCGGGTTTTGCCGAACATTGGCAAAACCAAGGGAAATTCGCCAAACATTGGCAAAATGCGTTTCGATTGCAAAAACGCGGAAAAACCTCTCGCAAAGATAGGCGGGGAAGCCTGTTCTCCCGGTACCGCAGGTGCGGTACTTCGGAGAACCGGACGTGCTTCCCCATGGTGGGTCGCACGACAACCAAACACGGGAGAACAGCCATGACTGCTACCACAATCGGCCTGGACCCCGGCAACAAGAATCAAAAGGCCGTCGGACCCGCCCCGGACGGAAAGCAGCTTTTCCGCGAGGAGGTCGTCAACACCCCGGAGAGCGTGCGGACGTTCTTCGAAGCCCACCAAGGCGCCAGCGTCGGCATGGAAACCGGCACCCACGTCCGTTGGATTGCTACCCCGATCCCGTCACCCGGAACTCCGGCGCGCGTTGCGGCGGCCGGTCGAACCCAGGACCGCACACCGCGTCCGTCCCGGTCGAAAAGCTTCCGGCGTTTCGGCGTTGCAATTTCCCGTGATGCCGCCGGATTCCTGCCAGCGGTTGCAGAGCCCTTGCAGGGCCTCTTCCGTGCAGTGATGCAGCTTCCCGGAGGCCGTCCAGTCGCCGGGCGGGCAGAGCTGGACGCCTTCGAGCGTTTCCCCGGCGGAGACGCGGCGCGGAGGGAGAGTTTCGCGGGGTTGCCCCACGAGGCAAAGCCTCGCGGGGACCCCGTTTTCGACCCGTTCGAGGGCGGGGGTGGCGGGTTGGGAGGTCATGTCAGTCGGCTCCTTTGGCGGGATGTGCCTTGCAATTCGCCTCCAGGCCCTTGCAAAACGCGTCGGAGGCATTCGGGC
>JAFSUH010000099.1 GCA_017445365.1 Kiritimatiellia bacterium | reverse complement strand
GGCGCGGTGGTTCGCGGCGGGGCTGACGAACCGGCTCAGGAAGAAGAAGTGCGCGGCGTGAATCTGCACGCCGTCGAGCCCGGCTTCGGCCGCGCGGCGGGCGGCGTCGGCGAAACGGTCCGCGACGAGCGCGAGGTCGTCCTCCGTCAGGTCGTCCGGCTCCACGGCCCTCCCGCGCGCGCCGGGGCGGTAGAACCCGCCGAGCGCCAGCTGCGCGAGGAACGGAGCGCCGGCGGCGTGGACGACCGACGCGAGGCGTCGCCACTGCGGGACTAGGTCGTCGCGCGAGAGCCTCGCCATCCCGCCGACATGTTCGGTCAGCCCCGCCACGAGGCTCAGGAGGAAGCCCCCGCCATGTGCACGGCAAAGGTCGCCCACGGAAATCCCGCACCGCCACCCGTCGGAAGGATTTTGGAGGCGAGAAACCGGGTTGCGCCGCCCAGAAAGCTCCCGCAACCGACGGGAAGGAGGTCCACCAGGGGGAGGCATGGCCTTGGGAAGGCTTTGGGGCCGGCCCCTTTTCCCTACGCGCGGTTGAAGGCGGTCTTGGGGCGCTTGCAGCGGGGGCAGTGCCAGTCGGCGGGGAGGTCCTCGAAGGGGACGCCATCGTGCTCGGCTGGGTCGTACACGTAGCCGCAGACGGAGCAGACGTATTTGCCGGTCGGGGTTTTGAAGACGATTTCGCCGGGGGGAATGACGGCGGGCGGGTTCGCGAGGTCCACGACGCGCTTCGCTTCGAGGCTTTCCGGCGCTTCGGGGGTGTGGGTGCCGAGCCAGACGGTCGGGCGGGCGCGGCAGAAGGCGCGGCAGCGGTCGAGGGTTTCGCGTGCGGCGGCTTGGTCCTCGAAGACGACGGAGAGCTTGTTTTCGTAGAGCGCGGTATCGATGTAGGTGACGTCGCCGTGGATGAGCCAGAACAGGCCGTCCGATTCGACCGCGACGATGCAGTTGCCCTTGGTGTGCCCGGGTGCGGGGAGGTAGGTCACGCCCGGGGCGATGCGCTGGGAGGCGGGGAACTCGAAGTAGGGGCCGTCGGAGAAGGTCGCAACCGTCGGATGGAAGGGCTTGATTTCGTCCGTCTCCGCCTCGGCGGCGGAGCAGATGATCTCGGCGTTGGGGAAGGCGCGCAGTTCTCCCGTGTGGTCGGAATGCTTGTGGGTGATGAGGATTTTCGACACCTGTTCCGGCTTGTAGCCGAGGTCGGCGAGCGCTTCGAGGTAGGGCTTGATTTTCGAGCCGACGAAAATCCCCGCGTCCGGGTCCGGCGCAAAGTCGGACGTCTCGGCGGGCAGGCCGGTATCGACGAGAATGACGTCGCTGCCGGTATCGACGACCCAGTTCTGGAGGCACGAGCGGTACTTGACGGCGGGGTCGAGGCCTTCGGCGCCTTCGCCGCCGCAGGCGAACGGTTGGGTGATGAAACCGTTTCCGGTGAAACGGACGGGGAGGATTTTGATGGGGTTCATGGGAGGGGGTTCCTTCGTACGGGCGATGCTTTCATTTTTTCAGAAGCGGAACAAGCGTCGAGGCAATCATGTACGTTTGCGTGGGGAAGGCGAAAATCATGTTCCGGAGTTCTCCGCCGCCGATTTTCTGGTTGATGACCAGCGTCAGGAAATCGATCCACGTGCCCGCCTCGCTGCCGTAGAGGGCGGCCCCGGCCAGGAACCCTTCGTTATCGATGATGAAGGTCATGTCGATGTCCAGCTCGCGGTTGTCGACCCACTCGTTCTGCACGCCGTAGGGAATCTCGACGACCCGGTAGCGTTCGGGAGATTTCTCCGCCTCCTCGACGGTGACGCCGACCTGCGCGATGCGCGGCAGCGTGAAAACGAGGTTGGGCACGGCGGGATAGCGGATTGGCGCATCGTCGAGACCGAGGATCTGGGAGGCGATGTAGTTCGATTCGAATTCGGCCGTTGGCGTCAGGCGCGGGATGTCCTTGTCGATGGCGTCCCCGCTGGCATAGATGTTGGGAACGCACGTGCGCAGATGCCCGTCGACCCGGATGCCCCGGCGGCCGGCGGGGATGCCAAGCTCCTCGAGTCCCAGGTCTTCGAAGTTGGCCACGCGTCCCGTGGCGTCCAGCACGTAATCGCCTTCGACGCACAGGCCGGACTTGGCCATGACCTTGCAGCCGGTTCCCGTCCTTTCCACGCCGCAGACGGCTTCCCCGAAGTGGAAATCCGCGCCTTGGCCCGTCATTTTCTCCACGAGCTTGCTCACGTATTTTTCCGGGTAGGCGGACAGGGCCCGGGGCAGGAATTCGAGGAAAGTGACTTTCTTTCCGAGCGCCAGCGCCATCGAGGCGAACTCCATCGAGATGATGCCCGCGCCGATGCACACCAGGTGCTCCGGCATCTCTTCGATGTCCAGGAACTCCCGGCTGTCGTGCAGGTATTCCTTCCCCGGGATGTCCAACCGGGCACTCCGCTGGCCGACGCCCAGCACGATGGTTTCGGCGGTAATCGTTTTGCCGCCGGCCCGGATCGCGTGCGCGTCCAGCAGTTTTCCCCGTTCGCGGATGAAATCGAGGCCTGCCGTTTCGAAGATGCCGGCAAGAATCCCGGGAAACGGCGTCAGGACCCGCTTTTTGTAGGCCATCAGCGTCTTCCAGTCGATGGTTCCCGGATGCTCCACGCAGATGTCCCGGTAGCGCTGCAACCCTTCCAGATGCTCGAAAGGCCCGTCGAGCAGGATCTTCGCGTCGCATCCGTAGTTCGTGCAGGCGCCGCCCGGCAGATCGTGATCCAGCAGGACCACCTTTTTCCCCGCCGCCGCCAGCGTCAAGGCGCCGTGCCAGCAGGAATGCCCGCTTCCGAGATAGGCAACATCGTAATCAAACTTCATGGCAGCAGTTTCCTTCCTTGATTGTTTCTTCCAGCCCGGTTTCCCCGGCATCGATATCCGGGGACAAGACCCCGGAATTCCGGAAGTCCGGTGCATTCCGGGGGCTTGTCCCCGTTTTCTCCGGCGGTCCCTAGACGAGGGTGGCGAGATAGTTCTGCATGCCGATTTTGGCGCAGAACTCGAGCTGGCCGCGGGACCAGTAGAGGTCTTCCTCCTCGTCGGCGAGGTAGGCCTTGAGGAGGTCGAAGGTGAGCGGATCGTCCGCCACGGAAAGCGCGCAGTCGCGCAGGAGCGTCACGCCCTTCTCCTGGATTTCGAGGTCGGCCTTGATGTATTCGACGGGGTCCTCGATGATTTCGCGGGCCTTGGCCCCCTCGAAGACGGGCTTGCCGCCGAGATCGAGGATGCGCTCCTGCATCTTTTCGACCCAGCCCATCTCCTCGGCGAAGTGCCCGAGGTATTTCCCGCCGAGCTTGGCGAAGCCCGACGCCTTGAGCGCCTGACCCTGGAGCCGGTGCACGATGGCGCCTTCGGTGAGGCCGGTGACGAAGAACTGGAGTGCCTTGATCGATTTTTCGGTGTCCATTCCGGATGTCCTTTCGGTTGTGGTTGGTTGTGGTTGATCGTGCCGGAACGGGCTGCCGCCCGTTCCGGTCGTTGACGGCTTCGGTGGCGGGAGCCGCGCGATGGCCGGCAACGGCGGACGACCGACCGGGGGCCGGTGCCCGAAACGGGGGAAGCAAGTTCCATGACAGGGCGGAATCCTAGCCGGAATCCTGCCGTCCGGCAATTCACACTTTGGCAAAAGCGTGAACTTTCCGGGTGGACGGCGGCGCCGCGGCGTGGCAGGCTTCCCGCCATGGAAACGAAACCGGCAAATCCCGGAACGCGCCCCCGCTGCGCCGACGTTCCGGGCGAACTCTTCGCCGCGCTGCGGCGGCTCGGGGCGCGGAACCCCTTCGAGACGATTACGGTCCGCGCCATCGCCCGGGAAGCGGGATACTCGACGCGGACCTTCTACAACCACTTCCGGAGCAAATACGATTTGGTCATCTCGTTCTACGCCTTCGACGACCGCGACGCGACCCGCCGGGCCCGCGCGGGCGGGCGGCTTCCGCCCTGGCGGGAGCGCGTCCGGGAGGGTCTCCGGCGCTTCCGCCGGGACCGGGCGATGTTCGCGGGGGCCCTGCGCAACGCCGTGGGTCCCGAAAGCTTCGCGGAAACCTTCCTCGAACACGCGTGCCGCTCCACGGAGGAACACGTGCTGCTGCGCACCGGCAGGCCGCTGCCGCCCGCCCTCGCGCCCGTCCTGCGGCATTACTTTGCCGGATTCGCCCGCGTCCTCTGCGAATGGCTCGAATCGCCCGCGCCGGAATCCGTCGCAGCGTTTCTCGCCGATCTCGTCGCCGCCCTTCCCTCCCCGCTGCGCCCCCTGTTGCTGTAGCGACCCGGCGGAGATGCCTCGCCCCGCCATTCCCCCGCCGCCCGTCCGCTTTTCCCCCGCCGCGCGCGGCCGGAAGCCGCGGACGGGGAGGCGATGGGAGGCACGGGCTGTTTCGCGATTCGCGGCGGGGTTCAGTCCGTGCAGTTGGTGTCGAAGTTGACGGCGAAGGTGCGTCCCGGAAGGCGGGCCGTTCGCGCTCCGGGCGGGACGGGGAAAACTTGATTTCCGGGCGGCGGCATGAGAGGATGGGAACGGCAATGAGGACCACGACGACCCAACGGCAGCAAGCGGCGCGGGAAAGGCGCCGGGAAAGCATCGAGGCAGGACGCGCGCGCCATGCGCGACGGCTTTGCCGGGGTCGTGCGGCATGCCTTCGGGGGGGGGGGGGGGGGGTTGGCGGAAAATGCCGGGTTTATTGGCATTTTCGCGCATTTCCTCTCCGGCGGACCTTCGCCGAGGCCATAGCCTTCCCGCCATCCACGCGCACGTTCCCGACCCGGAACGGCGCGGCATTCATCCCTCCTTCCTTCGGCAAGCCGGAGCTTGCCCGTAGCGCCATGCGTCCCCCCGCGGCAACCCATCCGTGCGGCATCCCGGGACGGAAACAAGGCGCGAACCTTCCACGGAAAACCGCAACCCAGGAGAAAGTGCCATGAACAGAATCGCGAAGTTTGCCGTTTTGCTCCTGCTGCCGCTGGCGGCGCGGGGCGCGCCGGTGATGCCCTACGGGACGTACCTGGTGAAGGGCGCCTTCAAGGGCGGATACAACACGGTGTTGCGCGATTTCGGCTCCGCGTCGGTGCGCACCCAGCGCGCGGATGGCACGATCATCGCCGAGTCCGCCATCACCTCCGCGGATGCCGAGGGGTTCAATTTCGTCTTGCAGATTCCGGTCGCTTCCCAAGTCACCCCGAAAGCCTGCGTGGTCGGCGAATCGCTCGATTGCGTCTTTTTGACCGACGAAGGCGAGTTCGCCGTTGCCAACGCCCTGCAAGTCGATACGCCCATCAATGTCGGCATCCTGACCATCAACTACGTGGACGTGGAGACCTACACCAACTCCCTGGACGGCGCGGTCGTCGAAATCCCCGTCGCCTACATCAACGAAGCGCAGGCGTATCTCGACGAGTCCATGCCGGGGACACGTTACAACCCGTGGGACGACTACGACAACGACGGCATCAGCAACTACGGCGAGTTCGTTTCCGGCACCCATCCCTTCGACGAGTCGGACTACCTCTACGTGAAGAATTTGACCCCGGAGGGCGAACAGTTCGCCCTTTCGTTCGAGCACGTCGGCGGCCATGTCTACGTGATTTCCGCCGCGAACACCCTCGCGAATCCCGCTTGGGCGAAGCGGCGCGTGAGCCGGACGGCCGAAGGCGCGGAACTCGACCAGGTGCTGGCCGAGGGCACCGATGGCGAGCCGGGCGAGACCGTGATCTACATCACGCCCGCCGCGGGCGCCTCGAACGAGTTCTTCCGGGTGGAGGCCCAGTAACAGGGCGGAAGGGTGAAAGGTTGGAATATGAAAAAATTGCATGCATTTGCGGGTTTGATTCTCCTGTCGGTCGCCATCGGCGCGGCCCTCCCGGCGGGTGCCGTTCCGCACGTGAGCGAAACCTTGTCGCTCGCGAAGGGGTGGAACGCGGTGTACCTCGAATCGACGCCGGACGATCCGTCGTGCGAGGCGTTCTTCCGCGACACCCCCGTCATCGGGGCGGCGGCCTACCAGGGAGACGCCTTTGCCGCGACGGCGCAGTATGACGCCAGCGGCCAGGAAATCGTCCAGACGCCCATCGCCTACCTGCAATGGGTGCGCGGCGAAAGCGTCTCCACGCTCCAGTCGGTTGTCGGCGGCAGCACCCTGCTGCTGTATGCGACGAACGCGGCGGACATCACCTTCCTCGGCGTCCCCTCCGCGCCCAAAATGATCTGGCACAAGGTCTCCTCGTCGGAAACCAACGAGTTCCTCAACCTGGCCGGCGTTTCCTCCACCGGGGCCACCGTTTCCGTCGATGCGTATTTCGGCGAAGGGCCGTTCGGCGAGGTGAAGTCGGGGCGGGCGATTTACGCCATCGCCGGCGAAGACGAAGAGGAAGGCCCCGAACTGAAAGACGCGGGGAAGGGGGCTTTCGGCCGGCCCGCGGCCATTGCCGGCGGCAAGGCGTACGCACTGACGGCGAAGAGCGCCGGCGAATGGCCGGGCGTCGTCGGCGTGCAGGGTTCCTCCGTCGCGTTCGCCGCCGGGGGGAACTACGCGTCCATCAAAGTCAAAAACTGCGGCACGACGAATCACGTCTTCCGCTTCTCGATGGATTTGTCGGCATCCGGGGAAACGCCGCCGCCCATCTCCCGCCGCTTGCCGCGCGTCGATGCCATCAGCATGCCGGAATGGACGAACGTCGCCGTCTCCGCCGCTTGGACGGTTTCCCTCGCGCCGGGCGAGGTGACCGAGCAGATTTTCAGCCTTGACCGCTCGCAGCTCGTGGCCGGAACCGAGTACGGCGCAATCCTGTCGATCGAGGACACGGGCGCAAGCCAAATGCGCGTTCGCCTGCCCGTCACCGTGGCGGCCGACCCCGAAGACGCCGTCGCCTATCCGACGGGGCTTTGGGTCGGCGAAATCGCCCTTTCGCAGGTTTCGGGCATCGAGGACGCGACGCCGACGCCCGTTGCGGCCGGCGGGGTTCTCAGGATGAGCGTCCTGCTTCACGTGGACGAACTCGGGCGCTGCAAGCTTCTCCAGCGCGTGACGGCGGGCATCGATACGAACGGGACGGCGCGCCTCTTCCGCGAGAGCGGGGACGTGCCGGCGGAAGTCGAAAACGCCAAGCGGTTTTCGGCGGTGCTGATGAGCGTGGACACCCCCGTCGTCGAAGCGGCCTCGGGGTCGGCCTTCGGCGACGACCTGGATTTCTCCTGGACGGTCGCCGCGACGGCGCGCGACAATCCTTTCCGCCACGCTTGGCACCCCGATCACGACGGCAAGACGGCGGACTATTCGGACGACTTGCCCACGGGCGACGACTTCACGCGCTACGCCAACCCCGTCAAGCCGGAGCTTTGGAGCATCTCGAACCGCCTCGACTTCTCCTGGCACGAGCAGGGCAACCGCCTGCAACCGACGCATTTCCCCTACAACGCCGACGAGACGACCTCGGGCGTCGTGACGTGGGAAGTGGAGGGGCTGATCGCGAAAGGCCCGATCAAGTCGGTTGGCACTTTCAACCTCCAACGCGTGTTCAACGCGAAGGAAATCGAGTAGGGGACCGGCGGAAGCGTTTGGCCGCATCCTTTGCAGGATTCCAGGATGATGAATGCGGAAAAACTCTGCTACAAAGTCATAGGAGCCGCGATGGCGGTGCATCGGCATTTCGGTTCCGGTTATCTCGAAGAGGTGTACAAGAACGCCCTGATGGTGGAGCCGGGCGAACTTGGCCTTCGGGCCGAAAAGGAAGTGCCCATCCCCGTCGACTACAAGGGCGTCCGCGTCGGCGAGTACAGGGCGGACATCATTGTCGAGAAATCCCTGCTCCTGGAGTTGAAGGCCGTCTCCGCCTTGAATGCCGTCCACGAGGCGCAACTGGTCAATTATCTCAATGCGACCAAGATCGAGGACGGGTTTTTGATCAACTTTGGCGCGGCTTCGCTCGAGCGCAAGCACAAGTTCCGCACGTACCGTCCGAAACCCAAGAGTTTTTCGACACATGATTTACGGGATTCACAAGATTCAAGAGGCTCGGGAAAGCCTGAAAATCCCGTCCATGATGTGTCCCGAAAGGCCGAAGGCCCCGAAAGTTTTCAGACACATGATTTACAGGATTCACAAGATTCGATTGGGTC
>JAFSUH010000098.1 GCA_017445365.1 Kiritimatiellia bacterium | reverse complement strand
TTTCCCCGCGCGGCGGCTTTGGAAAGCTTGCCGCCATCCAACCCCATCCCCCCAACCCAAGGAGAAAAACATGCCGGAACTCGCCGGAAGCAAAACCGAACAGAACCTCAAGACCGCCTTCGCCGGCGAAAGCCAGGCGCGCAACAAGTACAGCTACTGGGCAAGCAAGGCCCGCAAGGAAGGGTACGAGCAGATCGCCGCGATCTTCGAGGAAACCGCCAACAACGAAAAGGAACACGCCAAGCTCTGGTTCAAGCACCTGAAGGGCATCGGCGGCACCGCCGAAAACCTCCTCGCCGCCGCCGAAGGCGAGAACTACGAGTGGACGGACATGTACAAGCAGTTCGCCGAAGAGGCGGAATCGGAAGGCTTCGACGCCATCGCCCGCCAGTTCCGCGGCGTGGCGGAAATCGAGAAGCGCCACGAGGAGCGCTACCGCAAGCTCCTCGCGAACCTCGAGGGCAACGCGGTCTTCGTCAAGGGCGAGAAGGTCATGTGGATCTGCCGCAACTGCGGGCACGTGCACATCGGCCCCTCCGCGCCGGACGTCTGCCCGGTGTGCTTCCACGCGAAGGCGTATTTCGAAGTCCTCGCCGAGAACTTCTAGCCCGTCCATCCCGGAAAGCCGCGGGCGCGCCGGTGCCCGCGGCGTTTTTTTTTGCACGCCGCCCGCGGGCGGGCCGCGAGATTCGTCTTTCGTCCGCGAGCGGGTTTGTGGTTTCTTCGGGGCGTGAAACTTCCCGCCTTTTCCAAGCGCTCCGCCCTCCTCCCCGCCTTCGCCGCCTTTTTCGCCGCGCACGCCGCGGGCGCCCTCTGGTACGCACGGGAGACCAACCCCGATTACGCGGTCTGCGTCGCGATGGCCCGCGACATGGCCCTCGGCCGCGCATGGCCGGTGTTTTTTTGCGGCCAGGCGTACATGGGCTCCCTCGAACCCGCCGTCGGCGCGATGGGGATGCGCCTTGCGGGCAGCCTCTCGACCGCGGCCCTCAACCTTTCGCTCCTCTTCTTCGCGGCATGGCTCGCCGTCGCCTCGATCCGCTTCGCGCGGGCCGCTTCCGGCGGCCGCGCGTCGGGCGTGCGGACGCTTCTCCTTCTCGCCGTCGGCCCCGCGGCCTTTTTCCACTACCTCGCGAGCACGCGCGGCGGCTACATGCTGGCGATGGCGCTTTCGATGGAGCTGCTCCTCCTCCCGCTCGCGACGGGGCGCCGCGGCGTCTTCCGCGTCCGCGACGCGGCGCTCTACGGCCTTTGGACGGGCCTCGCCGTCTGGAACTTCTGGCTCGCGCTTCCCGCCGCGGCCGCCGCCGGAGTCGCCCTCCTCGCCCGCCACGGACGCCGGCTCTTCGCCCCCGCCATCCTCCTCTCCGGCGCGGCGGCGGCGCTTGCGGGCGCCGCCCCCTTCCTCCTCTGGAACGTCCGGCACGGCTGGGCGAGCTTCGGAACCGCCACGGCCACGGGAAGCGCCCGCGACGTGCTCGCGGGCGGATGGCTGCTTTGGAAGCGCCTGCCGCAACTGTGCGCGACCGGTGCCGGCGTCTGGCCGGGCGCCCTCCTCCTCGCCGCGCTGGCCGTTCTCGCGGCCTGGGGACTGGTCCGCGCGGCAAAACCGGATTTGCCGATGTTTGGCAAAAAACAGTCGATTTTGCCAAACATTGGCAAAACGCTTTCCGGGCCGCCGGGAATCCTTCTCCTTTACGGCGCGTTTTTCGCCGCCGTTTACGCGGCGAGCGACTTCCACCACGCCGAAACCGTCCGCTACCTCCTGCCGCTTTTCCCGATCCTGGCCGCGGCCTTGGACGCGGCCGTCCCCGCCCTGCCCCGCCCCGCGCGTTTCGCGGCGAACGCGCTCGTCCTGGCCGCCGCCGCGCTCTTCGCGGCGGACCTTCCCGCGCATGCCGCGAAGGCGGAAAGGAACCGCGTCTGGTTCGCCCGCTCCGCCGAGGCGGCGGACGCCCTGCGCGAGCGCGGCGCTTCGTGCGCTTTCGCCAACTACGTGCTGCTCGCGATGGGCGTCGCCAACGGGAACGTGCTCGTGGATTGCCCCGTCCCCGAGCGCTTCCCGGATGTCGCCCGCGCGCTGGAGGAATCGGTTTCCCAGCCCGCCGTGCTGGAAGATTTCAACGGCTTTTCGCACTTCCTCCGCGCGAGTTGCGCGACGGCCGTCCGCGAAAAGCGCGGCTGGCGGATGCATACCGCCATCGCCCGTCGCGCCGCCCGCGAGGAAGCCCTGCCGCGCGCGGCGACCGGCGAAGCGGAGGTTTCCCGCGAAAACGGCCGGACGGCGTGGACGTGGCGGCTTTCGGAAAAACGCGCCATCGCGGGCATCCGCATCTGGCCGGAGAACCCCGACCCGCATCCCCGCTGGGAATTGCAGGTGCGCGACGGGGACGGCGGGGCATGGCGCACGGTTTCCGGCCCGTGGAACGACGCGGGGTTCTCGTTTTCGGGCGAGCGGCTGTACTTCGGCGGCGTGCGGCACCGCTTCGAAATGCTGCTTCCCTCCCCCGTTCCCGCGGAAGAAGTCCGCCTCGCGATGGACGACGGGGAGACGGCGGTGCGCCGCATCCAGTTGCTGGCCCCGGCGGAAGAGGCCACGGGCCCCCGCCCGAATTACGGCGCGCTGGCCCGCTTCCTCGCGAAACGCGGCTTGACCACGGTGTACGCCGACCGCGACGCGGCCAACGGCCTCGGCGCGCGCACGTCGAGGGAGCCCTCCCTCTACCCGGAATCGCTTCTGGCCGACCCCATCCGCTGGGACGGCACGACCGCGCTCGTCGCGCGGCTCGAAGACGCACCGGGCCTGCGCGACGATTTGACCGCGGCGGGAGTGCCCTTCGCGGAGGAGCGCTTCGCCGGACACGCGGTTTTCCGGCCCTCCGCCGCGCCTGCGACCCCGTTGCGTTTCCTCGGCCCCGCCCTCGCGCCCTGACCGCATTCCGTCAATGTTTGGCAAACCGGGGAAAATTCCCTATCGTCCGCCCATGCGCCGTTTTCCGTTCCTCCTTTTGCTTCCGTTTGCCGCCGTTCTCTGCTCCTGCGGGAAATCCGCGGTTTCCCTTGAAAGCGTCATCCGCGACATGGCCTCTCCCGCCGCGCTTTGCCGTCTCGACGGCCGCTCCACCGAAATCTTCACCTCCTTCGACCGCTCCGGCGGCGAAAACGACCACTCCAACTACGCCTTCCCCCCGACCGCCGACGGATGGCAGCCCATCGCCGCGTTCACCGGTCCCGGCTACCTCTCGCGCCTCTGGTCCACCGGCGTCAATCCCGAACGCCTCCGCATCCGCCTGCGCTTCGACGGCGAGGCAACGCCGCGCGTCGAAGGGACCCTCCGCGAGCTGACCGACCCCTCGCTCGCGCCGCGCGACCCGCCCCTGCCCGTCCCGCCCGCCCCGATGGCGAAGGCCTTCTCCAACCTCTGCCACTACACGTTCGCGCCCCTCCCCTTCCAAAAGAGCCTGCACGTCGAAGCGCTCGTCCCCGACGGCAAGTTCTACTACCAGATCCAGGCCGAACACCTCGCGCCCGGCGAAACCATCGCGACGTTTCCCGGGGCGTACACGCCCGCGGAACGCGCCGCGCTCGAAGAAACCGCCCGCGCTTGGGGACACGCCACCGGGCCGCGCGGCGACGTCCCCCCGCCCGTGTCTTGGCAAGATTCCTGGGCAAACGCGGAAATCGCCCACTACCGCATCGGGCGCGGCGAAACGCAGGACATCTTCTCCTGCGGTGCGGCGGGGCGGATCGACGAACTGCTCTTCACCTTCCCCGACGGCACCCTCTCCTCCCCCGAGGCGACCCGGCGCCTGCGCAACCTGATCCTCTGCGCACGCTGGGACGGGGAGACCTTCGACTCCGTCCGCGTGCCGCTCCTCGACCTCGCTGGCAGTTGCGGCCGGGTGACGCGTTTCGGCGCGCTTCCCTTCGAAACGGCGGGCGACACGATCGCATTGCGCTTCCCGATGCCCTTCGCCTCCGCGGCTTCCCTCCGCCTCGAAAACCGCGCCGGGGACATCGCGGTCGCGGTCTGGCGCAAGGTGACCTGGCTGAAGCGTTTCCCCGACGGCGCCGGGTATTTCCACGCCGCGTGGAACCAGTCCGGCCCCACGGGCGGCGCCCACGTCGTCCTCGACGCGAAGGGGCGCGGGCGGCTCGCCGCGGTGGCGCTCGAAGCCGTCGGCGCCGACCCGCGCGCGGGCTACTGGATTCTCGAAAGCGACGAGACAATCGAACGGGACGGCGACGGCGGCCGCTGGCACGGAACGGGGCTGGAGGATTACTTCAATTTCGGCTGGTACTACCCCTTCGCGACCGTGGAACCGCTCTGGGGCGTGCCGTGCAAGATTCCGTTCCGCACGGCCCAATTCCGCGTGCATTTGACCGACCACGTTTCGTTCGACCGCTCCTGCACGATGCGCTTCGAACGCGGCGCGGGCGACCGGACGCCGGGCTGGTTCACCTCGTGCGCCGCGTACTACCTCGACCGCCCCGCCGCCGCGCGCAGCCGCATCCCCACCGGCGCGATCCCCCTCCCGCGCGTGCGCCAGCTCGACGCGATGTGCTTCCAGCACGAACGCTGGACGGCCGAGCGCTTCCGCGACCTTTCCCAGCGCGCCGCCTTCACGGAAGCCCGCCGCGCCGCGATTCCGCCCGACGACCCCGCCACCGCGGAAGAAGCCGCGTTGCTTGATTTGGAAAACGCCCGAACGCCGGAAGAGGTCGACGCCATCGCCGCGCGCGTGCCCGGCTCGCAAGCCGTCGCCAACGCGGCGGAGGCAATCAAGGCCCGTTTTGCCGGGAGCGACCTCCTGCACGCGTACACGTCCGGCGACACGCGGATTTTCCTTGACGGGAAGTTGGTCGGCACGACCGGATCCGGCAACCAGCCGATGTGGTACGCCTTCCCCGTCCCGCCGGAAGAAGGCGCGCACGTCGTGGCCGTGCAATTCGCCGAAAAGCCGCATCCCTGCACGGTGGCGCTGTCCGTGGAAACGGCGGACGGGCGGCTCGTCGCCTGCGCCACGGAACAGGTCCGCCGCGCGTACAACATTCCGGGGGAGGAGTGGAAGCAACCGGACTTCGACGACGGCGGCTGGGAAGCCTGCCCGCGGGACTTCAAGGGCCCGCCGGACGATTACGACATCGTCCCCGTCCATCCCTTCCCCGGCACCCTGATGACCGCCACCCCCGGCCTCCATCCGGAAAACCTGCGCGGCGGCGGCACCGGGCACCTGCGCTGGCGTTTCACGCGCTGACCGGGCCGGCCGGGCGATCCGCGGCCCTTTCCGGCAAAACCGCGGCGGCGAGAAAACCGCCGAGCACCGCGAGAAGCGCCACCGCCCGCGGGAAAACGTTCGCCCCGGCCGGGAGGACGAGCGACAGCGGAAGGAACAGCCACAGCCACCCGGCGGCATACGCGGCGAAGAGGACCTTCGCGCGGCGCCAAAGCGCTTCCGCCGTCGCGGGGACGAACGGGAGGATGGCCGTGTACGTGTATCCCCACGAAAGCGGGCGGAAAACGACGAAAGCCGCCAGCGCCGCCGCGCAGAAGCGCAGGAACGCCGCGTCTTCTTCCCCGCCGGAAGGGAGCGGCGGCCGCCGCCACGCCGCCCCGTAAACCGCCAGCAACGAAAGGATCAGACCCCAGTCGCACGCCTTCCAGACCAGCCCCGCCGGGAGGATTTTCGCGAGCGCCGGCGTGAGGAATCCGGTGTTCCAGCCCTCGAAGCCGCCGCCGCGGAACATGGCCGGGGCGACGCGGAGGAAAAACGTTTCGTAGCTCCGCCAGCCGATGGCGGGCAGGGTCGCGGAAAAGACCGCGGCGGAGAGGACGGCGCCCCACGCGGCGGCCCGCCAGCGCCGGCGGAGGATGTACAGCGGCACCCACGGCGCGGCGTAGAGCTTGCCCACCGCCAGGGCCACCGCGCCCGCCGCCTCGCCCGCGGCCCATCCCTGCCGCGCGAT
>JAFSUH010000097.1 GCA_017445365.1 Kiritimatiellia bacterium | reverse complement strand
GCGCGCCGGTCGCCGGTCCCGCCGGGTCCGTCGCCGCCCCGCCGCGTATCTCCGCGAAGCAGTCCCGGCACCACTCCCAGACGTTCCCGTGCATGTCGTGCAGCCCCCACGCGTTCGGGCGCTTCCGGCCCACCGGATGCGTCTCGTGGCGACCGTTGGCGTCGTACCACCCCATCGCGTCGAGATTCCCGTTGCCGCCGTACTCCCCCGTCGCGCCCGCCCGGCACGCGTATTCCCACTGCGCCTCCGTCGGCAGGTCCAGCCCGTTTCCCGCCCGCCGGCAGAATTCCATGCACTCGCCCCACTTCACGCTCTCCACCGGGAGGTCCGGCCCCTTGAACCGCGACGGGTTCCGCCCCATCACGCTCTCCCACTGCCGTTGCGTCACTTCGGTCTTCGCCATCCAGAAGCCCCGCGTCAAGGTCACCTTGCGCTGCTTGCCGCGCTCCCCCATGAGGAAGCTGCCGGGCTCGCACCACACCATCTCCATCTTGGCGCCCCCGGGAAGCACGATGGTTTTCGTCCCCGCCCGTTGCGTCGCCCCCGCGGCGCCCGCCGCCTCCGCGGGCGCGAGCGCCACCACCGCTTCCGTCCGCCCGTGCGGCTTCGCCACGACCACCGTCCGCGCGGCGTACTTCTTCCCGCCCGCCTCGTATTCCAGCTGGAACGCCCACCCCCCGCCGCGTTCCAGCGCCACCGCGAGCGGCGTCCGCTCCCCGTCCGCGGTCGCGCCCGGCGGCATCGACGCGACGCGCGCCGGGACTTCCCGCCCGTCCACCGTCGCCACGAGCCGGATGCACGGCGGCAGGTTCGCTTCCGCCGCGTCCTTCAGGCGCAGCGCTTCCCCGTTCCCGGCATCCAGCGAGAGCACGGACTCCGCCGCCGCGATGGCCTCCTCCCACGCGCCGCGCGCCATTGCTTCGCGCGCGGCGTCCAGCGCCTGCTTCGCCTTTTCCCGGCGGGCGTCCGCTTCCGCGGTGCGGTACGCGGCGGCCGCTTCGTTCCACGCCGCCGCCGCCGCGCGGAAGTCCGCCCCGTCGAACGCGGTCTCCGCCGCCGCCCGCCGCGCGTCCCCTTCGCGGTACGCCGCCACCCCCATCCGCGCGGCATCCATCGCCTCCGCGTCCCGCCCCGCCGCCTCCGCCGCCGCGCGCACCCGCTTCGCCGCCTCCCGCAACGGCGCGTTTTCTTCGAGCCACGCGGCCATCGCCAGCGCCGAGTCGAAGTACTCCTTCGCCTTGGCGAAATTCCGCCCCTGCACCGCCGCGTCCCCCTGCCCGAGGAGGTCGCGCATCCCGTCGAGCCGTTCGCCGAACCCCTGCCCGCGGTCGCGGTGCGTTTTCTCCGCGGCCTCCGCTGACGCCTTCGCCTGCGGGAAAAGGCGGTACACGGTTTCCTCCAGCTCTTCGGTCTCCTGCAAGATCCGCTCTTCGCGCTCCGCCCGCACCCGCTCTTCCGCCAAGCGCGCCGCTTCCTCTTCCGCCTCGCGTTCCGCCGCAAGCCGCGCCGCTTCGTCCGGTTCTTCCGCCGCGGATTCTTCCGCCACGTCTTCCGGCACGGCGGTCGCGGCGAACGGGACCCGTTCCGGCAATCGCCCGGTGGACCACGCCCACGTGCCCGCGCCCGCCACGGCCAGCAACAGCGCCAAGGCCGCGAGCCATCCGGCCCAAGCGCCCTGGCGCCCGCCCCGCGGTTTGCCGCCCGCGAGCGCTTCGACGAACGCCGCGCAATCGCTCCAGCGGTCGCGCGGGTTTTTCGCAAGCGCCCGGCGCAGGGCCGCCATGGACCGCCGAGGCAAGCCCCGGACGGGCGGCACCCGGGCGTACAGCGCCGCGTTCTTGAGAACGTCGAGGTTCCCGTTGTCGAAGGGGGGATGGCCCGAAAGCATTTCGTAGGCAAGCGCCCCGAGCGCGTACTGGTCGCACGCCGCGTCCTGCGGGCGGCCCTCCCACTGCTCCGGCGCCATGTACGGCCCCGTCCCGCTCATCCGGCGGCACACCGGCCCGCCGCGGCCCGCGCCGGGGGCGATGCGCGCCGCAAGGCCGAAATCCAGCACTTTCGCCCGGCCTTGCGCGTCGAGCATGACGTTTTCGGGCTTGACGTCGCGGTGGAGGACGCCCATCGCGTGGGCGTGGTCGAGGGCGGAGGCGACCTGCCGGAGGATGGCGGCGGCTTCGGCCGGGGACACGCCGCCGGTCTGCCATTTGCGGTGGATCCATTCGCGCAGGCGCTCGCCTTCGGCGATGTCCATCACGAGGAAGTACTCCCCCGCTTCGTCCGTTTCGAGGGTCCGCATCCCCGCGATGCAGGTGTGGCGGAGCCCGCCCGCCAGCTGGAAGCTCGCGCGCACTTCCTCCATTTCCGCCTCGTTGCGGGCCAGCTCCGGCGGGAGGGCCTTGATGGCGACTTCGACCCCGGCGACCTGGTCCACGCAGGCGTACACGACGCCCATCCCGCCCGTCCCGAGCTCCCGTTCGACGACGTAGCGGCCGAGAATCCGCTCCCCCGGCAGCCAGCGGCGCGCCGCGGCCGCCGGCGTTCCTTGCGCCGGGAAGCGGGATTCCTGCGACCGGTATCTTCCGTTCATGCGGCTTCCTTTCCCATATCCGCCCCTCCCCATGCAAGCCGCAAGCCACCCACGGCCGTCAGCCGCGCGTTTTCAGGTTTTGCCAATGTTTGGCAAAATCGGGCCATTTTTGCCAATGTTTGGCAAAATCCGGAAACCGCGCGGCGGGTGGTTTTGCCGATGTCCGGCAAAATCGGGCCATTTTTGCCGAACATTGGCAAAATCCCCCGCGAACGCGGCGGAATTCAACCGAGCAGGCCGGAAACGCCGTCGGACGCGCGAAGGAGGCGCGGCGGGAGGGCGCGGGCCTTGCCGCGCACCACGCGCGAGGCGCGGAGGAGGACGCCTTCCGCCACGCCTTCCACCGCGGGCGAGCCGGGCGGGAAGACGCGCTCCGCGCCGCGGCGGACGTTGTCGACGAGCCACGCGGGGTAGCGGCTGTCGTAATCGGCGCGGGCGAGTTCGCCCGCGTGGCAACGCAGGGCCGCAAGCAGGGTGTCGCGGCGCTCCGGCGAGGCTTCGAGGAGGAGGTTCGGCCGCCACATCGGGTGCCAGAATTCCGTCTCCACCGCCAGAAGGCTCGCGCGCGTCGCCGCGATGGCCGCCCGGGCGATGCGGCCGCAGAGCATGTGCCGCGGGTGGCCGTCGCGCGGGTGCGGGAAGACGAAAACGTCCGGCTTTTCCCCCGCGAGGATGGAAACGATGTCTTCCGCCGTCGGCGGCGCGCCGGGCGGGAACGGCCTGGCGGTGAACCCGAGCACGCGGCAGGCCGCGCGGAATTCCTTCGCGCGCGCAGCGCGGCGGGCGGGGTCGCTTCCGAGGGTCAGGGGGACGCAGAGGACGCGGGCGCGCGCTTCCGCGCGGAAGCGGAGCGGCAGGAGGCCGCCCAGGGATTCGTCGTCGGGATGGGGCACCAGGAAAAACACCTTCATGCACGCGATTGTGCCGCATCGCCCGGAAGTTGCCAATCCCGGGGGAAACGGCCGCCCCGCGCGAAAACGTTTTCCCGCGCGCGGCGCCGGGAACCGTCCGGCGCGCTTGCACCGTTCCCCCGGCGCTTGCTAGATTGTCCCCGAAGGGTTTCTTCAAAAGGAGGCATGCCATGAAAAAAGCGGTATTGATCGTGATGGACTCCGTCGGCATCGGCCAGGCGCCGGATGCGGCCGAATACGACGATGTCGGCGCCTCCACCCTCCCCCACCTCTCCGCGGCCGTCGGCGGCTTGAAGGCCCCCGTCTTCCAGTCGCTGGGCCTGGGCAACATCCCCGGCCTCCTCCCGCAGCAGGAATCCATCGCCGGCGTCCCGCCGACGGACGCGCCCCTCGCCCGCGTCGGCGCCATGCGCGAGGTTTCGCAGGGCAAGGACACCATCACCGGCCATTGGGAAATCGGCGGCCTCGTCACCCGTCCCGGCTTCCACGTCTTCCCCGCGGAAAACTCCTTCCCGCCGGAGTTGCTCGCCGCCTTCGAGCGCGAGACCGGCCGCAAGGCGATCGGCAACAAGGCCGCGAGCGGCACGGCGATTTTGGACGAACTCGGAGACGAGATGGTGCGGACGGGTGCCTTGATCTGCTACACGAGCGCGGACAGCGTCTTCCAGATCGCCGCGCACGAGGAGGTCGTCCCCGTCGAAGAGCTCTACCGCATCTGCGGGATCGCCCGCCGCCTCTGCGACCCGCTCAAGGTCGGCCGCGTCATCGCCCGGCCGTTCCTCGGCGCGGACGGCGCGTACAAGCGCACCGAAAACCGCCGCGACTTCGCGTACCAGCCGCCGGAGCCGACCATTTTGGAACGCCTGACCGCGGAAGGCGTCCCGGTGTGGGCGGTGGGGAAAATCGAGGACATCTACGCGCACCGCGGCGTGACGGAATCCAACCACACGGGCAACAACCGCACGAGCGCCGCGCAGGTGGACGCGTGGTACGAAGGGAAGGACGGCGGGTTGATTTTCGCCAACTTCATCGATTTCGACATGCTCTACGGCCACCGCCGCGACGCGGAGGGGTACGCGAAGAGCATCGAATGGATGGACGGATGGCTCGCGGGGTTCCTCCCGAAGATGAAGGAAGGGGACGTTCTCATCCTCACGGCGGACCACGGCAACGACCCGACGTTCAAGGGCTCGGACCACACGCGGGAGTACGTGCCGCTCGTGGTGTACGAAAAGGGCAGGCCCGGCGGGAGCCTCGGCATCCGCGAGGGGTTCCACGACATCGCGATGTCGCTCGCGGAGTTCTTCGGCCTGAAGGACCGCCCCCCGCGCGGCGTGTCCTTCCTGTAGCCGCTGTCAAGAAAATTCCGCATCCCGGACGCACGCCAGCCGGACGCCCGCGGCCCCGCCGCGGGCGGAAAAAGGAGCAACGGCCGGGACGCGTTCCCGGATGGCGGCGGGAGGCGGCGCCACGGCGCCGCGTTTTTCCTTTATGCCCCGCCCACCGGCTTTGGTAGGGTTGTCCCATGGAAAAACGGAATGGCATCGGTTTCCCCTTCCGGCGGGACGCGCTCGTGCGGGCCATCCTCCACATCGCGGTGGTGGCGGTGCCGCTGGCCATCGCGCTGCGCTACCGGTGGCTCCCGAACGACGACGCGCTCCGCCACGCGGCGCACGCATTGCAACCCGGCAAGCCGTGGAGCGAAATCGTGGTGCTGCGCGAGGGGATGACCGAAGCCCTCCATCCGGGCTGGGAGGCGATCCTCGGGGCGGTGCACCGGGCGACGGGCGGCGACGCGGCCTTCCTGGTGGTGTTCGGCTGCATCGGCCTCTTTTCGCTGTTCTGCCTGCTGCCCGTGCCGGTGATGCGGCGGCCGGAAAGCTGGATGGCGGCGCTCTTCCTCGCCTCGCTCGCGATGCCGGACACCTTCGTTTTCCGGCTGATGCGGGGCCGGCCGTACCTGTTTTCGATGTCGGTGCTGCTGGCCGTGCTGCTGGCGGGGCGCGGAACGCGCGGGCGGTGGCCGCCGGCGTGGCGGACCGCCGTCTTTTTCGCGGGCGGCGCCTTGGTGGCGGCGGTGCACGGCGCGGCCCTCCCGCTTTTCGCGCTCGTGCCGGTGGCGT
>JAFSUH010000096.1 GCA_017445365.1 Kiritimatiellia bacterium | reverse complement strand
GCCGCGCCGCACCGCCTGCCCGGCACCGTCGGCCTCGCCGCGGACGAAGGGACCCTCCGCCCCGTCGTCGATCTCGTAAGCCGCCCCGCGGCCCCCGCCGTCCCCGTCACCCGCCCCCGGGTCCTCCGCGAAAGCGAACGGGTCGCCACCCTGGCCGACGCGGTCCCGCAGCGCGGCGCCGTCGTCCGCCAGCTGGTCCTGAGCCAATCGCTCTCCTGCAAGCGCGCCGGGGACATCCGCCAGGCCCCCGCGGTCCCGCGCACGGCCGTCCTGCCGCGCTTCCAGCTTTTCGCCGGGTCCGAAAGCGTCGTCTGCGGGAAAGACGGCGGCATCCGGATTCCCGCGCGCGGCCAGAAGGCCCGCGGCAACGTGTTTTTCGTGTAGGCATGCCCTCCCACGTCCCCGTCCTTCCCGGAGCGGTGCGCTCGCTTCTCGCGCCCGCGCCTTTCGCCGGATGGATCGTGGACGGCACCGTGGGCGCGGGCGGCCACGCCGCTTCCCTCCTCGCCGCGGCGGGACCGGAGGCGCGCCTCCTCGCGCTCGACCGCGACGAAACCGCGCTCGCCATCGCGCGGGACGCTCTCGCCCCCTTCACGGGGCGCGTTTCGTTCGTCCACGCCCCTTTCTCGCGCATGGCCGAAGCCGCGCGCGACGCGGGCGTTTCCTCCGTGCGGGCCATCCTGCTCGACTTGGGCGTCAGTTCCATGCAGCTTGACCGCGCCGAACGCGGGTTCAGCTTCCTCCGCGACGGGCCCTGCGACATGCGGATGGATGCGACGGGCGGCGGGCGGACGGCGTACGACCTTCTCAGGGACGAAAGCGAAGAAACGCTCGCGGCGATCTTCCGCGATTGGGGCGAGGAGCGCTACGCCGCCCGCGCGGCCCGCGCCGTCAAGACCGCCCTCGCCGAAGGCCGCCTCCCCGACTCCACGACGGCGCTCGCGGACCTGCTCGACAAGGCGCTCGGCGGACGCAAGGGCCGGCTCCACCCCGCGACGCGTTGTTTCCAGGCGCTCCGCCTCGCGGTCAACCGCGAGCTCGACGAGCTCGAAAAAGTCCTTCCGCAGGCGCTCGACCTCCTCGCCCCGGGCGGGCGGCTCGGCGTGATTTCCTTCCACAGCTTGGAAGACCACATCGTCAAGAACTTCTTCCGCCTGCACGAGGGCGAAACCGTGTCGCTCCCGCAGGGCGGCACCCGCTGGGCGGGCGCGGAACCGCGCGGCGAACGCGCCACCAAAAAGCCGGTCGTGCCGGACGAAGCCGAATGCGCCGCCAACCCGCGCGCGCGTTCGGCGAAGCTCCGCGTTTTCGAAAAGGCGCGGGAGGGGGCGGCATGAAGCGGAAACGCAAAAGCGTGCTCCCCCTCGGCTGGCTCCTCTCGGCCCTGATCGTCCTCGCCGCGGGCGCCATCGCCTTGGTCGCGCTCGCGCAGCGCAACGACGCGCTCGGACGCCGCCTCAAGGCGCTGGAACGGCGGGAACGGGACCTCTCCCGCCGCGTCGCCAACGAGGAGCGCAACTGGACGCTCGCCTGCACCGTCGGCAACATGGACCGCCTGCTCGCCGCGCAGGGCCTCGCGATGGGGTACCCAAAGGAAGCGGACATCATCCGCCTCGGCGAATGGCCGGACGAAGGGGGCGCGGGCAGATGAAAGGCGACGCCTTCGCGGCCAGGATGGGCGTGGTCTTCCTCCTTCTTGCGGGCGTCTTCGCGACGCTCGCGGCAAAAATCGTCACCCTCCACCGCGACGCGGACCGCCGCTCGAAACTGCTCTCCGCGCGCGGCTACGAGACACCGCTCGCCGCCCCGCGCGGCCGCATCTGCGACCGGACGGGCCGCGCCGTGGCGCTCGACGCGGTGCTCAAGAACATCTGCGTTTCCCCGGCGGCGATCCTGAAGGCGGGCGTCTGCGATGCGGTGTGCCGGCAGCTGGGCCTCCAGCTCAAGGACGAAGGCGTGACGGCCGAAAAGGTGCGCGAGACGATTTTCGCGGCGAGTGGGAAGAAATACCGCGTCGTCGCCGCGGCGGTCGAAGAGGAAGTCGCCGAGCGCGTGCTGCGATTGCAACTGCCGGGGGTGTGGGCGGAAGACGTGTCGAAACGGCAGTATCCGCTCGGGAACCTCGCAAGCCACGTGATCGGGTTTTCCAACGCGGAGGGCGTGGGCAGCGCCGGCATCGAGCAGCGGTTCGACGCGTACCTGCGCGGCCTGCCGGGCCTCAGGCTCGGCGAAAAGGACGGGAAGCGGCGGGAAATCGCCTCGCGGCGGACGCTGGAAGCGGAAGCGGTCGCGGGGGCGGACGTGCACCTGACGCTCGACACGACCATCCAGTACTACGCCGAGCGCGCGCTCGACTGGGGGATGGCGGAATTCCACCCCAAGGCGATGTGGGCGATCGTCGAGGACGTCAAGACCGGGGAAATCCTCGCGATGGCCTCGCGGCCGGACTACGACTTGAACGAGTACGCGAAAAGCGACGCGGAGTCGCGCCGCAACCGCCCCGTCGCGGCGAACATCGAGCCGGGCAGCATCTTCAAGGTCGCGACCGTCGCGGGGGCCCTCGACGCGGGCGTGACGGAAACCAACGAAGTGTTCTTCTGCGAAAACGGCTACTGGCGCGACTGCCCCGGCCGCGGCTTGAAGGACCTGCACCCGTACGGCGATTTGGACGTCGGCGGGATTCTCAAGAAGTCGAGCAACGTCGGCGCCGCGAAGATCGCCGTCCGCCTCGGGCAGGAGCGCTTCCGCAGGTATCTCGCGGATTTCGGCATCGGGCGGAAGACCGGCATCGAACTTCCCGGCGAGGAAAGCGGCATCCTCCATCCCCTCTCCAAGTGGACGACGCCGAGCATCTCGCGCGTGGCGATGGGCCACGAGGTGATGGTGACGGCCCTCCAGATGGTCAACCTCCTTTCGTGCCTCGGGAACGACGGCTACCTCATGCGGCCGTACATCGTCTCCCGGATTGAAGACGCCGAAGGCCGCAAGCTTCTCGAAAACAAGCCTTCGGTGGTGGCCCGCCCCGTGACCGAGCGGACCGCGCGGGAAATGCGCGAGCTGCTCCTGGGGGTGACCGGCAACGACGGGACGGGGAAGCGCGCGCGCTTCGAGGGCTACCCGGTCGGCGGGAAGACGGGCACGGCGGAAAAGATCGTCGGCGGCCATTACGTGCGCAATTCCAACGTCGCCTCGTTCATGGGGATGTTCCCGGCGCTGGAGCCCAGGGTCGCCATCATCGTGGTCGCGGACGACCCGACGCCGCTCCACGGCGGCGGCGCGGTGAGCGCCCCGGTTTTCGCGCACATGGCCCCGGACATCGCCCGTTACCTCGACATCCGCGCGGAAGGCGCGGCGGAGACGGTGTGGTACGGCCCGGACGGCACCCCCGAGGATCTCGACTCCACCGCCGACCCGGAAGCCCTCGAAGGCTGACGGCTAGGCGCTTGGCGGCGCGGCGGAGGCGCCGCGCGTGCGGAAGAGGGCGAGGAATTCCTTGTTGCCCGCGGGACCGAGGAGCGGGGAGGGAATCAGCCCCAGGTTTTCCCAGCCGAGTTCATCCGCCGCGAAGGCGCGGATTTCGCGGCAGACCCGCTCCCGCACCGCTTCGTCGCGCACGACGCCGCCGCGGCCCACGAATTCCTTCCCCGCCTCGAACTGCGGCTTGATCAGGGCGACCACCACGCTTCCGGGCAACAACACCCGGTCCATCGCGGGGAGAATCAGCTTGAGGGAAATGAAGCTTACGTCCGTCACCCCGATTGCCGGCCGCGGGTCGAAATCCGCCGCCGCGAGATGCCGCGCGTTGGTCTCCTCCCGCGAATCCACCCGGGGGTCGGCCAAAAGCCGCGCGTGCAACTGCCCGCGGCCCGCGTCGATGGCGTAGACCTTTTTCGCGCCGTGCCGGAGCAGGCAATCCGTGAACCCGCCCGTCGAAGAGCCCACGTCGAGCCCCACCTTCCCCTCCGCCGCGACCACCTCCGGCCAGCGGACGAACGCCGCTTCCAGCTTTTCCCCGCCGCGCGAGACGAAGCGCATCCGGTTCCTCACGCGGATGGCCGCGTCGGCGGCGACCGGCTTCCCCGGCTTGTCCACCGGTACGTCGTCGACGAGGACATCGCCGGTGCGCACGAGCCGTTGCGCCTTCTCGCGGCTTTCCGCGAGGCCGCGGCGCACGAGGAGGAGGTCGAGCCGCTCCTTCGTCACGGCGCCCGTCCGTCCTTCTGCCGCCGGGACGCGAGCGACCCCAGCGCCAGCGCGATGCCGAGCACCACCAGGACGCCGCCCGCCGCGATGCCAAGTCCCCTCCCCGCCCGCTCCTTCCGCCGCGCCGCCTGCCGGGCCGCCTCCTCCGCGGGGTCGGCCGCGACGCCGCTCCACACCGAATCGGTGTCGAGTTCCTTCGGCGCCGGTCCGATTTCGGGGCGGCCCGCCCGCTCCCACGCGGTGAGGTAGAGCGAGGCCAGCCGTTCGATGCAGCGGTCGAGGCGCTTGACCATCCGCTCGCCTTCGAGTTCCCACATCTTTTCGTAGTACGCGTCGTCCTCCGGGTCGCCGCCCGCGTAGGCCGTCGCCTCGCGGTCGTGTTCGAAAATCTCCTGCGCGATTTGGGAGCTTTCGACGCCCCAGGAAACGAGCGCGGCAAGCGGGTCCCCGATGGGCGCGATGCGGTGCCGGTTCGCCCGCAGGTTGCGGTGGTCGAGGCAGCGGTCGGCCAGCCTCATTTCGTAGCGCGCGTGGATGCCGTTCTGCCCGGTGAGCCCGCCGTCGAAATTCCGCGAGCAGTGGAGCGGCTGGTGGAGGTCTTCGACGTAGTGGGCCATCGCCGCGGCGACCCGCCCGGCGTCCTCCCATTCGCCGGCGCGCATGTGCCCTTCCATCCGCCCCATCAGCTCCACCACCGCCCACGGCGCGCACCCCAATTCGTCGCGCGCCATGCCGACGGACGCGAGCGCCTCCGCCTCGTCGGCGATTTCCCCGAAGCCGTCGGGCGGCGTGCAATCCGGGAAGCGGTCGGCCTCGAACCAGTGGCGCGGGGCCTCGGCCTCGCGGTCGCTCAGGCGCCAGAGGTCGGGCATGGCGGAGGGGAAGCCGGTCGCATATCCCCACTCGCGCAGGTTCTGGTCGCCGCCCGCTTTCGCGGCGAGGGCGAGGAAGGCGCGGATGGTGAGCGCCCGGTGGGTGGAACCGCTCCACGCCGCGGCCGGACGGGGAGAAACGGCCAACAACAGCACCGCAACGAAAACCGCCAAACGGGAAAAACGGAAGAAATTTCGCATGTCCCCCACTTAATCCGATTTTCCGCGCCCGTGCAAGACCCGAAGCGGAACAAGCCATTCCCCGCGCGGGACACGTTTTGCCGGCAAAATGCGTCTGGAGGCGGAAGCGGTGGTCACGCGTAGCGGAGACCACCCCAAGCAATGGGTCGGACGACCCTTGCCAATGTTCGGCAAAAAGGCCCGGTTTTGCCAAACATTGGCAAAATGGGTCGGAGTGTGCTTGAATGGCCTCCATGCAACGCGCGCAGGTCATCGGCATTTTGAACGCGACGCCGGATTCGTTTTCCGACGGCGGGCTCTTCTTGTCCCCGTCCGCCGCGCTGGCCCAGGCCCAAAAGCTCGTCGCCGACGGCGCGGACAGGCTCGACCTCGGCGCGGAATCCACCCGCCCCGGATTCGCGCCCGTGGACGAAGGGGAAGAACGCGCCCGCCTCCTGCCCGTCCTCCGCGCCGTCGCCGCCGCGTTGCCGGAGATTCCGATTTCCGTTGACACGACCAAGCCCGCCGTCGCCCGCGCGGCGCTTTCCCTCGCGCCCGTCACCGTCAACGACGTCTCCGGCCTGACCGCCCCCGGCATGATGGATTTCGCCCGCGAATCCCGCGCGCCGTGGGTTTTGATGCGCCCCTCTTCCGTCCCCGCCCGCGACCTCGTTTCCTTTTTCGCCCGCCAGCTCGCCGCGCTCGACCCGCCGGGAAGCCAGCCGGTCGCCCTCGACCCCGGCATCGGATTCGGTACGACGCGGGAAGAGGACTTCCGCCTCCTCGAAGACGGCGTCCGCGCGCTCCTTCCCTTCGCCCGCCCGATTTGGCTCGGCGTTTCGCGCAAGCGCGTTGCCCGGGTTTTCCGGGAAAGCCTCCCCGCCCCGGCTTCGCTCGACGCGGCAAGCGCCGTCCTCGCCCTCCGCGGCGTCGCGGCCGGGGCCACGCACGTCCGCGTCCACGACCCGGCGGCGTTCCTGGCGGTAGCGGCCAAGGAGGACGCATGAACCTCGCTCCCGTCTCCCCCGCCACGCGCGACGCCCTTCTCCGCCGCATGGAAAAGCTCGGGCTTGCCGAAAGCGACATCGAGGAGCGCTTCACCCGCAGCGGCGGCCACGGCGGGCAGAAAATCAACAAGACCTCCGTCGCGGTGGTGCTCGTCCACCGGCCGACGGGAACCACCGTGCGCGTCGAATCCGCCCGCTCGCAGGCGCTCAACCGCTTCTTCGCCCGCCGCGCGCTCTGCGACGCGATCGCCGAAAAGCTGCGCCTCGAAAAGACCGCCCGCCAGCAGGCGCGGGAGAAGATACGCCGCCGGAAACGCCGCCGTTCCGCGAAGCAGAAGGCGAAAATGCTCGAAGAAAAGCACCGCGTTTCCGAAAAGAAAGCCCTCCGCCGAAAGCCCGCGACCGATGACTGACCCCGCCCCCGCCGACCGCTCCTTCCCGCCGATTGCCATCGGGCAACTCGTGGTGCCGCACCCGGTGTTCCTCGCGCCGATGGCCGCGTACACCGACGCGGCGTTCCGGTCGCTGTGCTTCGCGCACGGATGCGGCGCGGCGGTGACGGAGATGACCAACGCGTATGGCCTCATGATCGCCCACCGCCGGACGATGCGCTTTCTCGAAATCCGCGCGGACGAGGGCATCCTCGGCGCGCAAATCTACGGCTCCGACCCCGCCGTCATGGCCGAAGCCGCCGACCTGGTCGCCTCGCTCGGACGCTTCGCCTTCCTCGACATCAACGCGGGCTGCCCGATGCCCAAAATCCGCAACCGCGGCGACGGATCGGGCCTTCTCCGGACGCCCGACCGCTTCCTCGAGGTCGTCGCCGCCGTCAAGCGCGCGCTCGCCGGCCGCCTGCCGCTCACCGTCAAGACCCGCATCGGCTACGAGCCGGGCAAGCCCGTCGTCGCCGAACTCGCCCCGCAGCTGGAAGCGGCCGGGGCTGACGCGCTTTTCGTCCACGCGCGCTACGCGCTCGACCGGCACAGCGGCCCGGCGGACTGGAAGCAGCTCGCCGCGGCGAAGGCGGCGGTGAAGATTCCCGTGATCGGCAACGGCGGCGTCGACCGGCCCGGCGACGCGTTCCGCATGCGGGAGGCGACGGGCGTGGACGGGGTGATGGCGGGGCGGGCGACCATCGCGAACCCGTGGTTCTTCGACGGCGTGCGCGCGATGGAGCGCGGCGAAAGCCCCGGGGGACTCCCGAAGGCGTCGGTGCTGTACGAAACGCTTTGCGACCACCTGAAGCGGGAAATCGAACTTTTCGCGCGGCGGGACCGGAAGGAATTGAAGCACTCCGCGGAAGTGACCGCGGTGCTCGCGTTCCGGCCGCATGTCGTGCGGTACCTGCACGGCTTCCGCGAATTCCGCACCCTCGCGGCGCACCTGAGCGAGTACCAGACGGCGGACGAGCTTCTGGAACGCGTGAAAACCGTCATCGACGGCGGCCGGAAGTGCGACGCCCCGCCGCCGCCCGTTGCCATCCCCGGCGCCTGAGCCTGGCGGGGCGGGATATCCCCTCCGAAGCCGGGACATGGGGAAGGAAGTTCCCCGCAGACAAAAGGAGACGCAGAGACTTTTCGGACAGGATTTACAGGATGGACGGGATTTTTCGGAGGTGCGGCATCTTGCCGCGCTGCTTTGCGATGGCCCGGGCAAGCCCGATTGGCATTGCGTCCGGTGCGGCGCCCCCACGAAACAAAGCTTCGCGGGGACCCATCCCCGCCGCGCCATGCAAACAAAGGAAATCTCACACAGAGGCACCGAGACACAGAGTTTTCCGACAGGATTTGCAGGATGGACAGGATTGGGCTTTCGGAGGCGGGGTGGCCGGAAATCAGAGGAACTCAGGGCGGTTCGGCGGGGCCGTCATGGTGGGAACGGAATCCGTCGGGGTCCCGGATCCGCCGAAATCCAGATCGGGCGCGGCATCATTCCCGTGCAGGATGAACTGCACCCACAATTCGGCATCTTGCCAGTCGGCAGGGGGATTTTCTCCCTCCAGGCAAACGGAAACGGCGTATCCTTGCCCAGGCTCCAGGCCCATCCCGGCAATCGCCGTGCCCCCGCGGACATTTCCCGCCATGCACCGGGATTGGCACGATGAGGATGGATCGGGTGCTTTGCATGGGAACCCTTCGGGAGATGCTGCAAACGATTGCTTGATTCCAAGCGAACCAATCCCCGCCCGTTCCGTCAAGCGGGAAACGGCTCCGCTTTTCGCTTTCCTCCCCCTCTCCCCTCCGCCGGAAGATACCGTTCGGGAACCCGCCACCTTGGTACCGTTTCGAGCGCGACTCATTTCCCGCGGCGGGACCGGGGCGAAGCGGGAAACGCCAGCCACCGGGCGCGTTCGGCGGGGGAAAAGCGCTCGATGGCGTAGCGGAGCGCCGTGCGGGGCATGGCGGCGGCATGTTGTCGCAAAAAGGCGCGCAGGCGATCCGCGTCCTTCTTCCCGCATTCCCGGAGCACCCACCCCACCGCCTTGTGCATCAGGTCGTGCGGATGGTTCAGCAGTTTTTCCGCAAGCCGGAAGGCGTCGTCCAGCTCGCCCCGGCGGACGAAGGCGAGCGTCGAAACGATGGCGATGCGGTTTTCCCAGAGCGAGGGCTTCCCCGCCAGTTCGTCGAGGAGGCCGCGCGGCTTGTCGAAGAGGTACCGGCCGACCAAGGTCGGCGCCGACGCGTCCACCAAGTCCCAGTTGTTGATGCGTCCCGCCGCGGCGGCGGCGAGATAGCGCGCGTGGAGTTTCGCCCGCTCCGCCTCCCCGGCGCGGGCGAAGCGGTTGCACATCAAAAAAAGCGCGCACTCCCGCGCCTCGTGCCACGGGGAGCCAAGCAACTCGTCTTCCACCGCTTCCCCGGCGGCGGCATGCGCCTTCGCGACGGCGCGGATCTGCGGGACCATCACCCCCCAAAACCGGTCGCCTTCGCCGTATTCGCCCTTCCCGGTCTTGAAAAACCGCACCAGCACCGCGCGCTTTTCCGCGCTCGCGGCGGCGCGGAGGTCGCGGATAACGGCTTGCGGGCGCACGCCCATCAGAAGCCGAGCGCGTCGTTGACGAGGACGACCCGGATGCGGCCCGGGTGCCGCGAGAAGCGCGTAACCAGGAACTGGCAGCAGATGGTGTCCGGCGACTTGCAGTCCATGCAACTTCCCGTCTTCGCGCACGGCGTGTCCAGCCCGAAACGCTGCGCGTTGATCGGCGCGGCGACGTTGCGGGCGCGCTTCAAGGCGCCGTCGAAATCCTTGCAGACCTTGTTCATCCCGACGATGAAGACGACCTTCTTCGGTCCCTGCGCGATGGCGGAAACGCGGTTGGAATTGCCGTCGATGTTGACGATGACGCCATCCTCCGTCAACGCGTTGGCGCTTGCGAGAAACACGTCCGCGTCATAGGCGGCGAGCATCGCCGCGCGCTTGTCGGCGAAAGCATCGCGGTCGATGAAGCGGTAGTTCCCTTTTTGCAACGCGTCCACGAGGCCGATTTCGTGCGCGCTCGTGCATCCGCCCATCGCGACGGAGCTTCCTTCGGGAATCAGGGAGAGCGCCTGTTCCAAGGCGGCTTCCTTCGTCGGCGCGTAGAACCCTTCCATGTTGCGGGAAGCGAGTCCTTTGACCACTTTGCGGGCGAGCAGTTCGTTGCGGCGGAAGAGGTTTTCGTTCATGGGATGTCCTTCGGGGTTGGGAACGGGCTTTGGCGGGGAGCGGTGACGGAAAGGGAGGAGAAGCGGGCGGGAATGTGGACGGCTTCGAGTCCGACGGTGCCGCGGGGATGGGCCGGGTCGGAGGCCATCAAGAAACAGCGGCCTTCGTGGAACACCTTGATTTCGTCGCCGCGGACGGTGACGGTCCAGGGCTTGCCGTCGCGGATGACGGCGCTTTCGACGGGGATGCGGGCAAGGATGCGCGAACCGCGGGCCTCCTGGCTGGAAAGCGTGAGGTCGCCCGCGCTGTCGAGCCAGAGGGAGAAGGAGTCGGTCACGCCGCGGTAGCGGAAGTAGAGGACCGCGGAGGAACGCATCGGGTACGTGAACCAGGAATCGCTTTCCACCGTGAACGTGGCGGAATAGTCGCGCCACTCGCGGCCCGGGTCGTAGGAGAGGACGAAGCGGGTGTCGGCCCAGGAGCGGAACTGCGTGGCGAAGCCGTCGCCGAAACGCCAGACTTCGGGCTTGACGGCGCTCCAGCCCGGCGGCATGCCGGGACCGTCGAAAGTCGGGTGGAACGGAAGCCGGTCGGAGGGAGGCGGAGGCGTGGAGTTATCGTCGGCGTGGCGGTCGAGGAGGCATTGGAGAGCCTCGAGGAAGGCGGGACTGGCGGCCCGGTCGCGGCGGCCCTGCGCGAGGAGGGCGGCCAGTTCCGCGCGCCAATCGTTTACCGCGGCGGGCGGGGGAGGCGTCCACTCGGGGAACACGCGTTCGAGCGTCTTGTCCTTGTCCCGGAGGTCGGGGTCCTCCGGGGACGGCGGACAAAAGAAGGGATTGCCTCCCTCCGGGAGGCCCATCACCCGGTTGGCGGCAGGGACGTTCGTCACCGCTGCGCGCGCCACCTTGCGGGCGTGGGAGACGGTGGCGGAAGCGGGAAGCAGCAACAGCGCGGCCAGAAGGAGGGCGGTCTTGTCCATGGGTTTTCCTGCCTGTCGGAAGAGACCGCTTCTTTTGCGACAAACCGGCCCGCGGCGCAAGTCCTTATTCGGCCGCCGTTCCGCCCTCGCGCGAAGTCCGCAAGGGGGCGGAAACCACAAAAGAAAAGTTGAAAAGTTCGGAAGTTGAAAAGGTGAAAGGCTCCAAACTTTTCAACCATTCACCCTTTCAACCGGCGAAGCCCAACCCTTCAACCGGCGAAGCCCAACCCTTCAACCCTTCAACCGGCGCCGCCGCCACAAAGAACACAAAGGGACGCAAAGAATGCTCGGCATTGGCATTCCCGTAATCTCGCGCTTCGCGGATGTAGCGACGGCGTCCCCGCCGTCGTGAATCAAAGTTTCCCGCAGAGGCACAGAGCCACGGAGAGTTTTCGGACACAGGATTTACAGGATTGTTGGGATTTTTGGGGATGCGGCTTCCAGCCGCGTGTCTGTGGGAGAGAAAAAGTAAGAAGTAAGGAGGTAAGAAGTAAGAAGTGTGGAAGCGGCGCAGGGCGCCACGCTTTTCAATCAAAAGAAAAGTTTCCCGCAGAGACGCAAGAGACGCAGAGAGTTTTTGACAGGATTTACAGGATGGACAGGATGGGGCTTTCGGAGGCGGGGGTGCCCGAAATCAAAAGATTTCAGGGCGGTTCGGCGGGGTTGTCATGGGGACGGATTCGGTAAATTGGAGAAGGGATGCGCAGTCATGGCTGACGGTACAGCCGGGACCACGGGCGATGCCGGAGGGACGTCCGCAGGAGGGCGCGGGAGCGCATGGGCGGAAATCAGTTGATGTCGGTATAGAGCTTTACGACCGGATCATCCGCCGGAATCTTCCATATTTCGAGATGCATCCAATCGCCCCGGGAAGAGTCGCAACTCAACATCTCGACAGGAACGGCCGATCCTTTCCAGGTCTTTTGGAGTCCTGCAAATTCTTTGTTCCCCGGAACGAAAGTGGGGGCATTTCTAGGCCAGACATTCCAGCCATTGATACAAGGGTCGCCGGTCCCATCGACGACGGGGGAAAAACGGGCGCGGATCTTCAGCGAAGAAACGAAATCCGGCAAATCGGATTCCATGCACCGGAACATGGAAACGACACCCTTTTCCGGGCCTGATGCCCAACTGCCTTGTTGGAATGAAAATGCACTTTCCGGAAGCTTGATTCCGTGGGCGGTTTCAATCTCGCCCCGGCTCGATTCGCGAACTCCTGGCGATGTGCAAGATGCAAATCGGAGCGCGAGAAGTACAATGGATGAAACGGCAAGAATTCTGAGACAATAGCGCTTCATTTCGTATAGTAAACCCCGTCAATTCCATTGGGGCAGTCGTGGACCTTCAAGGTATTCCAACCAATTTTCACAGGAAAGGTGGCCTTCTTACAACACTTCTTATCTTCGTAAACTGTCTTAGTTGCCCCAACAAGAAAATCACTGTCAACAATCTTGGTTAGAAGTGAATGGTCGTTTTTCATTGAATGACCTGGTGGCAAATCGTATGTGCCGCTCATTTCCCGGCGAACAATATAACGCCATGGGGCATTTGAAGGTGGCTGTATTTTTTTATCTTGGCCTGTTGTCCATGGATATGCGATAGCTTTTAATGCACCAAAATGCCATTCATGTTCAACCCAGTCGCCTTGAATGGTGATAGTTGTTGCAGATGAATCATTAACAGCCTCGCCATTCCAAGGTGATAGTCGGACCTCTAACCCAAGAGAATCAACAAAGTTAATCGGTGAATTACTGCTGAACGAACAAAGATTTACACTACCGAATTCCTCTTCAGGATCTCTATTGGGCCATCGACCTATCCGCGGCGAGTAGAAGCGGTGGCCGTAATAGTTGAGGCCGATGCGGGGGGAGTATTCCTTCGTGCTGAACTGGTAGCGCGGGGTGAAAGAACCCGTGCGGGCGAGGACTTCGCCGAAAGGCGTGTAAGTGAGGGTGGCGAGAACACTTTGGTTCGAGGAAGTGACGCCGACGATATTGCCGT
>JAFSUH010000095.1 GCA_017445365.1 Kiritimatiellia bacterium | reverse complement strand
GAAACAGGTCCCGTGGGGACCCCATTTGTCGGGTCTGCGGGAAAGCCTCGCGCGAAGAACGCGAAGGCCGCGAAGGGGCGAACATTGAAAGCCATTGAAACCCGCTTCGCGGGCATTGAAAAGGGGTAGAAGCCACAAAGGACGCAAGGAACACAAAGGAAATCTCGCACAGAGGCACCGGGACACGGAGAGTTTTCCGGACACAGGATTTACAGGATGGACAAGATTTTTGGGGGATGCGGCTTCCAGCCGCGTGTCTGTGGGAGAGAAAAAGTAAGAAGTAAGGGAAGGAAGAAGCAAGAAGTTCGGATGCGGCGCGGAGCGCCGTGCTTTTCAACCCAAGAAAAGTTTCCCGCAGAGACGCAGGAGACGCAGAGAGTTTTCGGACAGGATTTGCAGGATGGACAGGATTGGGCTTTGAAGGCGGGGTGGCCGGGAATCAAAGGATTTCAGGGCGTTTCGGCGGGGTTGTCATGGGGACGGAAGCCGCAGATTCAAATTCGACCGTGCAACAGGGCAAAATGAAACATTGAAACCCATGGAAAGCCGCCTCCGGCGGACATTGAAAAGGGAGAATCCCGTTCCACGCGGCCGAGGAGAAAAACGGACAGGCGGCGATAAAAGAAGATTTTGACGAAGAATCAGGGAGTTTTGGGCGATTCAGGCGGGCCGCAAGGGGGGATGGACTCTGTTAGTCCCGCCATGGCCCTAGGGAAAAACGTCAAGGATTTTCGGCTCCGCCATCCCTTGTCTTGGCGGCATTCGGAATAGACCCCGCTAATTCGCTGTTAATTTTTCGTGTACCGTTGGTTCCCCGCTAAGACAGGGAACAGGTAAAAGTGGAAATCCACTGGGTTGGCTCGATTGACCATTTTTGTCTATTGCATCCGATACGACCCACAAATACCCATTGGAATCCAATCGAAGAATAATGTACGATTCCGGCCAAATCGACAAATTGTCTCTGTAATTCCAAAACACGGAGTCAATCATGCGAATTCGCTCATCGAGGTTTTCATGTCGCCAAGCCCCATTTTCGGATGGCACGACCGCAATATTACGTCCGTTTAGGATTCTTCCTCTTTTCCCTTCGAGAACGCGAAGTGAAACATTTGTTTTGACAAAGTCGTTTCCTACCCTCGCGTTTTTTTCCCATCTCAAGTCAATAGGTGCAGAGTATCCATTTTGCAATATGACACTTCTTCGCAGCATACATCCCTCCATCCAAGATAGAATTATGATGCAAACAAACAAATGCAAACAACGACGCATTGTCATGGTCCTCCCTGATGCAATTCGGGCAAATTGAATCGGGAACCAGGAAACACCGGGATGAGCAAGCCATTATGCCCCCGGGAGACACTTCCTAGAGCTCCAGATGAAATTTGCTTGACAGCCACATTTGAATCACATGCAAAAATGGCCGTAAATGCTAATTTATATGGCAATTGCAACTTCCTCACATCCAAAATTGTTGTCCTCTTAGTTCCTAGTTCTCCGTCATCATTACCATGTCCCCAAAAATAGATTCCATGAAGTACTTTGAGATTCTCGGCCTGCACCAAATATCGTTCAAAAGGAACTTTGTCCCCATGGACCATGGTTACATCAAATTCCATGACTCTGAAGCCCTTTCCTCTCAGATGAGCAATATTTTTAGACCATTCCACCCACCATTGGCCAACCTCGCCCATATTGCCAGCCCATATGGCATAAACTGTGTTGGGTATCTTAAACCGCCGATTTCGCAAGAGAAGAAACGACGCCTGTGGCATGGGCTGTCCGTCGTCGGGTTCCAACCATTTCCCGTAGTCCCGAAGAGAGAGCCCCGTCATCGGGGCAAGCGTATTTAGCGTATCACAATCCACAGTAGCAATGGCTTGCAATTTCCCTGTGCGCTGGATTTTCCAAGCCAAACCAAGTGTATCGAAGCGATCGGCAGATGCGTTGCCAAGGAAAGAGTAAACATTTATCCCTCCTTTTTCCTCAATCGGATCCCTCGTCATCCACCTTCCCAACCGGGGCGCGTAGTAGCGGTAGCCGTAGTAGTAGAGGCCAACGGTGCGGTCGAACTCCTTGGAGGAGAAGAGATAGCGGGGGAGGACACTGCCCGTGCGGGCGGAGAGTTGGCCGAAGGGGGTATAGCGGAAAGTGGCCGTGACGGAGCCGGAGGCATCCGTCAGGGCGATGACGTTGCCCATGATGTCGGCGTGGGAGCATTAGACCTCCCCGGAAGCGTAGGTGCAGGCGAGAATCCCACCGATGCCGCCCGCGGAGGAGAGGGTGCCGGAGAGGTCGGGGCCGCGGGTATAGACTTCCTTGACGGCGTTGGTGCCATCCAGCACCGCCAAGACCAGGAACGAGCCCGGGAAATACACGTACCGCTCCACGCTTCCGTCGCCGCGGATGGCTTGGCCCAAGGCGTCGTAGCGGGCGCTCAACACGCGCGCTCCGTCCGCCGTGCGGACGACGTTCGTCAGCTGGTTCGCGGCGTCGTACTGGTACTGGAAAACGCCATCGCTCGTCAGGTTCCCGTTGGCGTCCCGTCTCTGGATTGGGGTAATCGCACGGGAATGCTTGTTTTTTCCGCAAAGCCGGATATCGCGACATTGCCCTCATTCATCCTCCCACTTCCCAAGTTGCTCCACGGGTCCCACCACGCAGAAGGTTTCCCCCGTCACGGTGCGGATCAGGAGTTCCAGGCAGACCATCCGGCACCCCGGCGGCGCGTTTCCTTCGCCGGGCCGGACGAAGCGGACGTCCAGCACCCATTCGCCCCGTTCGCAAAACCCGGGGATGCTGCATCCCGTTGGATACAGCTTGTGTTCCACGGTTGCCGTTCCGTCCGTGACGATTCCCCGGCGCATGGCCGACCGCCGCGCCTTTTCCAGAACGTCTTCGCGCGTTCCGGCACCCACCTTTTCCCATTCCACCGGGAAGCGTTGCTCGAAAACCGTCCCCTTGCTTTCCCAAAACCTCTCCCGCCGCACCTTTTCCTCCCCCCGGGATTCCGCACCCCCGTCTTCCCGCCACGAGACAAGGCGGTCCCCGTCGCGGTCGATGTACTTGATTTCCGTGGCGGGCACGTTGGTTTCCCCGGTTTCGGGGTTGCGCGCCATGACGGGCGTTTCAATCCGTTTCCACGGATTGTGGACGCCGAACCGGTGTTCGATTTCCCGGGCCGGACCTTCCACTCCCCACCACCCCCACACGCGGGCGGTTCCGGGATGGATCCACGCCGTGGTGACCACGCCAATCCGCCCGGCCCACCCGGCAATCATCATGTCTTCGCATGCCCGGAAATCCCACAACAAATCGCCTTTTTCCGCGAATCCGGGGCAATCGAATCCCGCCTGGACCAGTTCCGGGGGAAAATCGGCTCCATGCGCGCTTCTTCCGCCGAAGTCGTCAAGCACTTCGTGACCCAAGCGCCAGGCGGAAAAGGGATGGGGCATCAACGTTCCTTCCAAAGCCGGTTCCGGCGGTTCTTCCACCAAATCCAGACAATTCCCGGAGACGTTTCCGGCACACAACGCAAGCACCGCGCAGCAAACAAACCGCAGACTCTTCATTCGCGACTCCTCAATAATCGGATTCAACCGGTTTCAACTGCCCTATCCGCTTCCGGAACAAATATACGGGCGTAGGCACTTGGAGGTCCGTCTTGTCCCCATCGTCGTTCAAGTCCGCGTCCAAGACGGTCTCATCCAGATTCAACGCACAAGGTTGGTAAACCCCATCCAACGCATTGTCGGCCCAATCCTCCAACGTGTCGTATTTGTTCCCGTATGCCGGGTCGTAAAATTCCCCGTTGAATGTGACAAAGTGGCACACAAAGAAGGAGTAGGGATTTGGATTGCCCTGTCCGGGAACTCCCGGGGCATCCACCACTTCCGCGTATTTCCATGAATAACTCGCTGTCCCCGAAAAAGTGGAAGCATCTGGAACATTGAAATAGGGATACCCGGAAACGCCACTGGTCCCATTCCCGTTGAAATTCCAGTTTTTGACTATGAATCCCGTTGCGTCGGCCAGATCGTTCGGAAGAAATTGGACAAGATGTTTCGTTTCGGTGATGCCTTGCACTTTCCGAATGTCGAGGAACAAGCAAGCCCACGCGCCGCATTGCCCGTCGCCGGTGGCCAACAGGCTGGCCGTGGTGACGTTTTGGCATTGCCACGACCCGTAGTAGGTCAATTGCGTCCCGTCCGCGCGCCGGACGTCGCGGTCCGTGAAGTCGGCCCATATCTTGGCCGTGCATCCCGCCTCCGTCGTTTCGCCCGCGGCGTTGCTGCAGCCCAGATGCACCAGCGTGTGGTAGACCGTGGTCAGCGGGTCGCCCAAGGTCACGTACACGGGGTTCTCGCTCGTGCAGACGGCGAACCAATTCGTTCCCTTGTCCAGCGAAAAACTCCATGCAACCGGTAGGGACGGCCAATAGGCGACCTCGTTGGGAAAAGCCGCCGTACACTCCACGTCGGCGATGGAGATGGTGTCTCCCCCGGTCGTCGCCGCCGTTGCGGGAAAGTCGAGGGCATCCGGTCCGTCCCCTTTCACCCGGATGGACCAAAGGGGATCGATAGGGTCGAGTTTCCACTCCGCCGAAATGCGCATCTTGCTGTTCCGCGTGAAACAAACGGGGTATTTGCGGTCGCCCGCATCGTCGGCATCCCCGTCCGGTGGCGAAGAATTGTCTTTCCAGTGGGGTGCGGCATAGGCGCCCGTCCCGTCGTCTTTCACGACAAGGTAGCGGTGCGTGCCGCCAAAGGAGACTTCCTTCAACTGGAGCTGCACGGATTGGAAGGCGGCGCGGATGTCCGCGCCGAGGTCCGCCGGATTCGTCACGCTGGAACCGTTGCTTGCGTCCGTCACGATCACTTGCATGGCGTTGATCCCGTCCGGCACGGCGAAGACCTTGGCGGTTTCTCGCCCGCGGCGGCCGACCGGATATTTCCACACTTGGGAGAAAGCGGCGCCTTCCACCCTCACCGTGTAGTCTTCGACGCCCCAGCCGCATTCCCACACCGTCCCCCACACGGCGAACCCCTCCACGTCCGTCAAGGCGAACGCGACTTCTCCGCCCAAGCCCAAATCGTCCCCCATCATCCAGCCGTCGGGGCCGTCAATCTCCAACGTCACTCCTTGGGCGCATTGTCCGTTCGCATACGACTGACCCGTGTCCGGGTCGGGTTCCTCTCCGTCCGGCGTACCGTCGCCGTCCGAGTCTCCGTTCGTCGGGTCGAGGCCGTGCGCCGCCTCGAAACCGTCGAGCAAGCCGTCGCCGTCCATGTCCAAATCGAGGGGGTCGCATCCAAGTGCGTACTCCTCCTCGTCCGTCAGTCCGTCCCCGTCCGTGTCCAGGACGATTGCCGCATTGTACACCGCGCCGTCGGCCGCATGCCGCCAATCGTTTTCGCGGTCGCTGTCCCCGCCCAAGTTCCAACGTTCCAGATGACGGCTCGAAGACGCCCAGAGGTTGGTGGTTTCGCTTTCCCACCCCGTGGTGTCCAATTCGTTCTCGTTGAATCCCGAGTTTTGCGCGTACATCACCACATCGACCGGGCCGTTCGCCGCCCCTTCCGGCGGAAGGAGCCGCACGCCCGCCGTCGGTGCGTTCGAGATTGTCCCCGCCAGTTCCCATTCCACCGTGACATCGGCGTTGGTCACGCCTTCCCCGCCAATCAGCAGGAAATGCCCCGGCGTCATCCACGTGCCTTCCGGCAGGACAACCTGCGTTCTCCAGTTCGTCCCCGCCGCTTGGAAGCGGAAGCCTCCCACGTCCACCGCCCTTGGCCCGCTGCAATGGAGCTGGACCCACTGGTTGCTTCCTTCCGCGGCGTACTTCACCGCATGGAGCAGGACGCCTCTTGCCAACCGCGGGGCGTCCAGCCGGTCCAAGGGATCCGTTCCGGCGGCGACCTCTTCCCCGTCCGTCCAGCCGTCGCCGTCGCTGTCTTCGTTGGTCGGGTCGGTGTGGTGGACAAACCGTTCCATTCCGTCATTCAGTCCGTCGCCGTCGGTGTCGTTCGCTTCCGCGGCGGCGTAGAAGCCCATGATGATGGGATTGGAACCGCACCGGCATCCGTGAAAACGCCCACTCCGTTCGTCACGCCTGCCGTTCCCCGCCATTCCCAGTCGTTGCCGAACCCCGAGAGGTTCGGTCCCGCCATGCTCCAGGCCGTGTTCGTCACGGTGACGACCTGGTTTTCGTCGTTTGTCCATGTCACCACGTTGTTGCTGGGGGTACCCGGTATCAGATAGGCGAAGACATCGACATCCCCGGCCTCCTCCCACGCAAGCGAGACATCCAGCGTCCCGTTCGTATCCACGTCCACCGACGTGAAGCGGAGCCCGTTGGTACGGCTCGCCCCACCATGCCGTTTTGCCAATGTTTGGCAAAAATGCCTTGATTTTGCCAAACATTGGCAAAGTCCCTCACCCCCTCGTATCCGTCCCATTCCTCTTCCGCCACCAAGCCGCCGGTCAACGTGACGCTTGCCGATTCTTCCTTCGCGAAGTCGGTCGTCCCCCGCCACAGTTCCAGATTGTTGGCATCGCGGATCACGGTGGCGCCGTTCTCCTGCGACACGGAAACCGGCACCACCCAAGCCCCGTACTCGCGCCCGGCCGCGGCGGCATTCCAGTTTGCGCCGAATGCCTCCCAAAGCGCGGGCCATGTCCCGGCATCCTGCACGAACGGGTCGTTTCCCGGCGTGATGCGGCGGAACATGTTCCGGGCGATTTCCGCCCGTTCCGACAAATCCTCTTCGCCCAGCACCACCCCCGCATCCAATTCTTCACCCTGCCGGCCCGCCTCCTCGCCAAAACCGGTTCCCGCAATCCCGGACAAGGCAACCGCCAGCGCGACGTAGACGAGAATCATTCCTTTCGGATGTTTTTGCATGGGAGTCTTTTTTTGGGGGGAAGAGTGTCGAAACGAAAACTCGATTCCAAGCACACCAATTTCCCAGCGTTCGGTCAAGCGGGAAAGACCTCGCCTTCTTCCTTCTCTCCTTCTTGCTTCCCCCGGGGATCCTGGCGAAAATTCTCTGCGGGAAACTTTTCCGCGTTTGAAAAAGCGCGGCAAGATGCCGCACCTCCGAACGCAATGCCAATCGGGCTTGCCCGGGCAATCACAAAGCAGCGCGGCAAGATGCCGCACCTCCGAAAAATCCCTGCGTCTCCTCTTCTCCGCGGGAAACATCCTTTTGTTTGCATGGCGCGGAGGGACGCCGCATCCGAACTTTTTACTTCTTCCTTCCCTTGCTTCTTACTTTCTTACTTCTTACTTCGCCGCCGGATGGCGGCGGCGCCGCCGCGCTATTCCCACTTGTGCTTCGGGTACTTGCGGGCGAGTTCCTTCTTCACCTTCGGGTATTGCTCGGCCCAGAAGTTCGCCAAATCCCGCGTGATTTGCACCGGGCGGAAGTTCGGCGCGAGGATGTGCACCACAAGCGGCACCCGCCCGCCCGCGAGTTTCGGAAGTTCCTTGACGCCGTAAAGCTCCTGGATGCGCAGGGCGATGAACGGGTCCCCTCCCCCGCCGTACTGCACCTTCGCGCTCCGCCCGTTCGCGAGCGCCACCCGCTCCGGCAGCATCTTTTCCACAAGCCCCCGTTGCGCCGGCGAAAGGTACGCCTTGACCGCGGGCAGCACCTCCTTCTCGCGCACGTCCTTCGCCCCCGCCGCCCCCTCGCAGACCGCCCGCAGGACCAGCGCCTTCGCCTCCGCGTCGTAGCGCGGGATGCCCCATTCCGGGCACGCCGCCGCAAGCAAATTGCTCCGTTCGATCCACTGCTCCACCGCGCGGTTCCACCCCTTGAGGACGACATCCCCCCGCTCCACCGCCTGCGCCAGCCCCTCCGCGGCTTCCTCCCGCGTCGGCGCCGCTTCCTTGCTCGCGAGCGCGAGATCGCGGAACCGCATCTCCACCGCGACGCGCACCTTCTTCGTCTCCCGGTCCCAGCGGACGACGCGCGCCTCGCCGAAATCGTCCGGGTACATCTCCCGGAGCCACGCCCCGTCGATGGCCGTCGCCTCGGAAATCCTGACCTCCGTCTCCCCGCCGGTCCGGCCGATTTCGCGAATTTCGCTCGCGACGAGCAACTCCGCGTCCTTCGCGGCGGAATCGTGCACGAGTTCGCCCTTCCGTCCGCGGACGAGGAGGCAGCGGAACGTGCCCGCATCGGCCCGGCGCGCCACGAAATCGGAAAATCCCGAAAGCACGCACTTGGCGATGTCGGCGTCCTCCCCGGCCGCTTCTTCGCCTTGCCCGGCGAGCGCCGCGCGCACGAGTTTCGCCGCGAGCGGCCCCACGGCGCGGGCGGCCGCGCCGTTGACGCCGATTTTCCCGCACCGGCCGGGGTCGAAGCGGTTCCGCTCCGCGTACGTCAAGGCGCGCAGGGCGACCAGGATGTCGCTTCCGCCGCCTTCGCCCAGCACGTCCTCGCGCCGTTCGCGCGCGGCCTTTTCCGCGCCGCGCACCCAAATCGGCCGCGACTGCGCGAGCGCCACCGCGACGGCGACGGGGCGGACGCAATGCCGCCTGCGCGCTTCAAGCAACATGCGCGCGTGCCGCGGATGGACGGGGAAGGAAAGCATCTCTTGCCCCAGCGGCGTGACGGCGAGAGAGCGGTCGAGTGCGCCCAGGGCGACGAGCAGCGCCTCCGCCTCGGCGAGCGATTTTTCCTTCGGCGGGGTGATCCAAGGATACGCCGCGAGGTCCTCCACCCCCAGCGCGCGGAGGAGGAGGACGATTTCCGCCGCATCCACCCGCAGGATTTCGGGCAGCTCGTGGCCCGCGCGCCCGGCGTGGTCGGCCTTCGTCCAGAGGCGGAAGGCCCACCCCGGCGCGGTACGCCCCGCGCGGCCCGCGCGCTGTTCGGCCGACGCGTGCGAAATCTTTTCGACGTGGAGCGTGTTGATGCCGCGGAACGGGTCGAAGCGCGCCACGCGCGCGAGGCCGGAGTCGATCACGGTTCGGATGCCGGGGATGGTGAGCGAGGTCTCCGCGACGTTGGTCGCCACGACGATTTTCCGCTGCCCGTCCGCGGCGGGGGAAACGGCGGCGTCCTGCGAAGCGGTGTCGAGCTCGCCGTGGAGGGGCAGGAGGAGCGCGCCTTTCGCTTCGGGCCGCTCGCGCAGGGCCGAAAGGGTCCGCGAAATTTCGTACGCGCCGGGCATGAAGACCAAAGCGTCCCCCGTTTCCGCCGCGCCGTGTTCGCGGACGGAGCGCGCGTACGCGTCGGCGGCAAGTTCCCACGGCGGGTCGCGCACGGGGTCGGGCGGCCGGTCGAGGTGGACGGCGGCGACGGGGAAGGTGCGGCCTTCGCTTTCGACGACCTCGAACGGCTCGAAGGCGGGGCGGAGGGCCGCGAGGTCGAGAGTCGCGCTCATCGCGAGGATCTTGAGGTCGGGGCGGGTCGACCGCTGGATGCGGAGGGCCTCGGAGAGGGTGAGGTCGCCATAGAGGTGGCGCTCGTGGAATTCGTCGAGGACGATGGCGCCGACGCCGGAGAGGGTGCGGTCGGCGAGGAGGCGGCGCAGGAGGATTCCCTCGGTCTCGAAGACGAGGCGCGTGCGGCGGGAGACGGCCGACTCGAAGCGCACGCGGTAGCCGACTTCGCCGCCGGGGGCGCCGCCGCGCTCGGAAGCGACGCGGCGGCAAAGCATGCGGGCGGCGAGGCGGCGGGGTTCGAGGACGACGATTTCGCCGTCCACGAGGCCGGAATCGAGGAGGAACTGGGGCACTTCGGTGGACTTGCCCGCGCCGGTGGGAGCGACGACGGCGAGGCGGGGCGAACGGCGGAGGGCGGAGAGGATGGCGTCCTCGGCCTCGAAGATGGGAAGGGGCGGAGTCATTCCTCGGCAAGCCTAGAGTTTTTGCCAATGTTTGGCAATTTCCATGCGATTTTGCCAATGCTTGGCAAAACGGCGGGAAGCGATTCACTCGGCGGGGGCGAGGGAGACGGAGAGGCGGAAGAAGCGGATGGGGGTGTCTTCCGGATGGACGACGGGGACGGCTTCGGCGATGGCAAGAACAAGCAGAACGGCAAGGGCGGGCAGTTTCATGGCGGAAACGCCTGGACACGTGGCATCATCGGACGGCCGCCGCCATTTGGCAACGCCATTCTGCGAATGGCAAATTCCAAGATGAGCTGGACCGGGCGGGAGAAAGCCGCCGCAAGCAAAGTGCCTCCGGCACTTGCGTTCGGGGGGGGGTGTGATAGGCTTGACCAATCGCGTTTTCCTTCCCGAAAGGCCCACTCCATGAAAATCCTCGTCATCAACGCCGGCAGTTCTTCCATCAAGTACCAACTCCTCGATTTGGAGGACGTCCACCATTTCTCGCTCCTCGCGTCGGGATTGGTCGAAAAGATCGCCGAACCCGTCGGCCGCATCACCCACAAGGTGTTCCCCGGCTCGCCCAAGGAGGCCAAGGTCGTCGAAGACCGCCCGTTCCCGTCCCACCGCGAAGGCCTTTCCCGCGTGGTGGACCTGCTCTGCGACCCGGAAAACGGCGTGATCCGGGACGCCGCCGAAATCGCCGGCGTCGGCCACCGCGTCCTCAACTGCGGCGAAGTGTACTCCGACACCGTCCGCGTCGATGCCGACGTCAAGGCCGCCATCCGCGACTTCTTCCCGCTCGGCCCCCTCCACAACCCCGCGAACCTGATGGGCATCGAAGTCGCCGAGGAGTTCTTCCCCTCCGCGGCGCAGGTCGCCGTCTTCGACACCGCGTTCCACGGGACGATGCCGCCGAAGGCGTTCCTCTACGCGGTGCCGTACGAGTGGTACGAGAAGTTCCGCCTGCGCAAGTACGGGTTCCACGGGACGAGCCACAAGTTCATCGCGCGCGCCGCGCAGGAGTTTCTCGGCATCCCGCGCGAGGAAACCGACATCATCTCCCTCCACCTCGGCAACGGCTGCTCGATGGCGGCCGTCCGCGGCGGCAAGTGCGTGGACACGTCGATGGGCGTCACGCCGCTCGAAGGCCTCGTCATGGGGACGCGCAGCGGCGACATCGACGCGACCGCGGTCGAGTACATCGCGGACAAGACCGGCGCGGACGTCCACCAGATGCTGGTCGCCCTCAACAAGAAGAGCGGCCTCAAGGGCATCTGCGGGGTCAACGACATGCGCGAAGTGGTCGCGGCGGCGGAAGGCGGCAACGAGCGCGCGGCGCTGGCGCTGGACATGTTCGTGTACCGCATCCAGAAGTACATCGGTAGCTACCTCGCCGTCGTCCCCAATGTGAAGGCGCTCGTCTTCACCGGCGGCATCGGAGAAAACTCCGACGGCGTCCGCGCGCGCATCTTCCAGGGGCTGGAGCACCTGGGGCTGGTCCTCGACCCCGAAAAGAACGCCATCCGCTCGCCCGAGCCGCGCGAAATCCAGGCGGCGGAGGCGAAGACGAAGATTCTCGTCATCCCGACCAACGAGGAATTGCAGATCGCCCTCGAAACCAAGGCCGTCATCGAAGGCAGGGAAATCTAGGCTCGCAAAAGATGCGCGGCGGAGCCGCGCACTGGAACGGGATTTGCCGATGTTCGGCAAATCCCGTTCGATTTTGCCAAGGTTTGGCAAAAATGGCCCGATTTTGCCGAACATTGGCAAAATGCGCCGGGAGGCGGACGCGCTTCCACGCGAGGGGGCCCCGAGGAGCTTGCTCCTTGGGGTCGGCAGCGGCGGAAACGCAAGCAACGTGCCTCCGGCACTCAGGTGTCCGAGACGAGGAACGCGGCGGTGGCGCGGTAGCCGGCTTCGACGATTTCCGCCGCCCGGTCGAAGGCGAGCGTCGCGAACCGCCCCACCGGCGGCCGCACGAGCCAGTCGGCCCGTTCCCCTTCCCCGCGGACGCGGGCCAGCCCCGCTTCCGCGATGCTCATCGCCTGCAGCAGGATTTCCCGTACGCCCGGCCGCCCCGCGTTCGGGTCCGCGCGCGACACTTCGGGGCTCGCATCCACCGCCAGCACCTTCGCCGCGCCCAGCGCGCGCGCTTCGCCCACGGGAATCGGGTCGGTGAAGGCGCCGTCGATGAGCCAGCGGTCCCGGTCGCGCACCGGCGCGAAGAGCCCCGGGATCGACGCGCTCGCGCGGACGGCGAGGGCTAGGTCGCCCTCGCGCATCACCACCCGCGCGCCGCTTTCCACGTCCGTCGCGACCGCGGCGAACGGCACCGCGAGCTCCCCGAAGGTGGCAACGCCCAGCCGCTTCGCCAACTCCTTGCGGAACACGTTGCCCTTGAAAAGGCCCCCCTGCCGGAGGGGCCAGGCCACGTCGCCGTAGCGGACGATGCGCGGCCAGTCGAGCGAAAGCACGTAGGCCGCCAGTTCCTCCGCCTTCCCCGCGGCGGCGAAGGCGCCGACCACCGCGCCCATGCTCGTCCCGGCGATGCAGCACGGCCGGATGCCCGCCGCCGAGAGCGCCCGGAGGACGCCGAGATGGGCGAAGCCGCGGGCGCCGCCGCTCCCGAGCGCGAGCCCCACGCGGCGCGCGTGCAGGCCTTTGGCTTTCGCCGCGCGCGCGAGGCGGGCCGGGGCGATGTGCTCGCGGACGACTTCGGCCGCCGGAGCGGAATCGGTGGCCGCCGGAGAAGCCGCGTGGTACTTCCGCGCGAGAGCCGCGGCTTCTTCCAGCACGGGCGCGGCCGATTGGGCGAGGCGGGAGAGAACGCCGTCGAGGGAACGTCCGACACGGGAGAGGCCGGGTCGCGGCGGGTGGTTTCGTTTCGCGCTCATGCCCTCACGCTACCACGGGAAACGTGCCGGGCACAAGTGCCGGGGGCGGATTACGGCAGGGGGCGGAGGGAGAAGTCGTGCAGGACGAGGGGGGCGGAGGGGAAGTAGTCCAGCTCCAGGCGGATCGGCGAGGTGCCCGAAAGCGCCAGCGGCGGCAAGGTCGCCGTGTCCTTTGCCGGGTCGAGGAGGAAATCTCCGCTCCTCGCCCCGCCGCACGGCCATTCCAGCAGGCGCACGGTGGAAAATCCGGTTTTTCCGGGCGTTTCCGGCGGCAAAAACTCGTAGCGGAGGGTTGCTTCGTAGGTTCCCGCTCCCAACGGGAAGTGCGGCCCGAAGAGCGCCTGCCCCGCGGGGTTTTCATCCGGCACGAAGGTCACGTCCGGCTTGCCGGGAACGGTTTTGCCCGCGTGCCAGAGAAGCGCGGGCGGGAAGTGGTACGCGCCGTCCGGCCCCGGCTCCGGCAGTTTGCCCGCGACGAGGAACGCTTCTTTCGTCCGCTCCGTTGCGCCCACGAGCTTCGCCCCGTTGGCGGGATTCCGGCAGGGGGCTTGTCTCCAGCCCGGCAAGCCCGCGACCGGCGCCGTCGGTTCCGGCGTTCCGTCCGCTTCGTGGACGAGCGCGGTCCCGCCGTCCGGGTCGTACACGAGGAACCGCAAATCCGGCGCTTCGGCAACCGGCGCGCGGAGCTTGAGCGGCGCGGTTCCGTCGGCCGCGGGCGCGAGCTTCCAGTGGAGGAACGGCGGATACAACCCGTCCGGCCCGTTGTCCCGCGTTCCGGCCGCGGGGTCGGGCTCCTCCAGGATGCGGAAGGCGAACGTGCGGCCGTCGTCGGCGAGCGGCGCGAGGCGCGGGTTGGCCCGAAGCGCGCGGAGGGTCGCCGCGGGCGGCCACGGCGATACCTTCGCGGGGAAAACGCCGGTGTGGAGAATCAAATGCCGCACGCCCAGCGCGAGCAGGGCGTCCAAGTCCTCGTCCGTCGCGCGGCCTTGGTTCAGCGCCTCGAAGCGGCGGAACACGTCTTCGGCGTAGCCCGCGGGCGGGGCGGGGGCGTAGCCGTTCACCAACCGCACGCGCGAGACCATCGCGCCCATTTCGTAGGCGCTCGAAAAGTGCGATTCGCCCGGCCAGAGCGGCAGGGCGAGCGCGCGCGGCGCCTCCCCGGCGGGCGTGTCGGCGGCGACGGCGGCGTATGCCGGGGCAGCCTGCGGGATGCACGAGAGGACGGGCGAAAGCACGGAAACGCCACCGAACGCGGCGCACAGGACGAGCACCGCGGCCAAAAGGCGCGTCAACGGCAGCACCGCGGCGCGGGCGCGCGGCATCGCGGCGGGCACGGCGGCGGTGCTCTTGGCGAACGGGGCGAAAAGCCCCGCGAGCAGGATGGCCGTCAACGTCGGCAGCAGGCACAGCGCCTTCGCGGGCTGGCGGATCATCGTGAACTTCGGGACGAACTTGCGCGCCGCGCGCAGGGGGAGGCCGTGGAACGGGCCGTACGCCCCGTTCGCGAGAAGGACGAGGACGGCGACGGCCGCGGCCGCGAGAAGGACGGTCCCCCACGGCGCGCGCGGGGCCTGCGGGGCGTACCGGCGGCGGAGGAGCAGGGCGAAGACGAGCGCGAGGGCGGCGAGGGCGGCGAGCGCCGTCCCGACGAAGAGCGGGCTTGCCGCGGCGGGATCGAAGAGGCCTGCGGGGGGGAGGGAGTACGGCGTCACTTCGCCGAAGGAGCGGCCGCCCGCGAGCGTCGTCCGCGCCAGCGAGCGCGCCGAAAGCGCGAAGGCGGCGGCGAGGGTCGCGGCCACGCACGCGGCGAAGGGCCGCAGGGCCTTGGCTTGCGCGCGGAGCGGCGGGCGCGGCGGGAAGGCGGACTGCGGGAGGAGGATGAAGAGCGGGAGCGCGAG
>JAFSUH010000094.1 GCA_017445365.1 Kiritimatiellia bacterium | reverse complement strand
GACGGCGTTGACGACGCTGGCGCGCGCGCTGCGCCCGGCGGCGGGGCCGGAGGAGGCGAGGGGGATGCGGCGGGTGCGGTCGGTGGCGGCGATGGCGACCGAGCCGTGGCGGCACTTGAGCGCCTCGGCGTCGTCGCGGCCGAGGCGGAAGGCGCGGGCGAGGTCGCTCGTGAAATGGTTGCCGCCGACGGCGACCGCCCCGGCGTCGGCGATGGTCCGCCGGGCGTACGCGACGAAGTCGGTCGTCCCCGCGCCGAAGTCGATCAGGGCGACCCCCGCGGCCTTCTCCTCGGGCGAGAGGGCGGCGGTGGCGGCGCAGAGGCCGGAAAAGTAGATTTCGTCGAGCCGCAGTTCCTCCGCGTCCAGCGCGGCCTTGAAGCGGAGCATGTTGCTCCGCGCGTGGTGGACGATGAGCATGTCGGTTTCCAGGCGGCTGCCGGGCATGTCCACCGGGCGGCTCGTCGGCGCGCCGTCCACCCGCGAGAGGCCCGGGATGGTGCAGATCGGCTCGTGCCCTTCGGGCAGGGGCGTCGCGCGGGCGGCTTCCTTGGCCTTTTCGAGGTCTTCGGCGGTGACGGCCTCGTCGATGTCGACGGCGGCGGGCGCGCGGAGGGAATCGAGCTTCGCGCCGGAGAGCGCGAGCGCGGCGGAGGGGATTTTCGCGCCGCCGAGCTGCGTTTCGGCGTCGTGGAGGGCCTGGGCGAGCGCGGGGGCGGCGGCGGCGAGGTCGGTGATGTCGCCCTTGACGACGCCCGCGGAGGGCGCGGCGGCGTACGCGGCGAGGACGGGCAGGCCGTTTTCGCCTTCGGTCCCGCACCAGACGCGGGTGGTGGCGGTTCCGATTTCGACGGTGGTGGTGAAGGTGGGTTTCATGGGGTTTTCGGGGAGGAGGAGGGGAGGGAGAGGGGGGAGGGGGGGAAGGCCGCGGCGGCGGGGGAGGCCGGTTCGCGCGGGACGGCGCGCGCGGCGAAATTGCGCGACGGGGTCAGGTCGTACTCGGCGAAGCGCAGCCCCCGCTTTTCCGCGTTGGCGACGAGGCGGGGGAGCCACCGGAGCTTTTCGCGGATGTCCTCGCCGGCGAGGAGCACGCGCGTGCCGTCGGCGAGGAGCAGGGAGAAGGGCGGGTCCTCGGCGCGGGCGATTTCGCGCACGGGGGAGGGGAGGCCCAGGGCGGGGTCGGAGGCCGCCGAAAGGATGTCGAGCATGACGGGGAAATCCCGGTCCGCGAGGCGGGCGCCGGGGAGGAGCCCCGCGTCGGAGAGACCGGAGAAGCGGGGGAGGCGGGGGCGTACGGAGCGGGGGCCGAGGACGGTGCCGGTGGCGTCCACGGCGAGGACGGGGGAGAGGGTGGCGACGGCCTTGCGTTCGCGGACGGCAATCGCGATGGTGCCGGGGAGGATGCGGCGGACGGAGGCGGAGGAGACGGAGGAGACGTCTTCGAGGGCGCGGCGGATGGCGGCGGGGGAGACGGCGAAGAGGTTGTCGCCTTCGGAAACGCCGGCATACTCGCGGATGAGCGCGTCGGAGAGGTCGCCGTCGGTGGAGACGGAGATTTCGCGGATGGCGAAGAAGGGGTTTTCGCGGAAGGCGAGGCGGAAGGCCTCGCGGGCGAGGAAGGGGAGGGAGAGGACGAGGGCGGCGAGGAGGAGGACGAGGAGGGAAAGGAGGATGCGCCGCAGGCGGTGGGCGCGGCGGCGGGGCGAGGGGGTCTGGAGGGAGCGGGACACGTCGGGCGAAACCTTGCCACAGGCGGAGGGCAAAGCGAAGAAAGAAAGAAGCAGGACGGGAGAGCGCCGGAAGAAGTCTTCACTTTTCTCTCGCGCGGCGGCGGCGGGACGTGGCAAAGTCCCCTGGTCATGAAACTTCCTGCTTCCCTCTCCTCCTTCCCCGCCCTCTGCGCGGCAGCGGCCATCGTCCTTTCCGGTTGCGGACACGACGGCGGCGGCGGTCTCTCCAACAAGGACCCCGGCAACAACGACGTCAATGCCGTCGTCGCGTTCGGCGATTCCATCACCCAGGGCAGCGAATGCCCCTGCACGCCCTATCCCGCCCGCCTCGCGGGTCTCACCGGCAAGTCCGTCGCCAACTGCGGCATCAGCGGCTCCCGCGCTTCCGACAACGTCAGCCGCACGCAATCGGCCATCGACAAGTACCACCCCGGCTTCATGATCATCCTCTACGGCGTCAACGACATCATCCACGGCGGCGGCGCCGGAACCGTCGCCGCGGCGGTCGGCGGCATGGTCTCCATCTGCAAGGAAAACCACGTCGTGCCGATCCTCGCGACCTATCCGCTCCCCATCGCGGGGCACCGCATCTTCTCCGGCGGCACCCAGGCCGCCAACGCGGCCATCCGCTCCATCGCCTCCGACAACGGCCTCAAGTGCGTCGATCTCGAGCGGGAGTTCTCCGGGCGCGAAGAGCAGTGGCTGATGGAGGACGGCCTCCACCCCAACGACACGGGCACCCAGATGATGGCGCTCGCCTTCGCCGACCTCTTCTAGTCCCTGTCCGCGCGCCTGCCCGCCGCGCCGGACGGTTTTGGTTGTCCGCGGCGGCGGAAAGGCGTACAAGCGGCCTGCCTTTTATCCACCCCCAACAGGAAAGACCTCCCATGCGCAAGAAAATCGTCGCCGGCAACTGGAAAATGAACAAGACCGCCTCGGACGCGGAATCCCTCGTCCGCGCGCTCCGCGAAGAACTCGCCAACTTCCGCGAGGCGGATGTCGTCCTCTGCCCGCCGTTCACCGATCTGGCCACCGTCTCCCGCCTGATCCAAGGCACGCACCTCGACCTCGGCGCGCAGAACATGCACTACGAGAAATCCGGCGCGTTCACCGGCGAAATCTCCGCGGACATGCTCCGCGACCTGTACTGCCACTACGTCATCCTCGGCCACAGCGAACGCCGCCAGTACTTCCACGAGGACGACGCGCTCGTCAACCGCAAGGTCAAGGCCGCGCTCGCTTCCTCGCTCCGCCCGATCGTCTGCGTCGGCGAAACGCTCGAAGAGCGCGACGCCGGCCGCGTCGAGGAGGTCGTCTCCACGCAGGTCAAAGGCTCCCTCGCCGGTCTTTCCGGCAAGGAACTGCTCGACACCATCGTCGCCTACGAACCGGTCTGGGCCATCGGCACCGGCCGGACCGCGACCAGCGACCAGGCCGAGGACGTCCACGCCCTCATCCGCAAGACCCTCGCGGAAATGGCGAGCGAAGCCGTCGCGCAGGGCGTCCGCATCCAGTACGGCGGCTCCGTCAAGCCCGGCAACGCCAAGGAACTCTTCTCGATGCCCGACATCGACGGCGGCTTGATCGGCGGCGCCTCGCTCGACGCCCACTCCTTCGCCGAAATCGTCCGCGCCGCGGCCCGGTAGCCCGCAACGCGTTTCCCTTCCCTTCCCGCCCCTTTTCCAAGGAGATTCGACCATGATGTCCGTTCTTTTGACCCTGCTGTTGATCGTGGAAGTGCTCACCGCCTTCCTGCTCGTCGTCGTGATTCTCGCCCAGAAGTCCAAGGACCAGGGCCTGGGCATGGCGTTCGGCGGCGGCATCGGCGAAAGCCTCTTCGGCAGCCGCACGGGGAACGTCCTGACGAAGCTCACCATCACCTTGATGATCGTCTTCATGGCGGACACGCTCGTCATCGGCATCCTCTTCGCGCACGGCCAGGGCCGCGGCGGCCGTTCGCTCGGCGAGGAACTGGCGGCGGCGGAGCTGGAAGCGTCCGTTCCGGTCGCGGAACCCGCGACGGAAGCCGTGCCGGTCGAAGGCGCCGAAGCGGTGCCCGCCACGGCGGAAGGCGCGGACATCACCATCCCCGCCGTGCCGGAATCCGCTCCGCAGGCGTTCGTCGTCACCGAAGACGGCCAGCTCGTCGCGCAGGATGCCGCACCGGAAGCCCCGGCGGAAGAACCCGCGGCCGAACCGGCCCCGGAAGTCCCCGAAGCGGTCGAAGAAGCCGTTGCGGAAGTTGCCGAAGCCATCGAAGCGGCCCCGGAAGCGGTCGAAGCCGCCGCGGAAGCCGTCCCGGAGGTCCCGGCCGCCGAAGCCGCGGCGGAGCAGGCGGCCGACGCGGCTGAAGCCGTCGCCGAAAAGGCCGGAGAAGTTGCCGACACGGCCGCCGAAGCGGTCGAAGAGGCCGGAAAGAAGGCCAAGAAGACCGCGAAGAAGGCGAAAAAGACCTCCAAGAAGGCCGCGAAGGCCGTCGAAGAGGCCGTTTCCGACGCCGCAGAGAGCGTGGCGGAGGCGGTCGAAGTCCCTGCCGAATAGCACGTGCGCATCCTTTCCAAGTCGCACACCGCGCACGACATCCCGGGCGGCCTTTGGGTCAAGTGCCCGTCGTGCACGGAGATGATCTACCGCGAGGAGCTGGACGCCGCCCACGGCGTCTGCCCGCGTTGCGGGTACCACAACCCCATCGGGCGGAAGGAACGCATCGCGCTTCTCGCCGACGAAGGCACCTTCGCGGAGTGGGACGGCGATTTGCGGCCGACCGACTTCCTCGGGTTTGTCGGCAAGGAGTCCTACCGCGAAAAGCTCGAGCAGAACTGGCGGAAGACCGGCGAAAACGATGCGGTCACCACCGGGAAGTGCAAGCTGGAAGGCCGGGACATCGCCTTGGGCGTGATGGATTTTTCGTTCCTCGGCGCGAGCATGGGCTCGGTGGTGGGCGAGCGCATCGCGCGGATGATGGAGCGGGCGTGCGGGGAACGGATGCCCGTCGTCATGGTCTGCGCGAGCGGGGGGGCGCGGATGTACGAGGGGATGCTGAGCCTGATGCAGATGGCGAAGACCTCGGCCGCGGCGGGAAAACTCGCGGCGGCGCGCCTGCCGTACGTCACCGTCCTCACCCACCCGACCACGGCGGGCGTCATGGCGAGCTTCGCCGCCCTGGGCGACGTGATTCTCGCCGAACCGGGCGCCTTGATCGGCTTTGCCGGGCAGCGCGTCATCCGCGAAACCATCCAGGCGGAACTGCCGCCCGGATTCCAGACTTCGGAGTTTCTCCTGAAGAAGGGCCTCCTCGACGCCATCGTCCCGCGGGGCGAACTCAAATCCGCCCTCGCGAAAATCCTCTTCGCCCTCGCCGGTCCCGTCGCGTAGCGCCAAGCGGGCGGAAATGCTTTCATCCCCGGCCGTGAACGGTTCTTCCAACCCCGAAGCGGAGGCCTTGACCTTTTCGCGCGGCTTGCTCGACGCAAGCCCGATTTTCGCGGGCTACCTCGCCGTCGGGTTCGCCTTCGGCATCGCTGCCTCCCGCTTCGGCCATCCCTTCTGGTCGCCGGTGTTGATGAGCCTGACCCACGTCTCCGGGACCGGCCAGTTCGCCGTGATCGATCTCCTCCGCGAGGGGGCGGGGTTCGGGGAAATCCTCTCCGCCGTGGTCGTCTTCAACCTCCGCTACGTTCTCATGGCCCTCGCCGTCGCCCAGCGGCTTTCCCCGTCCGTCGGCGCGTGGACGCGCCTCGCGATGGCCTGCGGCGACACCGACGAAATCGTCGGCGTCGCCGCGCGGCAGCGCCTCGTCCCGCCGCGTTACTGGTTCGGCCTGTTCGCCTCGTCGTACGCCGGATGGGTTTCGGGCACGGTCCTGGGCGCGATGCCGCTTGTTCAAACCCTCCTTTCCGCGGACCTCCTCCGCGCGCTCGGCCTCGCGCTCTACGCGATGTTCATCGCCATCCTCGTCCCCGCCGCGAAAAAATCCCGCGGCATCCTCTTCTGCACCCTCCTCGCCGCGGCGCTTTCCGCGGCCCTCAAGCTTTCGCCCTGGAAGATTTCGGCGGGGTGGGGGATGCTGATTGCGGGTTTGGCCAGCGCCATCGCCTCGGCCGCCCTCTTCCCCGTGCCGGAAAAACGGGAGGAGGGGACGTGAACGTCTCTTCTTGCTTCCTCTTTTGGCTCGTCGCGGCGACGGCGATTGCAACCTACCTCCTCCGCGCGGTGCCGCTCGTCCTCCTGCGCAAGCCGCTCCGCAACCGGTTCCTCGTGACGCTCCTCGAAGTGATGCCGTACGCGCTTTTGGCGGCGATGATTTTCCCCAACGCGTTCTACGCGACCGACCCCGCCGCGGCCTTCCCCGGACTGCCGCCGTGGAGCGGCATCGCGGGCGTCGGCGTGGCGCTCCTCCTCTCGCTCAAGACGGGCAATTTGCCCTTGGTGGCCGCCGCGGCGACCGCCGCCGCGTGGCTCGCCTGCCGGCTGGGCGGATGACCCTCCCCCGCGGAAGCGGCTTGATTCGCGCGTGCGTATGTGGGATTTTTGAGGGCATGAAAGCCTTCGTTCCCGCCGCGGCATCCTTCCTCTTCGCCCTTGCGACCGCCTTCCCGGCCGCTGCAACCCCGGAAAACGGCTTCACGCTCTGGGCCAACCAGGAAAACGTTTCCTCGTTCGAAATCCCCTACGCCGCGCTCGCGGAACCCGAGGCCATCTCCGTCGGCCTCTCCCACGCGCTGGCCGTCCGGGACGGTTGCGTCTACGCGTGGGGCGACAACGCCTACGGCGCGTGCACGGTGCCCTACGCCGCGAGCAACGACGTCGTCGCGGTGTCCGCTTCGATGGGCAATCCTTTCGATTCTTCCACGCCCGTCGAGGACGGCCAGGGCGAGACCATCGGCTTTTCCGTCGCGCTCAAGTCGAACGGCGAAGTGCTCGTCTGGGGCGATCCGCAGAACCGCCTGCAACTGGCCGATTTCCCCGACGCCATCCGTTCCCGCGGCGTTTCCGCCGTCGCGGCGGCGGGCCGCCACGTCCTCGCGGTCAAGGACGGCGCGGTCCACGCGTGGGGGACGACGAACTACGGCATCGCGGACGTGCCCGCGTCCCTCGCAAGCGGCGTCAAGTCCGTCGCGGGCGGCGGCTATTTCGCGATGGCGCTCGCGAGCAACGGCACGCTCACCGTCTGGGGACATCCCGAAGGCGACGACGCCGCGAACCTCAAGTGCGTCGTTTCCGACTCCGCCAACATCCCCGCCGCCGTCAGGACCGGCCCGGTGACCGCCTTCGACGCGGGCACGTACCACGCGCTCGCGGTGGTCGGCGGCGCGGTGTACGCGTGGGGCGAGTCGCAGTACCACGCGCTGGACGTTCCCGCCGCCGCGAGCAACGGCGTCGTCGCGGTCTCCGCGGGCGACAGCGTTTCGCTCGCGCTCAAGAGCGACGGCACGGTCGTCGGCTGGGGCGCCGGGTGGATCACCAACCGCATGCCCGCGGCCGCGCAGGCCGGCGTTTCGGCGGTGGCCGCCGGCGGCTCCTTCGCCGTCACCCTCGGCACCCGCCTCGCGCCCGTCTTCCCGCAATCGTCCCAAACGATGGAAGTCACCAACGGGCTCGCGTTCAGCAACGCCATCGCCGCCGCCACCGCGATTCCCGACGCGACGTATCTCGCGGGCGACGCCGCCAACCAGTGGCCCGCGTGGCTTTCGATCGACCCGCGGACGGGCGCCTTGCACGGCACCGCCCCCGGCGTCCTCACCAACAACAACACCTTCGCGGTGGTCGCCACCAACCGGTGGGGAAGCGACGAACTGCGCGTGACGGTGTACTCGTACGAGAGGACCTACGCGCCGGTGTGGCTCACCTCCGCTTCCGACATCGCCACCGGCTACGTCGGCGTCGCCTATTCGGTCGCGCTCGCCGCCGACGCCAATCCCGCCGCGACGATCCGCGCGGAGCAGTACGCGCTTCCGACGGGCCTCAAGCTCGAAAACGGTGTCCTCTCCGGCACGCCGTCGGCGGCGTGGAACTACAACTTCTACTTCACCGCGTCGAACGCCGTCGGCAAGACGCCGCTCCAGGGCAGATGGGCCATCGTCGAGCCGGTGCCGCCCGCGTGGCGGACGGCGGCCCTCCCGGCCGCGACGCAGCATGTCGCCTACGCCGGCGCCGTTCTCGAAGCGACCGGCACCGGCCCGATCACGTACGCCGCGGAAGGCCTCCCCGAAGGCCTCTCGCTCGACGGGACGACCGGCGAACTCACCGGCACCCCGACCGTGTCGGGCACGTTCTACCCCGTCTTCACCGCCACCGGCGTCGTCTCCAACGGGACGCCGCTTGCCTCCGGCATCACCTTGACGCTTTCGGTCGAAGCGACTTCCGCGCCCGAATGGCGGACGGCGGAATTGCCCGCGGGCGAAGCCGGCGTCGCGTACGAAGCGCCGCTCGCCGTCGCCGGAACGGAGCCGATGACCTACGAAGCGAGCGGCCTGCCGGACGGCCTCGCCCTCGACGCGACCGGTCCCGCCCTGACGGGAACCCCGACCGAAGCGGGCGACTTCACGGTCGTCCTCGTCGCGAGCAACTTCCTGGGGGCCGCCACCAACACCCTCGCGCTTTCCATCGACGCGGGCGAACCCGCCGAGCCGCCGGAGTTCCTCTCCTGGTCGGTCGCGACCGGCAGCGGCGTTCCCGCCGTCACGCTCGTCTGGAGCAACGCGCCCGCCGGGGCAAGCTGGTCCATCCACCTCTGGGGCGCGGACGCGGTGGCGGATCTCCAATCGACGCCGCCCGCCGGCGACGCGGTCGATTACGGCGCGGTCCCGTCGCCCTTCACGGAGACGCCGCCGCAGTCGCCGTGGTTCTACCAGTTGCGCCGCACCCCGGCGCCGTAGCGGCGGACGCGATGCACGAGATGGGCCTGATGCAAAGCCTGCTCGCCTCCGCCGCGCGCGCCCTCCGCGGCGGCGAGCGCGCGGCGAAGCTCACCGTGGCGGTCACGCCGCTCGCGGGGGTGGACGCGCACGCGCTTTCCTTCGCCTTTTCGGCGCTCGCGGCGGATGACCCGCGCTTCGCGGGGGCCGAACTGGAAGTCAAGCAAAATCCGATCCGCATGCGCTGCGGCCCGTGCGGAAGGGACTACGAAGCGACGCTCGCCGCGTACGCCTGCCCCGCGTGCGGGCGGGTCGGCGAATGGGCCGGCGGGGACGACGTGTCGCTCGAAGCGCTCGAGGTGTGCCATGTGTGAAGAATGCGGTTGCTCCGAAGCGAACCGGCCCCACGGACACGACCATCCCCATGGGCACGAACACCGTCAAGGCGGGCACGAACCCCGCGACGTCGGCGAAAGCGCGCTCGCCTTCAACCGCCGCTTCGCCGACCGCAACCGCGGCTTCTTCGCGGGCCGCGGCTGGAGCGTGACCAATTTCCTCTCCTCGCCGGGGAGCGGGAAGACGACGCTCCTGGCGGAACTCATGCGCCGCATGGAAAAGTGCGCCGCGGTCACCGGCGACCTCGCCACGGACAACGACGCGCGCCGCCTGCGCGAAAGCGGCGCCCCGGCCGTCCAGATCGGAACCGCCGGCGCCTGCCACCTCGACGCCCACGCGGTCGCCCACGCCGTGGAAGAACTCCCCGCGGCGGGCATCCGCCACCTTTTCGTCGAAAACGTGGGCAACCTCGTCTGCCCCGCGGGGTTCGACCTGGGCGAAAACCGCCGGGTGGTGCTCTTGAGCGTGACCGAAGGCGAGGACAAGCCGGAGAAGTACCCGGTCGTTTTCGCGAAGGCGGACGCGGTGGTGGTGAGCAAGACCGATTTGGCCGCCGCTGCGGACTACGACCGGGAAAAGGCCCTCGCCGCCATCCGCGCGGCCGCCCCGAAGGCGGAGGTTTTCCCGCTTTCGGCGAAAACCGGCGAAGGCCTCGACGCCTTCCAACGCTGGCTGGAAACCGCGGGCGACGGACAAATCGCGAAAGGCATGTGAAATGGAAGAAGAACCCCGGCAACCCGCAAACCCCGAAATCCCCGCGGACGTCCTGAAACTGCGCCGCGAGTTGCTTTCCCTTGCGCCGGACCGCAAGCGGCTGGCCGCGTTCCTCGCTTCCGCGGTTGCCGCGCGCAAGCCGGCGCACGCGGTTTCGTACGTCGCCGACGAGGCGCTCGCGGCGCACCTGCGCGACGCGTCGGAAGGGGAAACCGCGTGGGAGGCGGCCGCCATCCACGACGCGGACGCGGCGCTCCTGCGCGCCGCGGGCTTCGCCCCGGCCGCGCGGCTGGAAGACGTGCCCGCGGGAAGCGCGGACCTCCTCGTGGTGCGCGCGTGCTTCGAGTTCGCGGCTTCGCCCGTCGCCCTCGCCAAGGAATTCCACCGGATTTTGGCGCCCAAGGGGCAGCTCCTCCTCCACGTGCGCCGCAAGCGTTCGTCGCTCCTCGCCTGGGCGCGGGAGGCGGCGGGGCTCGCGGACGCGACCCGGAAGCGCGCGAAGAGCGCCTTCACGCCGCAGGAAATCTACGACATCCTCAAGGACGGCTTCGACATCGAGGACACCTACGCGCAGGGGAAGTTCTTCACGGTTTTCTGCGAGCTGGTGGCGTCGCTCTTTTCGGGGGTGCTGCCGGAGACGGCGGAAGCGGCGGCAATGCGGCCGGGGCCGCTCAAGCGGGCGAAGGCGGTGTGGCTCGCGATGCGGCCGTTCTTCTGGCTGGCGGCCCTGCTGGACGCGGTCTGCTTCTGGCTCCCGAAGCACGAGATGGTGTTCCGCGCGAAGCGCCGGATGCTGTGGGTGCCGCGCCTGACGCCGCGCCTCAAGGACGGGCGGAGCATCGCCGAAGCGGCCCTCGGCAGCAAGATCGGCACCGCCGTCGGGCAGGATTAGGCGCCCGTCCGTTCCGCGCCGCGAACGGGGCTTGCGTTCGGCGGAACGAACGGCTACAAATTGCGTTCTCCCGGCGGTGGATGTAGCTCAGTTGGTAGAGCGCGAGATTGTGGTTCTTGATGTCGCGGGTTCGAGCCCCGTCTTCCACCCCAACCCTTTCCCCGGAAACGGCTCGAACGCGTTTCCGGGGTTTTCTTCTCCGCCCTTCCGCCGCGCGCCCTCCTCCGTTTTGATTTGCGGCGGGAACGGTTTCGGGGAAAATGGAGCCCGTTCCATGTTCCGCGCCCTTTTCCTTTCCCTCCTTGCCTGCCTGCCGGCCCTTTCCCGCGCCGCGCCCCTTCCCCCGCCGTGGCCCCTCCCGTTCCCCCGCGGCCCCGGTCTCGCCGCCGCGGAGCGCACCGTCCACTGGACGCCGACCGAATTCTCCCACCAGATCGTCCTCCCCCGCGCCCTTTCCGGCCCGGAACTCGATGCGTTCTCCGCCGCCCTCGCCGCCGACGGCTGGGAAACCGGCATCGCCCCCGCCGGTGCGGATTCGGACTCCGCCTTCGCCGATACCCTCCGGCTCCTCCGCGCGCAGGGCAACGCCGCATTCGCCGACGGCCTTTCCGCCCTCCTTGCCGACGGCCTCGTGAAATGGGACAAGGGCCCCCTGTCCCTCTTCTACTTCGCCGGGCGCCGCCTCCTCCTCTGCACCTTCCCGTTTTCGCCGGAATGCCCGGCCCCCTCCGCCGCCCCGGGCGAATGGCTCTTTTCGACGCCCCTCCCGCTGCCCGGCGCGGAACCGGTCCGGCGCGTCGTTTCCCTTTCCGGCGGCCTGATGACGGCGGCGGAAATCTGGCGCGCGCCCGCGGCCGCCGGGACGTTGTTCGCGGACAAGGCCCGCGCGCAACTCGTCTCCTGCGGCTGGGAATGCCTGCCGCCCGGGGGCCCCGCACCTCCCGCGGCGGACAAGGAGACGGCGGCCCGGGACGCGGCGCTCGTCGAGCGGCTTTTCGCCGGTACCGCGCATTTCCGCTCCGCCGCCGGGGCCGAAGCCATGCTGTCCGTCCGCGGCGGGGAAGACGGCGCCGCCACCTGCCTGTTCCTCCTGCGCACCCCGGCCCCGTGACTTCCCCGCGCGCATTCCCCGTTTTCCTGCTGGCCCTGGCCGCGGCGGCCGCCTTCCCGGCGCGGGCGACGACCGCCCCCGGCGGTTGCCGCATCCCCTTGGCCGCCCCCGTCCGCCGCGACGGGCAAAACCCCGCCCCGCGCGCCATTCCGGTCAACCGGAAGGCCCGGGTGTTCCTCCTCCGCTGGAATCCGGCCATCTCCTCCTTCACGCCGGAGGAGTTCGCCGATGCTGTCGCCTGCTACCGCGAAAACGGCCGCGACGGCTTCAACTGGTCCGTCCGCGAGGCGGAGAAGGTGCGGCCCGGCGACATCGCGCTTTTCTGCCGCGTCGGGACGGAGGCGGACCGCATCGACGGGGTGGGGGTGTTCACCGGCCGCACGCGGACGGGGGCCTCGTGGCGCGGCGACGGGACGCGCGTGGGATATGCCGATTGCGTCTTCGACTTCGTGCAGGACCCTTCCGAACCGCTCCTGTTCCCCGCGGAAGAACTGGCCGCCGCCTTCCCCGACTGCGACTGGCACGGCGGGCCGTCGGGCATCGCGCTCGACGCGGGACCGGCGGAAGCGCTCGCGGAATTCACCGCCCAACGGCTCTCCTCGCTTTTGCCCGCGGCGTTCGCGGGGGAATGCGCGGCGCGGCCGGACATCCTCTGGGCGCTCACCTGCCGGATCCTCTCCGGCGCGTGCCCGGACCTGCGCGAACGGACGTGCGACTGGAGCGGGCCGCTGGATGCGGACGCTTTGCCCTTCCCGCCGGAGGAGGGCGTCGCCATCGGCTACGACCCGGGCCGGACGACCGCGGCGGGCTTCTCCGCCCGCGATCTCCGGCCGATCGCGCGGGAGCGCGTCCGCCGCACCGGCGGCCCGGACGGGCAGCCGTGACGCGTTGCGCCGCCACGCGAGGCTTTACGGCGGCTTGCCAAGGTGGTATTCTCGCGGAAACTTGTCCAACGGAGTGCCCCATGAAAGCCATCATCAACCAGCTCGTCCAACTTCAGGAACTGCATCTTTCCCGCCGCGAACAGGAGGCGGGCACCCCGGGCGCCGATTTGAAACAGCTGGACGATTCCATCGCCGAAATGATGGCCAACCTCCCCCCCGAGGTCGAAACCCAGTTCTCCCGCCTGTTGCAGAAAAACCCGCTGGCCATCGTCCCGGCGGTCGAGGGCACGGACAAGAGCTACATCTGCACGGGTTGCGGGATGAAGCTGCCGATTTCCCTGAAGCCCCAGGTCGTCGCCGCCGGCCGGATCTGCACCTGCCCGAGCTGCGCGCGCATCCTCTTCCATTCGGAAGGGGGCGCCCGGAACACCCGCAAGCGCGGCGGCCACCGCACGGCGCCGAAAGTCGGCATCGAGCGCTTTTCGGTCGAAGAGCTGATGATTCCCGCCCTGAAGGCGACCGACCGGAAGGGCGTGGTGCTGGAGCTGGCGTCGCGGATGCGCGACGCGGGTTTCGTGGACAACGCGGAAAAGCTGGCGGAAGACGCGCTTTCGCGCGAGGCGATCGTCTCGACGTCGGTTGGCAACGGCGTCGCCTTCCCGCACGTCCGTTGCGTGGAAGGCGGGGCGCTGACCCTGGCCCTGGGCCTGTCGCCGGAGGGCATCGCGTTCGACGCGGCCCACCCCGCCGAGAAGACGAACATCTTTTTTTTCATGGTGATTCCGACGGCGGCGAGCGCGTTCTACCTCAAGTTGCTCGCGGGCCTTTCCGGCATCTTCCAGGAAGAGGCGGCCCGCAGGAAGATTCTCGACTGCACCACGCCGGCCGCGCTCTGGAAGACGCTCGTCGCGCTCACGAAGAAAGCCCTCGCCTGACGGGGCGTACCTGCGGGGAAGGGGGCCGGATGCGCGGTGCAAGCCGCGCGTTTCCGTGTTTCCGGACTGCCGGGCGGCGGCAACCGGGGCGCCGGGTTTCGGGGGGTGGGGCGGAGGGGCGTTGCCCGGGTGGACCGTTCTTCCGCAAGGCCGACCTGCAAGGACCGGGCGCGGCGGGCCGATTCCTGCCCGCGGCAAACCGCGGGACGTTCCCGTTTCCGGCGGAATGGCAACGCCGCCGCCGGAAGAAAGACCCGGCAAAACGGAAAAGGCCGCGGAACGGGACCGCGGCCGGAAGGGAATGCACTCGAGAGGACTCGAACCTCCACGCCTGTGAGGGCATAAGAACCTGAATCTTACGTGTCTGCCAATTTCACCACGAGTGCGCCGGAAAAGTCCTTCCCCTATACCCGCTTCCGCGGCGGAAGTCAATTTCCGGGAAGCGGGTTTTCCGCTTCTCCCGCCCGCGCCGTCTTGCATTCCCCGCCGGATGCGCTATTTTTCGCCGCATGTTCGACATACGCCTCCTCCGCGACGACCCCGAAGCCGTCCGCCAACGTCTCTCCACCCGCCACTGCCCCGTCGATTTGGACGAGGTCCTCCGCCTCGACGCCGCCCGCCGCGACGCCGTCACGAAGGCCGACAAGCTCAAAACCGAGCGCAACGCCGCCTCGAAGGGAATCGGCATGCGCAAGAAGGCCGGGGAGGACACCGCTCCCGCGCAGGAACGCGTCCGCGCCATCGGCGAGGAAATCGCCTCGTTGGACCTCCTCCGCCGCGACATCGAAGAGAAACTGCGCACGCTCGTTCTCGCCATCCCCAACCTCCCGCAGGAAGACGTGCCCGTCGGAGAAGACGAGTCGGCCAACGTCGTGGTCGGCACCTGGGGCACGCCCAAGGAGCTTCCCTTCCCCGCGCGCGACCACGTCGCCCTCGGCGAAGCGCTCCACGTCTTCGACCTCCCCCGCGGCGCGAAAATCACCGGGGCGGGCTTCCCCCTTTTCACCGGGCGGGGCGCGCGGCTCGAACGGGCCCTCATCTCCTTCATGCTCGACATGCACACGGGCGAAAACGGGTTCACGGAAGTTTCGCCGCCCTTCGTCGTCAACCGCGCGAGCATGACGGGGACGGGGCAGCTGCCGAAGCTCGAAAACGACATGTACCACGTCGATGCGGACGACCTGTTCCTCATCCCGACGGCGGAAGTGCCCGTGACCAACCTCTACCGCGACGAAATCATGCCCGGCCCGTTCCCCGTCCGCCGCGTGGCGTACACCCCCTGCTTCCGCCGCGAGGCGGGGGCCGCCGGGCGCGACACGCGCGGCATCGTCCGCGTCCACCAGTTCGACAAGGTCGAGATGGTCGCCTTCACGACGCCGGAGAAGTCGGCGGAGGAGCACCAATACCTCGTCCGTTGCGCGCAGAAGGTGCTGGAGCGGCTGGGGCTGGCGTACCGCACGGTGCTGCTTTCGAGCGGCGACCAGTCCTTCGCCGCGGCGAAGTGCTACGACTTGGAGCTGTGGGTGCCCGGCAGCAAGCGGTGGCTCGAAATCTCCTCGATTTCGAACTTCGAGGCCTTCCAGGCGCGGCGGATGAACATCCGCTACCGCGACGGAAAGGGCAAGATCGACTTCGTCCACACCTTGAACGGCAGCGGCGTCTCGCTCGCGCGCATGGTGGTGGCGCTGCTCGAAAACGGCCAGCGGGAAGACGGTTCGGTCCGCCTCCCGGACGCCCTGGCGCCGTACCTCGGCGAGGCAAACCTCGTCCTCGCACCGTAGGGAAATCCCGGATTTCCATCCCGTCCCCGCCCGCGGCCGCAAGCCGCGGGCGGCCCTTTTCCACGCGGGTCCGGCCGCGGAAGCGGTTTGCTTTCCCCGGCGGGTCCGCCGTAGGATGGCCGCATGGCAGACGCGCATCCCACCTACCGCATCCTCCTCGTCGACGACCAGCCTCTCGTCGCCTCCGCCGTCCGCGACCTCTTCTCCGGCGAGGACGACCTCGTCCTCCAGGCCGAAACCGAGGCCGCCGCCGCCGTCGAGGCCGCCCTCGCCTTCCGTCCCGACGCCATCCTCCAGGACCTCTCCATGCCCGACGCAGACGGCATGACGCTCCTCGAGTTCTACCGCGCGCACGACGTGCTCTCCTCCGTCCCCGTCCTCATCCTCTCCGCCCGCGAGGAACCCGAAACCAAGGCCCGCGCCTTCGCCCTCGGCGCGAGCGACTACCTGGTCAAGCTCCCCGAGCGCGTCGAATTCCTCGCGCGCATCCGCCACCACGCCCAAGCCTTCCAGGACGCCAGCCGCCGCGCCGCCGCCGAAGCCGCCCTCCGCCGCGAGCTCGACGAGGCCGGCGCCTTCGTCCGCTCGCTCCTGCCGCCGCCCGTCAAGGGAAAAAGCGACTGGACGCTCGCGGTCTGCTCGGCCCTCGGCGGCGACGTGCTCGACCTCCTGCCCCTCCCCGGCGGGCGCGAGGCGTTCTACGTCCTCGACGTCTGCGGCCACGGCGTCGGCAGCGCCCTCCTCGCCACCGCGGTCCTCCTGGGCCTGCGCGCCCGCTCGCTGCCCGACGCCGACTACGCCGACCCCGGCAGCGTCCTCTCCGCGCTCGCCAGGGCCTTCCCCTCCGGGCCGGACGGCAAGTTCTTCACCTGCTTCTACGGCGTGGCCGACGCCGCCACCCGCCGCATCCGCTACGCTTCCGCGGGACACCCCCCGGCGCTCTTCCTGCCCGCGGGCGACCCCGCGGGCGCGGTCTTCCTCGAAGGCGCGGCGCCGCCCCTCGGCGTGCTCGGCGATTTCCCGTATTCCACCAAGGAGTTCGTCCCGCCCGGCCCGGGGCGCCTCCTCGTCTTCTCCGACGGCTGCTACGAGTTCGAGCGCGCGGACGGCTCGCGCGGCTCGCTCAAGCAGTTCCGCGACTTCTTCGTCTCCCGCCCGGACGCGACCGGCGCGGACCTCCTTTCCCGCGTCCGCGAACTGACCGGGCGCGACGCGCTCGAAGACGATTTCACCTTCCTCTCCCTTTCGGTTTGAAAGCCCCCTTGCCAACTTTCCGCCTTTCCCCGCGCACGGGGATGACCCTGATCGAAGTCATGCTCGCGGTCGTCATCCTCACGACGGGGCTCATCGCCCTTCTCACCTGCGCGAGCCGCCTCCTCGCGGTCGCGGGGAAGGCCGGCAACTACGAAACCGCCCGCCGCCTTCTCGGACAGGTCGAAGTCGAGTCGCCGCTGCGCCTCAAGGAAGAAATCGAGGAAGGCACCGAGACCGGCACCTTCTCCACCGGCGAAAAGGGCTGGACGTGGGAGCGGACCATCCGGCACATCGGCGAAGAGGAGGAGGCGCGCGACGGGCTCTTCCTCGTCACCACGCGCGTGCGATGGGCCGACCGCGGGAAGAACGTCGCCGAAGAGACGGTGACGTACCGCTACATCCCCAAGAATTTCGAGGGCGTCCACACGCTCCTCCCCAACACGCCCTGATGAAACCGCCTCCGCACGAAACCGCCCGCCGGAAGGAACGCGTGTTCCTCGCCGCCTGCCGCCGCATCGACGAATCCGAGACGGCCGTCGAGCTCGACATGGAAGAGCTCGCGATGCTTGCGGAAGGCGCGGGCGGGGAAATCGCCGGCGCTTCCGTCTTCCCACTGCGCGCGGCGCACCCGAAGACCTACCTCGGCCGCGGGCAGGCCGAACGCCTCGCCGCGGAAGCCGCCGCCGCGGAGGCCGACGAAATCATCTTCGACGACGAGCTTTCCCCCGCGCAGGCCAACTCGCTCGCCGCGGCGTGCGGGATGCGCGTGCTCGACCGCACGCAGCTCATCCTCGACATCTTCGCGGCGCGGGCGCGGACGCGCGAAGGCCGGTTGCAGGTGGAGATGGCGATTCTTTCGTATTTGCGGCCGCGCCTCAAAGGCATGTGGACGCACCTGGAGCGGCAGAAGGGCGGCATCGGCCTCAAGGGCCCCGGCGAAAAGCAGATCGAGCTCGACCGGCGGCGCCTCGACGGGCGGCTTGCCGTCCTGCGCGAACGGATGGCGGCGGTCCGCGACCGGCGGGAGCGGACGGGCGAGGCGCGGCGGCGGAAGGGCTTCGCGCTCGCGACGCTGGTCGGATACACCAACGCGGGCAAATCGACGCTGCTCAACCGTCTCGCGGCCGCGGAGGTGTACGCGGACGACCGGCTCTTCGCGACGCTCGACCCGACCACGCGCCTGATCGACATCGCGCCGGGGCGCAAGTGCCTTTTGACCGACACCGTCGGGTTCATCCGCAAGTTGCCGCACCACCTCGTGGAGGCGTTCAAGGCGACGCTGGAAGAAGTGGAGACGAGCGATCTGCTGCTGCATGTCGTGGACCTTTCGCACCCGGCGGCGCAGGCGCAGTGCGACGCGGTGGAGGAGGTGCTCCGCGAGCTGGGCGCGGGGGAGAAGCCGCGGATCGTCGTGCTCAACAAGTGCGACCGGGCGGCGGAGGGGCCGGAGAAGCGGGCGATGCTTTCGCGGTATCCGGAGGCGGTGTGCGTTTCGGCAAAGACGGGCGAGGGGATGGACCGGCTGGCAAGCGCGATGCGGACCGCGCTCGCGGGGCGCGGGGAGACGGTGCGCCTGCGCCTCCCGGCGGGGGACGGGAAGGCGATTGCGGCGGTGTACGCGACCGGGCAGGTGGTGAAGGCCAGGACGTACGGCGGGTGGCTGCACCTCTGGGCGCTTCTCCCGCCGGAGCTGCTCCCGCGCTTCGCCGCCTTCCGCGCGGATTCCTGACTTTGCCGAACATTGGCAAAAACCGGGCGTTTTTGCCGAACATTGGCAAGGGTCGTCCGACCCGTTGCTGGCGGCGCTTCCGCTCCCTACCCGCATTTTGCCGAACCTTGGCAAAAACCGGGCGAATTTGCCGAACATTGGCAAAATGCATCGGCACCGACAAAAAAGCCCGGAACGCGTGGTTCCGGGAAAGGGGGTGGCGGGAGTCGGACTTGAACCGACGACCCTAGGCTTATGAGTCCCATGCTCTACCGACTGAGCTATCCCGCCGAAGGGTGGAGCGCTTATACGGCCCCGCCCTTCCCAAGTCAATCCGCTTTTCCGGCGGATTTTCATCGCCCCCGCCGCCGAAAAGTGGAATCTTCCTTCCCTTGATGATTCCCGCCCGCCAGTTCCGCCGCTCCCGCCTCCTCCCCGCGCTCCTCCTCTGCCTCCTTGCCGCGCTTGCCGCGCCCGCCGCGCGCGCCGCCGGGGCCTTCCTCCAGGGCGTCTGGGACGCCTCCGCGGTTCCCGAAGTCTCCATCCTCGCCCTCCAGTGGGGGCCGCGCGAAGCCGGGCCCGGCGCGCCCGACCGCCTCCTCGGCCAGGTGGCGAGCGACACCCTCCGCACGGTCGAAATCCTCCTGCGCGAACCCGCCCGTCCCGGCGAAGCCGCGCCCGCGCCCGTCCTCTCCGTTTCCGCGCCCGCCAGCTTCCTCGGCCTCTCCCGCACCGCCTCTTGCGCGTGCTGCACCAACGAGTGGGGCCAGCCGGACACGACGCTCGCCTCCCGCGCGTACCAGCCAAGCCGCGGGTGCCTCTTCGACGTCTCCTTCCGCCCGCCCGCCAAGCTCTCCCGGCTCGAAGTCGCCGACGTGCGGTACGAAGGCGAACCCGTCCCGTACCTCCTCCCCTTCGAGGGCGCCCCGCGCGTGCGCCGCCTCGCCGGGCGGCTCGCCCCCAACCCCAACGCCTCGCTCCACGCCGCGCGCGTCCGCGTCGAGGGCGAGGTTCCGCCCGCCGCCGCGTTCGATCCGGCGGGCCGCCCCTTCTTCGACCTGGACGGCGGCCTCGGCATCGCCATGATGCGGATTCCCGCGGGCGTCTGCCAACGCGACGGACGCATGGACCTCGTCATCACCAACGATTTCTACCTCGCCCGCACCGAACTCACCCAGGGCCAGTGGCGCGCCATCGTCGGCACCAAGCCGCCGCACGCCCAGCTGCCCGAAAGCGCGGACTGCCCCGTGCAGGGCGTCACCCCCGACGACGCGCGCCTCGTCTGCCTGACCCTCGACGTGCTCCACCCCGTGCGCGGCTACCGCTGGACGGTGCCGACGCAGACGCAGTTCGAGTACGCCGCGCGCGCGGGCGAAACGGGGGCGCGCCCCGCCGCGGACCTCGATTCGCTCGCCTGGCACGCGGGCAATTCCGCCGTCCGCGTGGGCGGGAGCGCCTCGCCGAAGAAGACCAGCCACCCGGTCGCGGGCAAGGCGCCCAACGGCTTCGGGCTTTACGACACCATCGGCAACGTCTCCGAACTCTGCCGGGGCGACGGCAAGCGCGAGGAGTACGCCTCCGCGGGCGCGGGGTACTGGACGAAGCCCGAAGACTGCCATTTCCCGCGCTCCGAAGCCGCGTCGTACTTCGGCGGCGGCGCCCGGCACGTCGGCGTCCGCCTCGCGCTTTCGCCGCCCGTGGCCGCGGCCCCGCCGAAGGCGCCCGCCGCGAAAAAGCCGCGCGGGAACGCGCGCCCCGCCGTGCCGCCGCCGGGACCCGTTTCGCCGGAAGAACCCGCGCCGCCTCCGTCCGCGCCCGCCGCGGAAGAGGAGGGCTGGACGGAGGAGCCGGACGCGCACGGCCCGTTGGAGGGCATCAGCGCGCACCTGACCTTCGACCCGCCGCGCAAGGTCAAGATTTTCCACGACGAGGGGGCCGTTTCCGCCTCCAAGTTCCCGCAGCTCCGCGAGCTGGTGTTCCTCGGCGGGGCGGGGCGCACGCGCGGGCGCATCGGCTTCGTCACGGAGCAGGGGCGGCGCGAGACGGGGTTCGCGGACATGGAGGAAATCGGTCTCTTCGACGCGGGGCACGGGCTGGTGGCGGACGCGCGCGGCGGCCCGTGGGGCAGCTACGTCACGCTTGCGGAGACGCCCCTCTGGCGCATGGGGCCGGACGGGCGGCCGCACGTCGCCGCGACGGTGCCGAAGGGGACGGTTCTCCGGCTCTACGGCCACGCGAACGACGCGGGAACGGTCATCCGCGCGATGCTCCCCGCGCGCGACGGGCATCCCGCCGCGACGGCGCTCCTGCGCATGCAGGATCTGCACTAGAAGGCGCCGCCGTGTCCGCCGCGTTCCTTTCGCCCGTGTTTCCCGTCGCGCAGGAGGCGTTCCTGCTCGCCGCGGCGCGGCGGGAAACCCGCACGGCAAGCGACCGCGACGCGGTCAAGCGGCTGGCGGGGGCGGTCGCGCGGATGGGCGACCGTTTCACCGTCGCGCGCGCGGAGGCGGACGGCGGCGACTACTTCCGTTCGGCGCGCGACGCGCTTGCGTACGCCCTCCATTTCGGCCCGGTCGCCCACGCCCACCTCGCGCAGGTACTGGGGGAGCTGCCGCCGCCCGCGCCGCCGCGCGCG
>JAFSUH010000011.1 GCA_017445365.1 Kiritimatiellia bacterium | reverse complement strand
GACGGCGGCATCCGCGGCGGGCGCCGCTTCCGCGGGGGCGGCGGGCGCTTCCGCCGCGGGACGGGCCTTGGGCGGGAAGAAACGGACGAGGAAGTGCCGGTCGAGCCACGGCCAAGCGAGGAAAAGCGCGCCAAGGAGGACGAGGATGGAGATGTCGGATTTTTTCATGGGCAAAAGGGGCTTTGTCGTGGAAAAGCGCGGAACCATACCCTTCCCGCACGCCGCGCGCAAGGGGCGGACGCCCGGCAAGGCGAGAAGAAAAAAACAAGAAGGAAGAAGGGCGGCCGTGGGGGGATGGCGGCCCGGAGGCGGACGCGGCGGCACGGCAAAGCCGGAGCCGCCGCAAGGCAACGTGCCTCCGGCACCGCAAAATCCTTCTCGCCTCCCGCGCGGAAAAAGGCAGAATGTCGCGCGTACCCCAGCGCACGAAAGATTCCCCCATGGACAAAACCAAAATCGTCTGCACCATCGGCCCCGCCAGCGAAAGCCGCGAAATCCTCGGCAAAATGATCGACGAGGGCATGGACGTCGCCCGGCTCAACTTCTCCCACGGCACCCACGAGGAGCATGCCGCGAAAATCAAGCTCATCCGCGAACTTGCCGCCGAAAAAGGCGCCGCCGTCGCCATCCTCCAGGACCTCGCGGGCCCGAAAATCCGCACGGGCGAATTCGCCGAAGGCTCCGTCGTCCTCGCCCCCGGCGCGGAATTCACGCTGACCGCGCGCGACGTCCCCGGCGACGAGCACGAGGTGGGCCTCACGTACCGCGACCTCCCGCGCGACGTGCAGCCCGGCGACGACCTCCTCCTCGCCGACGGCGCGCTCGAAATGAAAATCGAGTCCGTGGACGGCCCGGACATCCACTGCCGCGTCATCACCGGCGGGACGCTGGGAAGCCACAAGGGCATCAATCTTCCCAGCCGCTCCATCCGCGCGCCGATCCTCACGCAGAAGGACTACGCCGACCTCGCCTTCGGCATCTCGCAGGGCGTCGATTACGTCGCGCTGTCCTTCGTCCGGTCCGCGCAGGACATCGCGGTCGCCCGCGACTACATCCGCTCCTTCGGCGTTTCGATTCCCATCATCAGCAAGATCGAGAAGCACGAGGCCTTGGCGGACCTGCCCGCCATCATCGCGGCGGTGGACGGCGTCATGGTCGCCCGCGGCGACCTGGGCGTGGACATCCCGCTCGAACAGGTGCCGACGGCCCAGCGACGCATCATCGAGATGGCGGCGCGCGCGGGCAAACCGGTCATCACCGCGACGCAAATGCTCAAGAGCATGACCGATTCGCCGCGGCCGACGCGCGCGGAAGTGACCGACGTCACCAACGCGATTTTGGAAGGCACCGACGCGGTGATGCTCTCCGAGGAGAGCGCCGCGGGGCACTACCCGGTGGAAGCCGTCCGCACGCTTTCGCGCATCGCGCGCGAAGCGGAAAAGGGGTTCCGCATCGCCGACTGGCACCGCGTGCTCGATTCGACGCCGCCGGAGGACGAGGCGGAAGCGCTGATGCGCAGCGCCTGCGCCCTGGTGGAAACGACGGGCGCGGCGGCGTTGCTCGTGGCGACGCATTCCGGCAAGTCGGCGTTCTGGGCGGCGAAGGCGCGGCCGAGCAAGCCGATCATCGCGAGCACGCCGTCGGAAACCGTGCGGCGGCGGCTGGCGCTGGTGCGCGGCGTGGAGCCGGTGACGGGCGAGGAATCGACGGACCTTTTGACGGTGGTGGGCGAACTGCAACGGAAGGCGAAGGCGCTGGGGCTGGTGAAGACGGGCGACCTGGTGATCCTGACGGCGGGTTACCCGGCGGGTCCCGGCTCCGACACCAACCTGGTCAAGCTGAGCCGGGTCGAGTAGCGTTGCATGCGGCAGCGCCGCATGCAACGAAGCAAGAAGTAAAAAGTAAGAAGTGCGGAAGGACGCGCGGCGAAAGCCGCGCGTTTTTCTTGTTTTGCCAATGTTTGGCAATTTTCAGGTGATTTTGCCAAACATTGGCAAATCCAAAAGGTGGGGCGAGCCGTCCCCGGCGAGCCGTTTGCCAAACATTGGCAAAACGCGTTTGGCGGAGGGAAGCCTCTATTCCTGAAATTTTTGCAACGCCAGTTTCGCCTCGCCATACCCCCGTTCCGCCGCCTTGCGGAACCATTTGGCCGCCTCTTTCCCGTTTTTCGGTCCGTCCAGCCCGAAGAGGGCCGCCATTCCTTTCCGGTGGCATTCGTCGGTCCGGCGCCAAACCACCTCGTCCGTGCGGAGCCATGCCAGGCCCCGGCCAACATCGCGAGGACGAAAAAGCCCTTGACGGCGGAAACGGCGCCCCGCCGGATGGATGCCGTCCGTCCGGCCGCCGTGTCGTTGGTGATGGTCGATCCCATTTCCGGTTCCTTCCGCCGTCCATGCTGCGGATTTGATGCTTCGGTGCAAACGGAAACGCACGCTTGCCCACAAGCATGAAGGAAGAAAAGGCGGTGGCGTTTCCGCCGTCGCCATCTCCGCGGCGCCGGGCGCCGCGTCCTTCCTTCTTCCTCTTTTGCTTCTTACTTCCCCTGCTCTTCCGCCTCGTCTTCGCGGCGGAGAAGCGGCTCGTAGGTTTCCCGCAGGCGTTCCGCCGAGGCGAGCAGGGCCTGCCGTTCGTCCTCGGGAAGGACGCTTTGCAGCACCTTCTCCACCCCGTTGCGCCCCACGATGCACGGGACCGAAAGGCATACGTCGCGGATGCCGAATTCGCCCGTCAGCAGCGTCGAAACCGGCAGCACCCGGCGCTCGTCGCGCAGGATCGACGAGGTGATGCGCACCATCGCGACCCCGATCGCGTAGTTCGTCGCGCCCTTGTAGTCGATGATGTGGTAGGCGCTGTCGCGCACCGACTGGAGGATTTCCGCCCGGCGCAGCTTGTCGGACGTGCAGCGGTGGCACGACCGGCAGAAGTCTTCCATCCGCTGGCCCGCGATGCTGGTGAGCGACCAGGCCGCGAACTCGCTGTCGCCGTGTTCGCCGAGGATGTACCCGTGCACCGAGCGCGCGTCCACGTTGCAGTCGAGGCTCAAGGCGTGGCGGAACCGCGCCGAGTCGAGCACCGTCCCCGAGCCGATGACCCGGCCCGGCGCCCAGCCGGTGACGCGCTGGACGTGGCGGGTGAGGATGTCCACGGGGTTGCTCGCGATCAAGAGGATGCCGCGGCAACCGGCGTCCGTCACGCGGCGGGCGACGGAGGCGGTGATGTCCGCGTTGCGCTTGAGCAGGTCCAGGCGGCTTTCGCCGGGTTTCTGGCGGGCGCCGGCGGTGACGACGACCAGGTCGGCGTCGGAGAAGTCGGCGTCGGTGGCGGCGTGGACGGAGACGTTGGGGAAGAAGGCGGAGCCCTGCGCGAGGTCGAGGGCCTGGCCGCGGGCGAGGTTTTCGTTGACGTCGTACACGGCGATTTCGTCGGCAAGGCCGGAAAGGCAGAGGGCGTAGGCGTACGTGCTTCCGACGGCGCCGGCGCCGACGACGGTGACTTTGCGTTTCTTGGGGTCCATGTCGGGTTCTCCTGTCGGGGCCGATTTTGCCGCATCGCGCGCGCTTTGGCAAACCCCGCCCCGGGTCGCGTGCGGAAGCGCTTGCGGCGGGGGGGCGGAATCCGGTACCGTGCAGGGTGCAATCCCGCAAGAGGAGGCAATCCCATGGCATTCGTTCCCCAATGGCTCATCGAAGCAAAACGCGACGGCGGCATCCTTTCCGACGAGGAAATCCGCTTTTTCATCGACGGATTCACGTCCGGCGCCATTCCCGACTACCAGATGGCCGCGATGGCGATGGCCATCTACTTCCGCGGCATGACCCCGGAGGAGACCGCCTCCCTCACCCGCGCGATGATGGAGTCCGGACACCTGGTCGATACCTCCGCCCTCCCCGGAAGCAAGGTGGACAAGCACTCCACCGGCGGCATCGGCGACAAGGTCTCCTTGATTCTCGCCCCGCTCGTCGCCTGCTCCGGCATCACCGTCCCCATGATTTCCGGCCGGGGCCTGGGCATCACCGGCGGCACGCTCGACAAGCTCGAAAGCATCGCCGGGTTCGACGTGTCGCTCTCCGAGGAGCGCTTCCTCGCGATCCTCCGCCAATGCGGCGTCTGCATGATCGGACAAACCGCGGAAATCGCCCCGGCGGACAAGAAGCTCTACGCCCTGCGCGACGTGACCGCGACGGTGCCGAGCATTCCGCTCATCACCGCCTCCATCATGTGCAAGAAGCTCGCCGAGGGCATCGACGCCCTCGTCCTCGACGTCAAGTACGGCGCGGGGGCGTTCATGAAGACCCTCGCCGATGCCGAAGAACTCGCCCGCTCGATGGTCCGCGTGGGCCGCGCGATGGGCAAGAAGGTCGTCGCCATCCTCTCCGGCATGGACCAGCCGCTCGGCCACGAGGTCGGCAATGCCCTCGAAGTCGTCGAATCGCTTTCCTGCCTGCGCGGGGAGCGCAACGGGAGCGACTTGATGGAAATCACCCTCGCCCTCGCCGACGAGATGCTGCTCCTGGGCGGCGCGGCGGCGACGCCGGAAGAGGCCCGCGCGAAGAACCTTTCTCACCTCTCCGACGGGTCGGCGCTCGCGAAATTCGTCGAGATGGCGGAAGCGCAGGGCGCGGACGTGTCGGTCCTGCGCGACCCGGCGAAACTTCCGAAGGCGAAAACCGTCTTCGACTGCACGGCTCCGGCGGCGGGTTGGGTCGCCAAGGTCGATGCGGAATCCGTCGGCCGCGCGGCGCTGGTGCTGGGCGGCGGGCGGCAGAAGACCTCCGACAAGGTGAATTTCGCCGTCGGCATTTCGGATCTGGCCAAGATCGGCGACAAGGTTGAAGCGGGGGACCTCCTCGCCCGCATCCACGCGGATACGGAAGAGGGGCTCGCGGCGGCGAAAGCGTTCCTCGGCAAGGCCTTCGAAATCGCGCCCGAAGCGCCGGCGAAAAAGCCTTTGATCGCCGGACGCATCGGCGAATGACCGCGGCCGTTCCGGCGCGCCGGGAACGGGGCGGAGAATAGGCTTGAACGCGCCGCCGCCGATTGGGTAAAAACCCACCCCCCATGCAAAAGAGAACCGCCATCGTCGCCAACGCCCAAGGCATCCACTGCCGCCCGAGCGCCCTCATCGTCAAGGAATTCCTTGGCTACGACGGCACCATCCGCATCAAGAACGCGCGCGGCGAAGAATGCGACGTGACGAGCGTCCTGCAAATCCTCTCGCTGGAGCTCACCCAGGGCGCGAAGGTCGAAATCGAAGTCTCCGGCGCGGACGAAGAGAAGACGGCGGATCGCCTGGTCGAACTCTTCGAGACCCACTTCGACTTCCCGCCCATCGCCTGACGCGAAGCGGATTTCCCGGCCGCAAAGCGCATTTTGCCAATGTTTGGCAAAATCGGGCCGTTTTTGCCGAACATTGGCAAAACGCTTGCGGGCGCGGCTTTGTCACCCTTCCGCGAGGCGGGCGGCGAGGGAGTCGCGCCGTTGGCCCAGTTCCTCCCAGCGCGCTTCGGCGGCGGCCTTTTTCTCCGCGAGCGCCTTGAGTGCCTTGCCCGCTTCCGCCCGCTCCGTTTCCCCCGTCGCCGGGTCGGCCAGCAACGCGGCAAGCCGCGTCTCCTCCCTCTCCAGCGCGGTCACGTCCGCTTCCGCTTTTTCCAGGGCTTTTTCCGCCTTGCGCAATTCCGAGGCGACGGCCTTCCGTTCCGCGGCCCGTTCGCGCTGCCGCGCCTTGGCGTCGCCGCCGTCGTCCGCCGGGGCCGCGGCGGCGGGGGCGCTTCCGCCTTCCTCCTTCCGCGCGGGTTCCGCGGCGGGCACGCCCGCGGCGCGGTCGGCGGCCGCGCGGTACTCGTCGTATCCGCCGACGTAGCGCCGCAGGGTCCCGTCGCCGCGCAATTCCAGTATCTCGCGGGCAACGGCACGGACGAAGGCGATGTCGTGGCTCACCACGAGGGCGGTTCCCTCGTAGGCGACGAGCGCGCGTTCCAGCGCGGCGCGGCTTTCGAGGTCGAGGTGCGTGGTCGGTTCGTCGAGAAGGAGCAGGTTCGGCGGCCGCACGAGGAGCCGCGCGAAGGCGAGGCGGATTTTTTCGCCGCCCGAGAGCACCGACACGGTCTTTTCCGCGGACGCACCCGAAAATCCGAAGCCGCCCAGGGTCGTGCGCAAATCACGCTCGGCGGCGTCCGGCGCGACGGCGCGGAGGACTCCGAGGCACGTCGCGGTCGGGTCGAGCGTTTCGGCGGAATCCTGCGACTGGTAGCCGGGAGAAACGTGAACGCCGAAGCGCATCGTGCCTTCCCCCGGCGCGAGACGGCCCGCGAGGACGCGGAGGAGCGTCGTCTTCCCCGCGCCGTTGGGGCCGACGAGGCAGGTCTTCTCTCCGCGCTGGAGCGACAGGTCCGCGCCGCGGAAAATCCACCGGCCCGGCTCGTACGCGAAGCCCAGCCCCTCGGCGCGCAGGACTTCCCGCCCGCAGGCCGGCGGCGGCGGGATGCGGAAGTCGTCGCGCCCGCGCGCGAGGACGATTTCGTCGGTCTCCTCCATCTTTTCGAGGAGGCGGATCTTGCTTTGCACGCGCTTGGCGAGCGTCGCCTTCGCGCGGAAGCGCTCGACGAAGCGCTCGATTTCCTTGCGGCGGCGCAGTTCGTTCTTCCGCGCGGCGGCGGCGGTTTCCGCGCGGGCGGCGCGCTCGCGCTCGTAGTACGAATACGGCCCGGGGTACCGCTCGATCTTCCCGAACGCGACGCACCACGTCTCGCGGGTGAGGGTTTCGAGGAGGTAGCGGTCGTGCGAAATCATCGCGAGCGTCCCGCGGAAGGCCGCGAGCGCGCGGCGGAGGAACTCGATGGCGGGCAGGTCGAGGTAGTTGCCCGGCTCGTCGAGGAGCAGCACTTCCGGTTCGGAAAGGAGGGCGCGGGCGAGCGCGGCGCGCATCTTCCAGCCGCCGGAGAAGTCGGCGAAGGGGCGGGCGAGGTCGCCGGGGGCGAACCCGATGCCACGGAGGGTCTGCGCCGCGAGGGCGTCGGCGGCGTACTCGCCCATGCGCTCCAGCCGCTCCTGCAACTCGCCGAGGCGGACCAAAATGCGGCGGGCCCCGTCGCCGGAGGCCGCGGGGAGGGCGCGGTCGAGGTCGGCCATTTCGGAGGCGATGGCGCCGCGCGAGGGCATGCGGGAGGAAGCGAAGGCGAGGAGGGTGGTGCCGTCGGGGGCGGCGGGGACCTGCTGGGGGAGGTACCCCAAGCGGAGGTCCTTGCGCCGGGAAATGGTGCCCGCGTCGCATTCGGCTTCGCCGGTCATCAGCTCGAAGAGGGTCGTTTTCCCCGCGCCGTTGGGGCCGACCACGCCGACGCGCGCGCCGGGCGGCAGGCGGAAGGCGGCACGGGCGAAAATGATTTGCCCGCCGTAGCGCTTGGAAATGTCGCGGCCTTCGATCATGGGCCCCTTCTTTGACCACAAAAGGCCGCGCGGCGCAAGCCAAGCGCCCGCGCGGAGGCGAAAGGCGGCGCTTGGCTTGGGGCGCGGCGGCATGCTAGTTTTTCCGGCCTTGCATCCCGAAAGGACCTTCCATGAGCGAACCGACCCCCGCCACTCCCGAAATCCTCCCGCCCGCCGCGCCCAAGGAAACCCCGCCGCCCCTGCCCCCCAAGCGCCTCGGGTTCTTCCGCCGCCTCTTCACCTCCAAGAAGAAACAGCACGAGCTCGCCGTCCGCGACGGCTACATGGAAATCGTCGATCTCGTCCGCGCCATGCGCGACCACCTCGAGCGCCAGGAAACCGTGCAGGTCCGCGTCCTCGACCTCCTCGAAAAGGTACCCGAGGCGATGGACCGCTCGCAGGAAGTGATGGGCCTGCTCAAGGAGCAGATCCAGAACGGCGCCGAACACACGAAGAACCTCACCGAGTCGATGGGCAAGCTCTCCGACACGCTTGCGGGCATGGATGAAAGCGCCCAAACGCAGGCGCGCACCATCTCCGACTTGATTTCCCGCAGCCGCGAAACCGAGCAGTTGCTCAAGGAAGTCATGCGCCGGAGCGAACGGCGGGTGACCGCGATGCTCGTCCTCTGCCTCGCCGTGCTCGCCGCCATCGGCTTCTACGCGTGGCGGAGCCGCACCCCGGCGCCCGCCGCCCCCGCCGCGGAACCGGCCATCACCGTCGTCTCCCCGGCGCCGGAGGCCCCCGCTACCGTCCAACCGGCCGAAAAAGCCCCGGAAGCGGCTCCCGAAGCGGTCGAACCCGCCGAAACGGTGCCCGAAGCGCCCGAAAAAGCGGTCGAACCCGCCGAAAAAGCCGCAGAAACGCCCGAAATCGCCGAAAAATCGCCGGAAACGACGGACCCCGCGCCCGAAGCGGCCCTCGTTGCCGACCCCGAGGCCGAAAAGGCCGCCGCGGAAGCGCTGGCGGCCCGAAAAGCCGCCGAAAAAGCCCACACGGAGGCGGAAAAAGCCGCCCAAAAGGCCGAAAACGAACAACGCAAGGCGGAAGCGCGCGCCAAGGCGGCCGCGGCAAAGGAAAAAGCCGCCGCGGAGAAGGCCGCCAAGCAAAAAGCGAAGGCCGAAGCCCGCGAAAAGGCCGCGGCGGAGCGGCAAGCGGCCCGCGAAAAGGCCGCGCAGGCGAAAAAAGAGCGCCAGGAAGCCGAAAAAGCGGCCAAAGAGGCCCAAAAAGCCGCCCAAAAGGCCGAAAAAGAGGCGCAAAAGGCCGAAATCGCCGCAAAACCGGCCGAAACCGTCGAACCCGCGCCCGAACCCGCCGAACCGACGGCCGAATCGGTCGCCGAGGAGGCGGTGGAACCGGCGCAACCCGCCGAAATCCCGCCCGAAACGGCGGAATCCGCTCCCGAAACAGCCGAAACGCCCGTGGAAGCGTCCCCCGTCGGCCCCGACGCGCCCGTTTCGCAGGCCGTCATCGAAGACGCCGTCCTGCGCATGCTCGACCGGAAGTGATGTTTCCGGGCGGCAAACACGTTTTCCGTTGCCGCCCCACCGGCGGGAAGGTCGCCCGACGCACAATCCGTTTGTGGCTTGCCTGTTGTCTTTCCGTTTCAACCGCCTTGGCGCGGGAAACGGTGCCGCGGCAACCGTTGGACGAGGTCGTCCAAACCCTTTCGCGGGAGCGGGATTGGAAGTCGCCGGTGGCGGTTCCCCTGCTCGAAACCGTTTTGCGCGGAAATCCGGACGCGGACGACACACTCACGGCAAGCGTCCTGCTGGCGTTTTACCTGGCCGACAGGACTTCGGATCCCAGCCAATACCAACCCAAGCGGATCCGGTTCCTGTGCGGACAAGTGCGCCGGAACGGGGCCGGAACGTGGCAAGCCGCGGTGGCGGAGTGCCTGCTCGCGGCCGAACGGGGGTTTTCCGGGGATCATGCCACCGGAATTGCCATGGCCCGGAACGCCTTGGAAACCCTCGATTTCGAGGCACTGGAAAAAGAGGAACATCCGGCGTGGTTGGCCATCAAACGGACGATGGGAGACGAACCTTTTGTTTTGCGGGAGGTTTTCAAAATGTTCGTGGTAAATGCCCTGTGCGACACGTACCAACTGGATGAGGCGCGGAAGTTGCATGCAACCATGACCGATACGATGTATGCAAAAGGAATGGCGGAACGGATTGCCTTGCTGGAAAAAACCTTGCAGGAACAAAGCAAACGGTTGTCGCCGGCATCCGAAACGCCCTGAATTCCTCTGATTTCCGGCACCCTCGCCTCCCAACCCCCATCCTGTCCATCCTGTAAATCCTGTCCGAAAGTCTCTGAGTCTCTTGTGTCCCTGCGGGAAACTTTGATTCACGGTTGCCAAACGGCATTTTGCCAATGCTTGGCAAAATCGGCGAATTATTGCCAAACATTGGCAAAATGACAGGAAGCGAGCTTTTTTACAGAGAGCTTTCGACAGGATGGACAGGATGGACAGGATTTTTGGGGGATGCAGCTTCCAGCCGCGTGTCCGTGGGGACCCCGTTTGTCCCGGCCACGGCAGAAAAGCCTCACGCGAAGTGCGTGAAGTTCGCGAAGGGATGAACATTGAAAACCATTGAACCCCGCTTCGCGGGCATGGAAAACGGGTTGGGGAGCCGCAAAGGACGCAAGGGACACAAAGAAATCTCGCACGGAGGCACCGAGCCGCAGGGATTTTTCGGAGGTGCGGCATCTTGCCGCGCACTTGAATTGAAAAGAAAGAAGACTCACACAGAGGCACCGAGGCACAGAGAATTTTCGGCAGGATTCACAGGATTGACAGGATTTTTGGGGGATGCGGCTTCCAGCCGCGTGTCCGTGG
>JAFSUH010000093.1 GCA_017445365.1 Kiritimatiellia bacterium | reverse complement strand
GCGTCGTCGCTGGCCCTCCTCGGCGTGCTGATGTACGCGACGATGGGGCACATGATGCTCGGCTGGCCGCTGCCCCCGTGGTTCACGCAACCCGAACCCAACCATGTCGCGATGGGTCTCGCCCAACTGCTGCTCTCCGGCGCGGTGCTGGCGCTCAACGGCCGCCACTTTTTCTTTCCTCCCGCCCCCCGCCTTTGCGTTCTTTGCGTCCCCCCCTTTGCGTTCTTTGCGTTTTCCTCTTGGGCACCAAGGGGCCAGCCCCCATGCACGCAGAAGGGTTGAAAGGGTGAAGAGTTGAAAGGGTGAAAGGTTGAGGGAAGCTGTTGAAGGGCCATTCATCAACTTTTCAACTGTTCAACTGTTCAACTTTTCAACCGCGCCGAAGGCGCGCCCCCCCCTGCACAATCTGCTAGCTCGCCGCCGACCCGCCCGTTTCCAACGATTGGAAAAAATTTTCCAATGGTTGGAAAAAACGCCTCGATTTTTCCAATGATTGGAAAAATTTTTCATGCATTTTCCAATGATTGGAAAAAATTTTCGCGTGGGGCGCGGGAGGGATTCCAGCCACAAAGGACACAAAGGACACAAAGCGGGAGAGAAGGAACGCGGGAGGGAAGCGGGAGGAGGGAATCCACAAGAACACCCCGAACCCCGCTTCGCGGACACGAACGGCTTGGAGAGGGAGCGCCCTGCGGGCGCAGTGGCAAGTGACTTGAACAACAGTTCTTTTTTCTTGCCAAGTCTGAACGATTGGTACATCATCCACGATATGAACATGAAAAAGGCCAATACACAACGTTTGAGACATGCCCGGTCGCGCTTGCGCGGCGGCCCTTTGACATTGGCTGAATCTCCTGCGGCATGGACTACCAACAGGGATTTTTCGCTTTTGTCATTCCGCTGGGACGGCTATGCTCCGCACACGAACATGAAGCCAGCAAAGCAACAACAGGCCAAACCTTTCTTGAAGTGGGTTGGCGGCAAAACCCAGCTCCTCCCGGAACTGGAAGCACGCTTGCCTGCCGATTTCGCCCAGACCGTCCGCGTGTACGCCGAAACCTTCGTTGGCGGCGGAGCACTTCTCTTCCGGCTTCTCTCCAAAGGCTTGCGGCCCGAGCGGGTTGTCATCAACGACTCCAACCTCGACTTGGCCAATGCTTGGCGCGTGGTGCAAGCCCGGGCAGATGATGTTTTGGGAGAGTTGGCGAAACTTGCCAAAGCCTATCGGAAACTTGAGGGCGAAGCTGAAAAACAGGCTTTTTATCTCGGCGTCCGCAGCTGCTACAATATGCAACGGCAAACGGCATCCGGGCTTGACGTTGGTCGGGCAGCCCAGCTGATTTTCCTCAATCGGACTTGCTACAACGGTCTCTACCGGGTTAATTCGCGAGGGGAGTTCAACGTGCCTTTTGGGCGCTACGAAAATCCCTGCATCTGCGACGAGGGCACGATTTGGGCGGCCTCTCAAGCGCTTTCGGGCATTGAAATCCTTTCCGGTGATTTTGCCAGCGCGGTCGAGTCGGCGGATTCCGGTTGGTTCGTGTATTTCGATCCACCTTACCGTCCCATTTCCGCCACGTCCGCTTTCTGCGACTATACGCAAGACGGCTTCGGGGATGCCGAACAACGCCGCTTGGCCGCTGTTTGCCGGAAACTGGATGGGGCTGGTGCGCGCTGGATGTTAAGCAACTCGGATTCTCCCGACGGTTTTTTCGACGAACTCTACCGGGGCTTCCGAATCGACCGTGTGCAAGCAGGCCGCGCAATCAATTCAAAAGGCACCGGCCGTGGCAAGATTTCGGAACTAATTGTGACGAACGAGCGGAGAGCATGAGCATGCCCGCCGAACCTACAGGCAAGACGGAAAGCGCTTGGGAAGCCCTTTTCGAGAAGCATGATATTGCCGCACGCGTCCGACAGGACGGCGTTTTCAAGATTTCCGCGGAACAAATCAAAGAGTTCCGCGAGCCCCGCTTGATGGCAAAATTCGACCACAAAAAGAACCTCCCCGCCATCTTCCGCAACAACAAACTCGGCATCCTTCCCGTGAATCGGAGGGAATACGTCATCGGGCCATTTGATTTGTTCGCCCAGTTGCCAACCCCGGACATTCCCACAGTACAGGCGGCCTTCCCGGCATGGATTGAAAGCATTTCGCCCAACACCATAATCAGTGAAACCGTGGCGCTGAATTGCGCCTTGGCGTCCGGTGTATTGAACCGTTTTCTCGGTGAGGAAACGCTCGCTCCAACCCTGTCCGGGAGAATGGGGACGAAACCGTTTTCCTTTCGGATTGGTGGGCAGGGAGGCGAACGGCAGATAGCGGTGGATGGTGCACAAATCGAGATGGATGCCGTGTACGAGGGGGAAGACTCCGTGACGGTGTTCGAGGCCAAGATGGATTTGGCCGAAGATTTCATCGTCCGGCAACTGTATTATCCCTACAGGCATTTGACGTCGCTGGGATTCTCCAAGCGTGTGCGGACGGTGTTCCTCACCTATTCGGGCGGCGTGTTCGATCTGGCGGAATACGGGTTCAAAGACGCCGAGGATTACAATTCGGCCCATCTGATTCGCCATGAGCGCCATGCCTTGACGGATGGTGCCCTTTCGCTCAAGGAACTTTCCCGCATGCTCCAACGGACGCAAGCCCGCCCGGAACCCGAGGGAATCCCATTCCCCCAAGCGGACACCTTTGCCCGGGTGGTCAACCTATGCGAACGCCTTGCGGAAGGGCCTATGACCAAAGAGGACATCGAGGAAGCCTACGGTTTCGACCCTCGCCAAGTCGACTATTATTTCAACGCCGCCGCCTATCTGGGGTTGGCTTGCCGCGAAAGTGGACGAGCCTCTCCCGTCATTCTCTCCCCGGAAGGCCGCCGTATGGCCCGAATGGGACTCGCTCGCCGCAATGCCTTTCTCGCGGAACGCATCTTGCGTCATGCCGCTTTCCGGGAAGTCCTGTGCATGGCATTGGCTGGCGGTTCCCTTCCCGACCGCTCCGCAATCCGGCAAGTTCTCCTGCGGACGAATCCCGGCTTGGGCCGCCCGGATAGCAACACCTACGGCCGCCGGGCATCCACCGTTCACCATTGGATGCAATGGCTACTGTCCCTTGCCGGAGCATAAAAGGGAACAGGCTCCATAAAAGAACATCTGTTTCCAATCATCTCCGCAGACGCCCCGCCCGCGTCCCGACAGCTATCCAAGTCCGCGCAGCGGCATTCGAGATATTCTTGTAGCATCCCTCCTCCCGCATTCCTCCCACGCCCCTCCCGCTCCCCGCCTTTGCGTTCTTTGCGTCAACCCCTTTGCGTTCTTTGCGTTTTCCCCTTGCGCTTCCCTTGCTCTCCCCTTGCGCCGAAAATTTTTTCCAATCATTGGAAAATGCGCGAAAATTTTTTCCAATCATTGGAAAAACCGGGGCATTTTTTCCAACCATTGGGAAAAAAGTTTTCAAATCATTGGCAAACCGGCCTTTTCCCGGCGAGCCAGCAGATTGTGCAGGGGGCAAGGTGAAAATGCAACCAAAGCGGTCGAATAAATTGTTTGCAGTCAGTTTCAAATCGTGATAGAAGCGTATGGAATTTCACGACCAAAATGATTGTCTATATCTCTTCCCTCCCACGGAATCCAATGGAACAGCCCGTACAAACGCCGCCCGCCGACCCATCCTCCGCCCTCCGCGCCGCCATCGACGAACGCTTCTTCGCCCCCCTCCGCCGCCCCCGCACCCGCCGCGTCGGCGTCGAACTGGAACTGCCGGTCTACAACCTTTCTCCGGGCGCGCCGACCGACTTCGCCGCCGTGCACGCGGCGACGGACGACTTCCTCTCCCGCTTCCCGTTCCCGGAGACGGCGCGCGACGACGCCGGCGCCCTCTACCGCGCCCGCGACCCCGCCACGGGCGACGAACTCTCCTTCGACTGCTCCTACAACACCCTCGAACTCTCCTTCGGGCCGGACGAAAGCCTCCTCGCGACCCGGGCGCGCTTCCGGCGCTACTACCCGGCGCTGCAGGCGGCGCTCGGCGCGCGCGGCCACGCCCTCACCGGGATGGGGATCAACCCGCGTTGGCGCGAGAACGTCGCCGAGCCAATCCGAAACGGCCGCTACCGGATGCCCCTGCACCACCTCAAGAGCTCCGCCACGTCCGGCGGCGCGCCGCGGTTCCACGACCACCCCGACTTCGGCCTCTTCTCTTGCGCCTCCCAGGTGCAGCTCGACGTCGACGAGGCGACCGTGACCGGCGCCATCAACGCCTTCAACGCCCTGGAGCCGTTCAAGGCGGTGTTGCTGGCCAACTCCCCGTTCGACTTCGGCCCCGCGGGCGGCGGCTGGTTCCTTTGCGGGCGCGACCGCCTCTGGAGCCGCAGCCTCCACGGACACAACCCGCACAACTGCGGAATGTACGGCGTCGCCCTCCGCTCCCTCGCGGACCTGGCCGGCTACCTCGAAACCACGAGCGTCTACTGCGCCGAGCGCGGCGGCAAATACGTCAACTTCGCCCCCCTGCCGCTGCGCGAATACGTCCGGCGCGACCGCATCGAGGCCGAATGCTGGGATCCCGCCGCCGGCGCCCACCGCCCGTGCTCCTTTGCGCCCTCGCCCTCCGACGTCGCGTGGCTGCGCCCCTTCAAGTTCGAGGACCTCACCGCGCGCGACACCCTCGAATTCCGGTCCGTCTGCGCACAGCCCGTGCGCGACGCCTTCGCGCCCGCCGCCCTCCACGCCGGCCTCATGGAAGAACTCCCCGCCCTCGCGGCCCTGCTCGCCGCCGACACCGCCCTCTACGGCCACGGCTTCGGCCCCGCCGAACTGCGCGAACTCCTCGCCCGCCGCGTCCGCCCCGCATTCTTCGACCCCGGCGCCCTGCGCGCCCGGCTGCACCGCATCCTCGACCTCGCCGAACGCGGCCTCGCCCGCCGCGCTTTCGGTGAAGCCCCGCTCCTCGCCCCCCTCCGCGCCCGGGCCGACACCATCTCCAACCCCGCCCTCGACCAACTCCACCGCCTCGAAGTCGGCGAACCCCGTGAGTCCGTCGCCGCCGACTACGCCGCCCTCCCCGAGGACGGGGAAAACGCATGACCACACCCCGAAAGCAACCCGCCTGACCCCCCACTCCCCCCCCCAATCATCCAACCATTCAACTTTTCAACCTTTCAACCATGCGAACCACCCATCTGACCCGCGACGCCGCCTGGACCCTCCTGACGCGCTACAACCAGGACCCCTTCCACCTCCGCCACGCCGAAACCGTCGAACGGACCATGCGCCACTTCGCCCGCGAACTCGGCTTCGCCGACGAAGAAGACTACTGGGGCATCGTCG
>JAFSUH010000092.1 GCA_017445365.1 Kiritimatiellia bacterium | reverse complement strand
GCCGGGGGCGGAGAAAGGGTAGCGTCGGGGCATGCGATTCCGTCCGTTGGCGCTTGCCGCCGTTCCCCTCCTCCTCGCCCTCGCCGTCTTCCTCGCGGCCTTCTCCGTCCGCCGCGCGCTCTACCGCTCCGAGGTGCGCCTTCTTTCCCCCGACGCCCCCCTCCCCTTCGTCCTCGAAAGCGCCCTCGCCTTCCGCCGCGTCGAAATGGCGTACCGCCTGGGCTCCCTCCCCGTCCTCGACCGCGGCATCTCCTGGCCCGACGCCGTCGAAGCGCGCGCCCTCGACACCCTCGGCAGCGAACGCGCCTACGCCTTCTTCGCCCGCCGCCTCCCCGGCAACCTCCCCCTCCCCGAACGCGTCCGCTTTCTCTCCGCCGCATGGGTCTCCCTCTCGGCCCCCGCGCTCTTCCTCTTCGTCTGGGGGCTCCTCTCCCTGCCCCCGCGTCCTGTCCCCCGCGGCGCGGCCCTCCCGGGCGGCCTCGCGGCGGGCCTCCTCTGGGCCGTCTCGGCCCTCGCCGTCGCCCGCTCGACCGGTCAGGACCTCATGCACGAGAACGACGCCTTCCCGCTCCTCCTCTTCCACCTGGCGGCGCTCGCGTGGGGCCTCCGCTGGTCGGCCCGCCCCCTCCTCCGCCGCGCCTTCGCCCTCGTTTCGGGCATCCTCCTCGCGCAGGCCCTCTGCCGCTGGGACGGCATCCAGCTGTACGCCTACGTCCTCGCCGCTTTCGGCGCCGTCCTAGCCTTCCGCTTCCGCCGCGACCCGCCGCGCCGCCGCGTCCTCCTCGAAACCGCGGGCATCTTCGCCCTCTGCCTCGCCGCGGCCGTCGCCTTCAACCCGTACCTCCGCCACCACGTCTTCTCCTACGCCGGCTCCTACGGCCACTTCGCAAGCCTCCTCTGGGCCAAGCTCCGCTTCCACAACGTCCGGCCCGCGGACCCGAAGCTCCTCACCTTCGACCAGCGCATCCTCTGGACGCCCGCGCTCCACTCGCTGACCGGCCGACTCCTTCGGTCCTTCGCCCCCGTCACCTTCCCGCTCCTCCTGCTCGCGGCGGGCTTTCTCCTCGCCTCGCCCCGGGGCCGCGCGCATCCCGCGACCGCGCCGCTTCTTGCGGCCAACGCGCTCTTCTTCGCGCTCTTCGTCCTTTTCTTCCGTTTTTCGGTGTGGGTCGCCATTTTCTCCGCCGCCCTGTGCGGACTGGCGGCGGGGCTCCTCGCCGCGCGCGCCCGCGGTTGGGCCGTCGCCACGCTGGCGGCGACGCTGCTGCTCTCCGGCGGCGAAGCGGCGCGCGTGCTCGCGACGCCGGTCCGCTGGGCGAGCGCCGTCGGCTACTACCCGGAACTCCGCGCGATGACTTCGTTCCTCCGCACGCAGCTCGCGGGCGAGCCGGTGGTGGCGAACTTCGGCGTGAGCGGCGCCATCGCGGCCTACGGCGGTTGCCCCGTCGTCCTCCACCCGAAGTTCGAGACGCGCGACGCGCGCGACCGGGTCGAGTCGTACGCGACGGCGCTCTTCAAGGGGGACGAGGACGCCTTCGCCGCGTGGATGGAAGCGCACGACGCGGCGGTTTACGTCCACGCGATGGGCGAATTTTCGCACGTCGCCGTCGGCTACCAGATGCGGTTCATGGTGGACGCGCTGGACCCGCCGGAAGACGCGGCGGCGCGGCTCTTCGAGCAGCGGATGCAGGACTTGAAGCGCTTCAAGCTGGTGCACCGGACCCGCAAGTACCGCGTGTTCATCCTCCGCGGCGGCGCCACCGCCCGCGCCCACGTCGCGCGGCGGGCGGAGCAGGCGGAAGAGGCGCTGTCGGAAGGGCGGCTGCACGCGGCCGCGGCGGAAGCGGAGAAAGCGCTCGTGCTCGCGCCGGATCTGGAAGCGGCTGCCCGTACGCTGGAAAAGGCCGAGCGGCTGCAGGAAAGCGGCTTCCCCTCGGCGGACGACGAATGGGACGCCCTCCCCCTCCCCTGGGCCCCGGCCGGATAACCCGCCGCGCCGCCCGGGCATTTTGCCAATGTTTGGGTGCCGGAGGCACTTTGCTTTGCGGCGGCTCCGCGCAACTCCGTTGCACGTGCCGCCGCTTCCGCCCCCAACCGTTTTGCCAATATTTGGCAAATTTGCATGATTTTTGCCAATGTTTGGCAAATTCGCAAAACCGCGCGGCGGGTGGTTTTGCCGATGTTTGGCAAATTTCCACCATTTTTGCCGAACATCGGCAAAATGCGGAGGACGTGCAAGCAACGGGCCGAACGGCCCTTGCGGCTGGGGGTGCGGAACGGTATAAACGCGCGCATGAGTCTTTTGAACGCGTTCGCTCCCCCTTCTTCCCGTCCCCTGCCCCTCGCCGCGCCCGACCCCGGCGCCGATGCCGGCCGCCTGTTCCGCCGCCTCGATTGGGCCGCCTTCTGGGTCGTGTTCCTCGCGACGCTCGCCGTCTACACCTTCACCCTCGCCCCCACCGTCACCCTCGAAGACTCCGGCGAACTCGCCGTCGCGAGCGACTTCCTCGGCGTCCCCCACCCGCCCGGGTACCCGATCTGGACCCTCCTCACCTGGTTCTTCCAGTGGGTCTTCCACTTCGTCACCTACCACGGCCACCCCAACCCCGCCTGGGGCGTCGCCTTCTGCTCCGCCGTCTCCGGCGCGGCCGCCTGTGGCGTGCTCGCCCTCCTCGTCTCCCGCTCCGCCGGCGCGCTCCTCGCCGCCCCCGCGGACGGCGCTTCCCGCGGCGTGAGCCGCATCGCTTCGTTCGCCTCGGCGGTTTCCGCGGGGCTCCTCCTCGCCTTCTCGCCGGTCCTCTGGTCGCAGAGCGTCATCGTCGAGGTCTATTCCCTGAACGCCCTCTTCCAGATGGGCGTGCTGCTTCTGATCTACCTCTGGATGACCCACCCGAAGCGCGATTCGCTCCTCTTCCTCGCGGCGTTCTTCTTCGGCCTGGGCCTGACCAACCACCAGACGCTCCTCTTCCTCGGCCTCGCCCTCGCGGTCGCGGTCCTCATGAAAGACCCCGACCTCTTCCGCGATTTCGCGGTTCCCGCCATCATCCTCGGCGCCGTCTTCGTCCTCGCGGCGAAGGGCGTGCAGCTCTTCGTCGGCGAAAAGGCGATGGAAAACTGGGCGCGGATGGGCGCGGACGGGCGGCTCTGGAAGTGGTCCCTCGGGCCGGACAACGAGTTCTTCTGGGCGTACAACTACGCGTTCCTTTCCGTCCCCGTGACCCTCGCCGTCGGCACCGCCACGCGCGACTGGCCGGGCGGCAAGCGCTTCCTCGCGGGCGCGGGCGCGGCGCTCGCGCTGTACCTCGCCATCGTCGCGCTCGCGGCGTACTTCCGCACCGACGCGGCGGGCTCCTTCTCGCCGTGGCTCTTCCCCAGCTTCATGCCCTCCCCCCAGGAACTCGCGGGCGAGTCGGCTTTCGTCCGCTGGCTCTTCTCCGCGGCCGGGCCGGGCGGCAAGGCGGTCCTCTGCTGGACGGCGTGCCTGCTCCTCCCCTTCGGCGTCATCTGGCTCAAGCTCCCGCACGGGAAGACCGTCGCTTCGGCGATCCTCCTCGCGGAAATCGGCGTCGCGTTCTACCTCTACCTCCCGCTCGCGAGCGAGCAGAACCCGCCGATGAACTGGGGCTACCCGCGCACGTGGGCGGGGTTCATGCACGCGGTGACGCGCGGCCAGTACGACGCGATCACCCCGACCGACATCTTCTCGGAAAAATTCATCCAGCAGCTCGGCGCGTACCTGACGGACCTCAGGAGCCAGTTCTCCCTCCCGATTGCCCTAATCGGCTTCCTCCCCTTCTGCGCGTGGGGCTTCTCCGTCCCGCGCGGGGACCGACGGCAGGCCTTCCATCTCTTCCCCGCCGCGCTCGCGGTCTTCGCCTTCGCGACGCTCTTCATCGTCCTGGAAACCCTCGGGCTTCCGCACGCAAGCGCCCTCTACCGCCCCGCGGCGGGCCTTCTCATCCTCGCCGCGGTTTTCGGCATGTTCGCCATGCTCGCGCGCTGGTTGATCGACCTCTGCCGCTCGTTCCGCGCGCTCGCCGTCTCGACGTGCGTCTTCGTCGCCGGGTTCCTCGGCGCGCTCGCCCTCGCGCTCTCATGGATGACCGTCCAGTGCCTCAAGGCCGCCTTCGCCCCCGGGGCGGTGCCGCTCGTCAAGCACTTCTTCCTCGCCGCGGGGCTGGGCCCGTGGGCCGCGCTCGCGGTGTCGGTGCCGCTCGCGCTTTCGCCGGTCGCGCTCGCGAGCGACCTATCCGAAGGAACGCAGAAGTGGCTTTTGACCTCCGTCATCGGCTTTCTTTCGGTTTCCGTCATTTTTCTCATTTTCCAGAACCCGACGCTGGACCTGCAGAACCTGTTCATCGGCCGGGTGCAGTTCATCCAGTCGCACGCGTTCTACGCTTTGTGGATCGGCTACGGCGCGGCGCTCGCCATCAACGCCCTGGGCCGCTTCGCCGGCGGCGCGGCCCGTCCGGTGCGCCTGCTCGCGGCGGCCGCGGCGCTGG
>JAFSUH010000091.1 GCA_017445365.1 Kiritimatiellia bacterium | reverse complement strand
GGCGGGCCGGTGGATCGGCTACCGGGAACGGGTCGAAGAGGAACGCCTGCGCCGGGACATCCGCTGACGGCCTATCCGGTAGTGCGCTGACCCTTTTCGCTCATTTCGTCCCACCCTTTTCTCTCATTTCGCGCGTTTACTATGGGGGATTCCGGGGGGGGTGCTTTCTGGAAGGAGGGGAACCGGCCTAGACGGCGAGAAAGCCGTCGGCACCGAAAGCCGACGGGGTGCGGATTCCGGAAGCGGGAGAAACGCCCGGAGAAGCAACGGATTCGCGGTCGAGGCGCTCGGCGAGGGTGGCCGCGAAGGCGGCGAACTTCCCGAAGGCGTCCGGGAACTCCGCCGCGGAAAGCGTGGCGAGCGGGAAAAACGCGAACGCGGCGAGGAAGCCCGTCTCCGGGTCGCGGCCGACGGCGGGGGTGCCGTCCTCCATCATCCCGAAGCCGAGGTCCAGCAGGTCGCAGACGAGCGCGCGGGAGGGCTCGTCCGGCAGGTCGTCCGCGACGAGCGCGGAGAGGACGAGCCGCCCGTGCAGGTCGTCCTCCCGGATGCTGAAGGGCTGGTCGCCCACGCAGAGGTCGCAGGTGCCGTCCTGGAACTCGAGCACCATCCCGAGGGATGATGCCAGGGCGGACAGGGCGTCTTGGGCCGTGGTCACGGGGGGGGCTCCTTGCGGCCTACGCCTTTTCCTCCGGGATGAAGGGCAGGCACTCGTTTCCGAGAAGTTTCCGGGCCATCACCATCAGCCGGTTCGTCATCTTGTGCAATTCGATCTCGTTGCGGCCGGCCGCCCGGTGGCCCAGGTCGTACTCGCTGCGGTCGAAGAAGAACGTCCCGGCGTACTGGAGACCGCTGAGTCCTTGGCGGCCCTTCAGGGCGGCGCCGCGGTTCTGGTCCGTCAGGTTCTCCGGGAAGGCCATCCCGACGAGCCGCCGGATGAACTTGACGACATTCGCCTTGGTCGCCGCGATGTCCGCCTTGGAGTCGGGGCGGCTCGACTGGAGCAGGTACGCGAAGCGGGAGGCCTTGCCGTCGAGATCGTCCAGCAGCTCGTCCTTGAGGACGGCGAGGTTGTTGGCCGCGATGGAGTGCGCCACGAGATGGGCGAGGCGCGCCAGGTCGCTCGTCTTGTCGAAATACGCGGCGGAGGCGTGGGCCTTGACGCAGAGGCGGAAGCTCTCCCGGGTGGCGTCCGGGCCCTCCTTCCGCGCCCCCAGGACGATGGACAGCCCTTTCTCGAACAAGCGGTCGAACTGGTCGTCGGGGACCGTGGCGGCGTGTCCGGCGAGCTCCTCCTTGACGAGCGCCTTCAGGGTTTCCGCCTTGATGTTGCCGGTTTGCACGCGGCGGGCCGCGGAGAGAACGCCCTCCGCGCGCAGGTCTTCCCGGGTGGCGAAGGCGATGCCGTCGTCCACGCGCGTCTTGTACTCGACCATCCCCATCGAGATGGCGTCCTCCATGAACAGGTCGACGAACTTTTGGTAGTCGCGGTCGATGTCCATGCCCGAGACGCTCTTCATGACGGGCTTGCCCTTCGAGTCCGTGACCGTCGTGACGGTCCAGCGGCCGTTGTCGTCCCTGGCGATTTCGGTGAGCGGGCGTTTGGCGCCGGCGAGCGCTTCGTAGAGGGCGAGGCGGCCGTCGCCTTCGAGCTTCGCGCGGACGAGCGGCGCGATTTCCTCCTCCTTCGCGAGGAGCTCCATCTGGACCTTGGTTTCGATGCGGCTTTGGATGGCCTGCTCGTCGGTGATGCCCTCGGCCTCGCACTGGGCGCGGATGCCGGCCTCGCAGGCGGCGCGCGCGGCGTCGGCGAAGGGCTTTTTCACCTCTTCGGCAATCGCGTTGAACTCGGCAATCACGCTGTAGGCGAGGTCGTGCGACTCCTCGGAGCGCGCGGCCTTGCCGATGCCGGCGGCGCGGGCGAGCCATTCCTGCACGTTGTCGCCCTTCGCTTCGACGCAGGCCCCGTCGAACTTGCGCAGGAAGTCCGGCACCTGCTCGTTCTTGTCCGTCATCAGGGAGAGCGCCTCCAGGAAGCCGTTGACGACGGTGTCGAGCATGTTCAGCACGTAGCGCTTGACGTCCGCGTCGCCCTTGCCTTCGCAGTTTTCGTCCGTGTGGGTGAGAAAGCCCGCGTCGCGGACGCGCCGGTCGCACTCGACGCCGGATTCCACCGTCGTGAGGGTGTTGCGCAGGTTGGCGAGCGTGCGGATGTCTTCGAGGCGCTCGGCGAACTTGTCCGCGCCGGGGCCCCGGACGCCTCCAGGATGGAGAGGCATTCGTCGATCGCGGCGGCGACCTTCGCGACGTTGGCGTTGTCCTTGAAGCCCGCCTCCTGCGCCCGGCGGGCGGCGGCGAGCGAGGCCTGCTCGGCGATCCAGGAATCGTATTGGGACTGGAGCGTCTGCGTGAAGCGTTCGAGGGTCGAGGAGCGGAACATGTTGGTGAACGCGTTGCCGCTCGCGAAGCGCACGCTCACCCGGCCGTCGGCGAACGTGACGTCGAAGGTGTTGTGGTTGACCTGAATCTTGCCGTTGACGGGGCGGCGGCGGCGTTGCCGAGGAAATGATCCTTGAGCGAAACATCGGCGATGTGCTGGACGGTTTGGATGGGCATGGGTACTCCTTGTGGGGGGGGCGGTTGTGCTGTCGGTTTCCGTACACGGTTGCGGGGAAAAGTTACACGACATCCCGCGATTGCCGTCGCGGGTTATACCGCATTCCGCCCCGCCCGGCAAACGAAACGCGTGAATTCCCCCGAAAATCCGGGCGGACGACCGGCGTTCCCCGGCGGCGGACCGTGGCAGTCGATTCCGCCCCTGGCGCCGCCATGCCCTACTTCAGGTCGGCGACGAAGACGGGTCCTGCGTCCATGCGCAGGCGGAAGGGTTGCGGGATGGCGAATTTCGCCCGGCGGAACTTCTCCGGGGGCTGGTCCTCGTCGATGATTTTGTGCAGGGGCGCGTCGTCGTAGGTCGCGAAATCGACATCCGAGATGCGCGCCAGTTCACCGGCGTCGACGTGCAGGTCGAGGTTCGCGACGACCGAACTCCCCTCCCCGCAGGGCACCAAGTCGCCATTCACCATCATCCGCCGGGGCCTCTGGAGCGAGCGGAATCGCACGTTGAGGCCGCCGTCGTCGTCCAGTTCCATCGTGAAGGCGCGTTCCTCGAACTCGCCGTTGAACGCCACGAGCGCATTGCATCCCTGCGGGTCGAGCAGGACGCCGAACACCGACTGCGCCTCGGCCATCGCGTCCATCGCCATCTGCCGGAAGCCGGGCAGGAGTTTGTACTCCTTGCTGAAATCTTCGAGCGAATCCTTGATTTCCTCGTTCCAGTCCGCGTTCGCGAGGACGTCCTTGCATTCGTAGCGCTGGAGACGGACGATCTCGTCCTCGAGCTTCCTGGCGAACGCCACCTCGTCGCAGCCGGCGTCGAGCGAGAACTTCGCTCCGGTGGCCGGGTCGGTCCACTCCGCCATCGCCGGGCAGCCCGCGCGCGGCTTGCCGTCGCAGCCGTGCAACAGGCGGGCGAGCACCTCGTTGGCCTGGCTGGCCATCGCGCGGCGGTCCTCGCGCGGCATTCCCGGCGCGATGTCGTCCGCGACGATGCGCTGGAACGAATCCAGGCCGTCGTGGCGTTCAATCCGGCGCGGCGTGGCGGCGAGGGCGGCGTTCGTCATGTCGCGCGTCCCGGCGCGGCGTTCGCGCTTGCGCTCCGAAACCCCGGCGTAGATTTGCCCGCTCGTTCGGATCGTGCCCTGGCCCATCGTGGCGTTGATGGCGTCCGCGTTGCGGTCGAGAATGTCGCGCACCTGCTGGCGCAAAAGCGGCCGGATGATGCGGTCCTTGAGGCTCGTGTCCTTCGGCTCGAGCGCCGCAAGGCCCAGCTCCTGCCTGATGCGTTCAAGTTCAAGTGCGCCCACGCCGTTCCCGGAGAGCGTCCGCACGAAGGCCTGCTTTACCGCAACGATTTCGGCATGGGATAGCGCAACCCGGTTCTTGCCGGTGCCGTGGACGTGGTTGTTCACCTCGCCGATCGTGTGCTCCCCCGTGAGCCGCACCTCCCCGGCGTTGTACTTGCCGGAGGAAATCGCCTGGAACTGCTGCAACGGGATGCTGACATCGGCGAGGTTGACGGGGGGCATGGCGGAGTCCTTTCGGCGGCGGGTGGAGGGTGGCGGGAGTGGGGGGAGTGGATGCGGGAAACGGTGGCCGTTCCAGCGCAAAATGCGCCGCGACGCAACGCGTTTGCCTGGGATGCACGCCTCCCCTTCCGGGGTTGCGCCATCCGCCCGCCGCGCTACATCAGGATGCGGACCAGGATGAAGGAGAGGAGCGCCACCATGCCGATGGCGAAGAAGGCGCGGAAGGCCGGATGGCGTTTTTCCCGCGTGCTCCGGCGCAGGTCGCCGATGGTGCTTTCCAGCCCGTACACGCTTCCGATGGTCGCGTACGGCGCGCGCGGCAGGGCGTTCGCCCCCGATGAGCGGCCCGTTCCCGCGCCGGTCAGAAGCGTCGGCGTCCGCCGGATGCTCGGGTAATCCGGGACGCGGCTCGCGAGCGTCTCCTCCGCCACCTCTTCCGCCGGGCGGCCTTCGTCCCGCGGCGCTTCCGGCACGCCGTGGCGCATGCGCGAAATCGTTTCCTTCCGGTCCCCGTTCGCGAAGCCTTCCCCGCGGCGGTGCGGTTCCGTCGCCGCGCGGATCGCGGGCTTGCGCGGTTGCGGGGGGGCCAACTGCACCGCCTGCTCGTACGCCTTGCGCGCCTTCTTCATCCGCCGCGCAAGCTCCTTCTCGCGCTCGCGGGTTTCCGCGAGCCTGCGGGCGAGGCTTTCGAGCTGGGAGCTTTTCAGGGACATGGCGGCGGCGACTCTACGCGTAGCGGAGGAAGAATACGATGCAAATCACGGCGAGAAGCGCGAGAAAAACCATGAGCGGCAGGAAGAACATCGTTCCGCGCACCAGGTTCGCCTTCGGCCCGTCGCCCACGGGAGGGAAAAACGCGCCGAACCCCTTGCCTTTCCCCCCGCGGACGGCGGCATCGACGGCCTTTTCCCCCTCCGTGCGGAGGGCGGCGAAAAGCGCGGTCGCCCGTTCGAGTTCCTCCAGGATGCGCGCGCCTTCCCACTCGTCGTCCTTGACCGAATCGGCCTTTTCCTTCAGCCCGTCGAGGGAGGCGAGGGCCTCTTCGCACGCGGCGGCGCGGTCCGCGAGGGATTCCCGCTCCGCGCGGACGGTTTCCTTCGCCTCTTCGAAGTACTTTTCGAGGCCCGCGCGGGCGTCTTCGTACGCCTTCTGCTTGCGGTAGAGCTCTTCGAGCAGCTGCCGCTCCTCCTCCAGCTCCTTCTGCTTTTCCTGCAGGGCGATGATTTCCTCCTGCTTGGCCCCGGCGCGGTTCGCCGCGCGTTCCGCCGCGGGCGAGAGGTGCCCGCCCAAGCCCCCCGTCAGGTCGAGGTCGTCGAGCGGGCGGCGCGGCACCTCCTTCGAGGAGGGGATGTCGCCTTCGAGCGCGCCCTCGCGGCCCGCGTCGAGGGGCAGGCGGGGCTTGCGGCCGTCCATCAAAAGGTCGTCGTCCACGAAATCGCGGGCCATGGTCAGTCCTCCTCCGGGGGGATGGAAAGGGTGATGCCGGCGCGCAGCGACTTGGCGTTGGGGATTTTGTCGCGGTTCGCGTCGAGGATGAGCTGCCACTTGCTGGCGGAGCCGTAGGTCTTTTTCGCGATGGAACTGAGGGTGTCGCCGCTCCGGACGGTGTACGTCCGCCCCTCCGCGGCGTTTTCGCGTTTCTTCGCCTTCTTCGCGGCCTTCGCCTCGGCCTTTTCCGCGCGCGAGACGACGGCGGGCGGGATGGTGCTGCCGGGTTCGCGGTTCCTTTCGGCGGCGGAGATTTCGGCCTGGAGGCGGCGGAGTTCGCCTTCGAGGCGGCGGTTTTCGGCGAGGACGACGTCGTAGGACTTCTGCAGTTGCGCGTACGCGACATCGGCGGTCTGGCTGGAGAGGAGGGCGCGGCACTGGCGGATGAGCCCTTCGATTTCGGGACGGTTGGCCGCGTCGGGGTGGTACTGGAGATCGCGCTCGAAATAGTGGATGGCGGAAGGGTACCGCCCGTCGGCCATGGCCTGGCGGCCGAGGCGCACGGAGCGGGATTCGCCGCACCCTGCGAGAAGGGCGGCGGCGAGGGCGGAAAGGAGGATGGCGCGGACGGTTTGCATGTGCTTGCCAAGGGTACCCTTTCCGCGCCCGCGCGACAAGTGTTTGCTCCGGCCGCCCGGCACTCGTCGCTCGTCCCTGCCCGGACGGCCGTTCGCAACTGTCTCCCGGTTCAACCTTCGAACAGCGTACAAGTGCGAGATTGCGGAAAAGGGGCATTCCCCGGGGGAAAGCATCTCGGGCAAAGGCGGGGATATCGTGCGGGATTGCGGAAATTGCCGCGGAATTCCGGAATGACACGGCCCAAGACGAAGGGGCGGGAGGGGGAGCGGGGGTGTCCGCCCCGTCGTTCGGGATGCGAAAACGGGCAAGAAACGCGCGGGAATCGGCGGAGACGGAGAGCGGAGGAGGGCAAAACGCCGCAAAAGCGCATTTTCACGCTTGACCCGGGGGGAAATCCTTGTATGAAACGCGCCCATGCGGCGGGGACGCCGCTTCCACGAGGACCAGCCATGAATCTTGACGACGAAGAATACACGGATTTCGACGGCGGCGCCGATGCCTGCGGCCTCCACGGTCCGCGCGCCATGCGCGAATGCAGCGTCTGCGGCAGACCCTTCTGCACGCGTTGCTCCCATACCGACCCCGACGAGGACGTCTGCCCCGAATGCAAGACCCTCGAGGACGAAGAAGGCATGGACGAAACCGACGCGAAATTCCTCCGCCGCGGCACCGTCCGCGTCCGCGACGAGGACGAAGAGGAGGAGTGGGTCAAGGAAGACCGCGAGCGCGTCCCCCGGCTCCCGCCGCCGATGAAACCCCTCGATTCCGCCGCCCCCGACGGCATCGTCGTGGTGACCGAAACGGTCATCGTCTCCGCCGAACCCGTGGTGGAACCCGCGCCCGCGGGCGAACCGGAAAAACCCGCCAACCCGGCCCCCCAAGCGGCTCAAACGCCCGCAAAACCCGCCAAACCGGCTCCGAAACCCGCTCCGGCGGCGAAAAAGCCCGTTTCCAAGGCCGCTCCGGCCAAAAAGCCCGCCAAACCGGCCCCCAAGGCGGCTCCGGCGGCAAAAAAGGCGGTCAAACCCGCGGGGAAGAAGGCCGTTGCCAAGCCCGTGGCCAAACCGGCGGCGAAAAAGCCCGCCGCGAAGCCCGCTCCGGCGAAAAAAGCGGCCAAACCCGCGCCGAAACCGGTGAAAAAGGCCTCCAAACCGGTCAAACCGGCCCCGAAAGCGCCCCAAAAGGCCGCCAAACCGGCGAAACCGGCCCCCAAGAAGCCCGTCGCGAAGCCCGCGGCCAAACCGGCGGCGAAAAAAGCGCCCGCGAAGCCCGCTCCGGCGAAAAAAGCGGCCAGGCAAGCCGTGAAAGCGCCGCCGAAAAAGGCCGCGGTCGCCAAGAAAACCGCCGCGAAGAAGCCCGCCAAGCCCGCCGCCAAGAAATCAGCCCGCCGCTAGCCGGGCGCATTCCCCGTTTTCTCTTCCATGGCCGCTCCGACGTACCACCTCTGGGAGAGCGGTTGCCAGATGAACGCCGCCGACGCCTTGCGCGCGGCGGCGTTGCTCGAACGGGCCGGGTACGTCGCCACGGACGACGGCGACCACGCCGACTTCGTGCTCCTTTCCACCTGCGTCATCCGCCAGCAGGCCGAAGACAAGTTCCTCCGCCGGATGGAGCAGCTCGCCGGGCAGGTCCGCCACCGCCGCCTCGCCGTCGCGGTGATGGGTTGCTTCGTGGGCTTCTCCGCCTCGCAACGCGCCGCCGCCGCGGAGCGTTTTCCCTTCGTCGCGGTCTGGATGCCGCCGAGCGACCTTTCGCCGCTCGCTTCGTACCTCGCCGGCCGCGGCCTGCTGCCGGAAGGCGGGACCGCCCCCGGCCCCCTGCCTTCGTCGCGCGAAGGGTCGGCGGTGACGGCGCACGTGCCGGTGGTGCTGGGTTGCTCGCATGCGTGCACGTACTGCATCGTTCCCTACCGCCGCGGGCCGGAACGCTCGCGCGACGCGGCGGAAATCCTCTCCGAAGTCCGTTCGCTCGCCGCGCGCGGCGTGAAGGAAGTGACGCTTCTCGGGCAAATCGTCGACCGCTACGGCCTCGACCGCGAGGGCTCCATCCGCCTGCCGGAACTGCTCCGCCGCGTCGCCGCCGTCGAGGGCTTGGCGCGCGTCCGCTTTCTCACGAGCCACCCCAACTGGATGGGCGACGAACTCATCGACACGGTCGCGACGACCCCGAAACTCTGCCCCGCGTTCGAAGTGCCCGTCCAGTCGGGGAGCGACGCGGTGCTGGAGCGGATGCGCCGCGGCTACCGCGCGGACGATTTCCGCGCCCTCGTCGGACGCATCCGTTCGAGGATTCCGGACGCGAGCGTTTCCACCGATGTCATCGTCGGGTTCTGCGGCGAGACGGAGAAAGACTTCGCCGACACGATGCAACTCATGCGCGACACGCAAGTGGACATGATCCGCATCGCGAAGTACTCCCCCCGGCCGCTGACCTGGTCCGCGCGGCATTTGGCAGATGACGTGCCGCCGGAGGAAAAGGAGCGCCGCCGCGTCGCGCTGGATGCGCTCTTGCGGGAGATGCTGACAAAAAAACACGCCGCGCTCGCGGGGACCACGGGCGAAATCCTGGTGGAGAGCATCGAACAAACCGAAGGGCGCCGCCACGGCCGCCGCCGCGGACGTTTCCCGGACGGACTCCTCGTCTTCGCGGAAAATTCCGGCGCGCAGCCCGGCGACATCGTTCCCGTCCGCATCACCGTCCCCGGCCCCTACGCCTCCATCGCGGAAGCGACGGAAGGTCGAAAGTAAAACGGGGAGCCCGGCGACGCGGCCGGAGGAACGCCGCCCCTCCGTCATTTGCCGCTTCCATTTGCCGGGCGCGCCGGTAAAATGGAGGAACACTCTTTTTCCACCCCGCAACCCCACGGTTTTCCATGAACGTTTCTTCCGACATCCGCCACATCGGCGTCAACGACCACGCGATCGACCTTTTCGAGGGGCAGTACGCCGTCCCCAACGGCATGGCCTACAACTCCTACGCCATCCTCGACGAAAAGACCGCCGTCATGGACACCGTCGACGTCCGCTTCCGCCACGAATGGCTCGACAACATCGCCCGCGCCCTCGCCGGCCGCAAGCCCGACTACCTCGTCGTCCAGCACATGGAGCCCGACCACTCCGCCAACATCGCCGCGTTCATGGAAGCCTTCCCCGCCGCGACTCTCGTCTCCTCCGCCAAGGCCTTCGCGATGATGGAAAACTTCTTCGGCACCGCGTGGGAGGACCGCCGCCTCGTCGTCAAGGAAGGCGACACCCTCGC
>JAFSUH010000010.1 GCA_017445365.1 Kiritimatiellia bacterium | reverse complement strand
GATGGCTGCGAGCGCCGCCTCCGCCGCTTCGAGCGGGACGCCCGCCTCGCGCGCGGTCTCTTCCGCGGAGAGCGCCACGGAGCCGTCGGAAGCCAGGGACCCCAGAACCACCGCCACCGCGCGGCGCTCTTCGGGAAGGAGCGCCGTCGCGGCCAACCCCCGGCGGTAGTGGTCGAGGAAGGACTCCGCCGCGGCCTCCGCGGCCGCGGCGGCGAATCCCCCGCCGCGGCGCGCGAAGAAGCGCGCCGCGGGCGGCTCCACCAGCTCGACGGCGGGATTCTTCTCCGCCGCCTCGCGGACCGCCTTCGCCAGTTCGCCGCGCGGCAGGGAGAGCAGGCGCAGGGCGTGCGCCATCCGCCGCGAAAGCCGCATTCCGGCTTTCGCGGTCGCGCGCGGAGCAAGAGCCGTTTTTCCGTCAGGCGCCATGCTCCCCCGCCAGGTTCGGGAAGCGCCGCGCGCGGAAGGCCGCCTGTTCCGCTTCGGGAACGGGCAGGGTCTGCGCGGAAGTGCGCACGAAAAGCCTGCCGTCGAGGAAGACCGGCCGCGGCGAGGGGCGGACGCGGAGGAGGCACACGTCGTGGCCCAGCGTCGTCCGCCGCTCGATGCCGCAGTGGAGGAGCGCTTCGGTCGAGCCGAGGCGCGTGCGCAGGTGGTTCGCGAGGTGCAGCTGCCAGCCGTCCCAGTCGCGCTTGCCGCGGTCGGCCGCCGCGTACTCCCCCTCGATGCCGCAGACCGCCCCGTCGTCCGCGACGCCGACGAGAAGCGTCCCGCCCGCATCGGAATTGAGGAGCGACGCCACCGCGCGGGCGACGCCCTGCGCCTGCCGTCCGCGTTCCTCCCCCGGGCGCGTGACGATGAAATGCGCCTTGAATTCGACCTCCTGCGACTCGCCGCCGGCGATGAGGTCCATGAGCTCGGGGTCCTGCGCGAAAGCGCCGTAGGTGGCAGGCCCCGTCCCGCCGCCCGCGCCGGGGTTGAAGAGCTTGTACACGGGGTACGGATCCTCGTCCGCGGCGAGCGCCATGACGACGAAGGTCGCGGTGTCGGGGAGGCGGCGCGCCAGCTCCGCGAGGGTGTCGCCCGGCAACGGGGCGAATTCCGCCTTCGCCGCGGCCAGCGCCTCCCCAAAGGGATGGGGCGCGGCGGCGGGGGACGGCGCGCCGCGGACCGCGGCGGCGAAAACGGCGCGGTCGCGCGCGTGGGTGAGATTCTTGTACGGGAAGGCGGCCGGGGCGCGGCCGGAGGGGCGGAAGAAGGCGCGGTCGAGTTGCGCGGCAAGGGTCGCGTCGAAAGGCGCGACGGCATCGCGCAGGGCGAGGAGGACGGCCAGAATCGCGAGCATGCGCTGGTTGCCGTCCACGAGGAGTTCCTTGCGCGGAAGGGCGCCGGGGCCGGAGAGCGGGCGGGTGACGAGGCCGCCCAGGAAGACGGGCGAGCCGGGGGGAAGGCGCAGGGCGTTCAACATGCGGACGCGGGTATCGGCGTCGGGCCGCTGGAAGGGGTGCTGGAACGACGGGGTGACGAGCACGACGTCGCCGGAAAGAATCTGCCGGACGCTTTTTTCGACCGCTTTCATGCCCCCACCCTAGCACGCACGCCCGCCGCGCCGCGAGGCATTTTGCCAATGTTCGGCAAAATTCGCGCGTTTTGCCAAACATCGGCAAAACAAGAAAACGCGCGGCGGAAGCCGCGTCCCCGACTTTTCACGCTTCCCGTTTCACTTTTCACTGCCCGCGGCGGCGGGCCGCGCCGCGCGGAGGCGCCGGCGGAGCTGGCCGCAGGCGGCGTCGAGCGCCCGTCCCCGGCTGCGGCGCAGGGTCGCCTTCATCCCCCTGCGCACCAGGCGCGCCAGAAATTTTTCGCATGCCGCGTCGTCCGGCCTCTCCCCCGCGAACCCTTCCACCGGCGAGAGCGGTATCAAGTTGACCTTGCAGGGGAACGAAAGCTTCTTCGCCAGCGTGTCGGCATCCTCCGCCGTGTCGTTGAGCCCGGCGACCAGCGTGTACTCGAAAGTGACGAGCCGCTTGGTTTTTGCCGTGTACGCCTCGCAGGCGGCGAGCAACCCGTCCATCCCCCAGCGCCGCTCGACCGGCATGAGTGTCGCGCGCTTTTCCGGTGTCGCCGCGTGCAGCGACACCGCAAGCTCCACCTGCATCCCCTCCCCCGCGAGCCGCTCGATGCCCGGCACGATCCCGCAAGTCGAAATCGTGATTTTCCTCGCGCCGATCCCGAGCCCCTCCGGGCAGTTCATCAAGCGCACCGCGCGCAAGGAAGCGTCGTAGTTGTCGAAAGGCTCGCCCATCCCCATCAGCACCACGTGGTCGATCCGCCCGCCCAGCACCTTGGCCGCGGCGAGCACCTGCGAGACGATTTCGCCCGCGGAAAGCGACCGCGCGAACCCGCTCTTCCCCGTCGCGCAGAAGGCGCACCCCATCCGGCAGCCCGCCTGCGTCGACACGCACACGGTGCATTTTCCCTCCGCCCCCGGCAGAAGGACGGTTTCGACGCTTTCCCCGTCGACGAGGCGGAAGAGCAGCTTCCGCGTCCCGCCCTCCGCCGCGGGGCTTTCCGCGGCCAGCGCGAGCGGCGTTGCGGTCCATCCGGCCGCGGCGAGCGACGCGACCAGCGCCTTGGGGACGTTGGGCATCGCGTCGCCTTCGCAAGCGACGTGCCGGGCGTGCATCCAGCCGAAGAGCTGCGCGGCGCGGAAGCGCTTTTCGCCCGCCCCGGCCACCAGTTCCTCCAGCTCCCCGCGGAAGAGCCCCTGCAGGGCGGCGGGGCGGACGGGGGAGGACGCGGATTCCGGCGGATTCATTGTCAAGAAAAAACGCGATCGCGGCGGAACGGCGCTATTTCGCCTTCCTTTTCTTCGCGAAGGAGATTTTCCCGATCGGCTGGGTCGCGCCGCCCGTGTCGAGGCGGAGGGTCATGGTCTCCTTCGCCTCCTCCGGGCGGCCGAAATCGGTGTACACGGTGGCGATCACCGTCGCGGGCCCGAGGAGGGTCTGCTGGTGCGAGGCGTAGTAGTGGGCGAAAACCTCGTACGTGCCCTTCGCGGCGTCCTTGAGGAAATACGCCTCCGGCCCGTAGCCGCCGGTCACGTCGCGCGTGACCAAGCCCCCCGCGCGCGTCCGGCGGTGCCCGAAATACGCCTCCTCCCCGCTCGGCTCGACCACGTGCAGGTCCACGTCGGTGTTGTCCGCGTCCCACGAAAGCGCGATGCGGATGTCGTAGTCGAGCGCGCGCTCCAGCCCCTTGGGCAGGGCCGGGACCACGGGCGCCTTCCCTTCCGGCCACTCCTGCCGCGCGGCCCACGCGGCGAGCGCGTGGAACTCTTCCAAGGCGAAGACCGGCAGGATGTCGTCGTGCCGGTGCCACGGCGTGACGACGACCTTGAGGAGAAGCGAGAGCGCTTCCGACACGTCCTCCGCGCGCATCTCCTTCTTCCCGCGCTCCGCGAGCGCGAGCGCGAGGTCGCGGAAAGAATGCCCCTCCTCCGCGCGCATCTTCGCGACCCGCCGGAGAACGTGGACGGCGCAATCGAGGTCGCCCGCCTGCTCCATCCGCCACGCGAAGACGCGCAGGAGCGCCGGTTCGCCGAGCGAAAGCTCCGCGAGGTTCGAAAGCGCGCGGCGGCCGAGGGCGGTCTCGCCCGCGCGGCAGAGCGCATCGCCCGCTTCGAGATAGAACGCGGGGGTCCGCGCGTTTTCCGCCTGCGAGGCGAGATACGCGGCCAAGCGCGTTTCGCTCTTCCGCTTCGAAAGGATTTCCTTGACGTACGGCGAATCGGCGCTCCACGCGGCGACGCGGATCTTCGCCCCGCGCGCCGCGGCGCTCGCGGGCGCCGCCGGAGCGGCTTCTTCTTCCGCCGCGGGAGCCGCGTCGGCATGCGCGGACATCGTGACGAAATCACCCGGCGCTTCCTCCGCCATCATCGCCTCGCGCGCGACCATCCCGTCGACGGGGACGTCGGCCGCTCCGGCCCGCGCACGCCCCAGCGCGTTGGCGAAGAATCCGCCGCGGGTGCCCTTGGGTTCCTTGGGCGGGATGGGGTCGTCGTACCACTTGCAGCGTTCCTTCCACGCCGCGCGGACCGCTTCCATGTGCGCGGTTTCGGCGTCCTTTGCCGCCTTTTCGTCCTTCTTTTTCGCCTTGCGGAAGGCTTCCCGTTCTTCGGGCAGGCTTTCGGGCGGTTCGATGCCGTGGCGGATCCACTGTTCGGCGTTTTCGAGGACGAGGAAGCTCGCCGCGGCGCTGGCGAGGCCGTAGCGTCGCGAAAGCGCGAGGAGCGCCTCTTCGTCTTCCGCGCTCCCGGACGCGGACACCCGTTCGATGGCCATCTGCCCGAACGCCTTGCGGAGGGTTTCGCCTTTTTCCGGCGCGCCGGGGAAAGCGGCCTCGATGGCGCGCCCGTCGCTCAGGCGGATCGAAAGGGTGTCGCCCTTCCGGCCCCTGGCGCCGCGCACGATGGCGGTCGCGCGCCCGGGGAAGTTCGCAATCTGCACGTCTTCCGCCTCGATGCCGTCGACGGCCACCGCGCGGACGGGCGGGTTCTTCCAGAGCGCGGCGGCTTCCTTCGCGGTCGCGAGGGCGAGGTCGATCGTGCCGCCCGCGCAGGCGGCCAGCGCCGCGCGGTCGGAAACGGAGCCGGAAACGACGGCGATTGCGCGGACCGGCGGCAGGGGCTTGCCGGAGAGCGTGTCGAGCCCATCGGTGAAAAGGAGCGCCGCGCGCGGGTCGGCGTCCGGCGGGACGGCGGAGGCGAGGGCCGCGGCCAGCGCCGCGAAGTCCGTGCCGCCTTCGAAGGGCAAGGCCTCGAGGACCGCGGCGAGGGCGTCGGCGTCGGGGCATTCGACGGCGGGTTCCACCGTGTCGCGCAGGACGGAGAGGCGGAAGGACGTACCAGCGGGAAGCGCGCGCAGGAAGGCGATTTCGCGCTTGCGATCCGCCGCGGCGCGGGAGAGCGACGCGTCGTAGAAGATGTCAACCTTTTCCGGCGGCGGGGCCGATTCCGCGGGCGCGGGCAGCGTCACGCTTGCCGCGTGGAAGGACGTGCCGTCCGGGGCTTTTTCCGAGGCGGTCCAGACTTCGGGGAGGGCGGGGAGGGCGAAGAGGATGTCGGAAGCGGGGGAAACGCCCTCTTCGGTCTTTTCGAGCACCCAGCGCGCTTCGGCCCGGGCGAAAGCGGCGTCGCCCAAACCGCCCACGGTCGGCGCGGTCGCCCCGGGGATGGCGCAGGAAATGCGGACGGCGCGGCGGGCGAGCGGTTCGCGCGGTTGCGGGAGGGAGAGCGCGGCGTCGCCGGAAGGGGAGAAGACGAGCGGGGCCAAGAAGGAAACGCGGACCACGCGGCCGCCTTCGGCGGGGACGGGGTAGATGCGGGTGCGGAAGAGGTTGCCCGCGACGTGTTCGGCGAGGCCGGGATCGACGCCGCGGCGCACTTCGTCCTCGAAGGCGATGCGGGCCTTTTCCCTGCCGACGAGGACGCCTTCGCGCAGTTCCCCGCCCACGTCGAGGTCGAACCCGGCCATCGTCGCGCCGGACGGGAGGGGCAGGACGAGGGAGGCTTCGAGCGCGCGCGCGTTGGGGTTGTGGATGCGGAAGGTCTCGCGGACGAGGGCGTACGGCCCGGTGACGTCCGCTTCGATTTCGAGGGAGGAGATGGTGCAGGGACCGGCGTCTTCGGGCGGTTCGGGGAAGACGAACCACGGCGGAAGGACGGTCTGGGCGGGGAGGGACAGGGCGAGCGCCACGAAGGGCAGGGCGGAAAGGATGCGTTTCATGCCGCCATCCTAGGCCCTCGGGGAAGAAAATGCGACACGAACCGCCGGGGCCTCCGGGATTCCGGGAAACGTTCGATGCGTCCCGGAATCCCGGATTTCACGGAGAACCCATTGTCCAGTCCCCGCATGCGCATGCGGGGAACCGGATCACTCGTCCACCACGTACGGGCGGATGAGATCGTCCTCGCCGATGTCCGTTTCGATGATGCGGTACCAGCGGTGGTCCGTCCCGTAGCTGGTGCGGTCTTCGAAGACGTATTTCTCCTGGGTGGTCGTGAAGGTGAAGTGGTTGCGGTTCAGGAACGCCGGACCGTTCTCCTCGTCGCTCCAGGCGTGCCAGGTCCGCCCGCCGTCGTCGGAGTAGAGAATCCAGTATTCCTTCCCGCCGATGCCGCCTTCCCACGTGAAGCGCATCCGCCCGTTCACCATCTTGAGCGTTTCGGGAATGATGCGGATGTCGGCGTAGCGCATCGACAAATCGCCTTCGCTGGTGGCGCTTTCGTCCGGATTGCCGGCAGTGGAGACACGCCAGCGGCCGTTCGCGGTCATGTAGGTCTGGTCGGGCGTGAAGAGGATGTACTCCTGCCAGGCGGGAATGCCGCTTGCAAGCGTCACCCATGCCGTGCCGTTGAAGAATTCGACGTTGACCAGCTTGTTGCTGTCGAAGCCTTCCGACGACCAGACGAGGACGTAGGTCTTGCCCATCACCAGCGGAATCGTCTCGCCCGCTTCGCCCGTGAGCGAACGGGTTTCGTAGCCCGGCTCGCCGGAGCCCTTGCTCGCCTGCGCGGTGCCGCCGTACATGCCGATGTTGATGCGGCCGGAGTTCTCGTCCGGTTCGTCGCCGACATCCTGGGCGATGTCGCCGTGGTCCACGGCGAAGCTCGTCACCGGATCCGCGGTCCAGCCCGATGCCGTCCGGCGGCCGTATGCGGAAAGCGGATGGAAGTCGAGCGCGTAGCGCGCTTCGGTCTCGGCGAGCGCCGCGGCGTTGGTCGCGGAGCGGTAGTCGTTGTTCGCCGCGAGCTGCCAATCCATCAAGGCGGGACAACGGACGGCCGCCCCATGGTAGTAGCTCGGCTTGATGGCTCCGCCCTCCCCGTCGTCTTCGGACACGAAGTCGTACAGGTTGTAGTCCACGACCGCTCCGTGGTCTCCCGAAAGCTGGTCGGGTTCGTCGTGGATGCCGTAGGCGTACGAATAGCCGTGCTGTTCGAAGATGTTGTTCTTCAGCACCACGCCTTGGTCGGTCGTATCCTTCAAATCGATCGACACGCCCGCCGGGGCGACGTCACGCGCCACGAAGGTGTTGTTGACGATCTCCGCCCCCACCGTGTTCGAAAGGACGACGGCCTTCGAGACGTTGAAGAAGCCGCTGTGGGAGAGGGACAATCCTTCCGCCGAAAGCGCTTCCACGCCCGTGGCGGCATTGCTGACGAAGAGGTACCCGATGTCCGTCCCGGCCGTCCGGTCGCAGAGAACCGCCCGGTCGACGCCGCCGAAGGAGAAGTTCGAGACAACCACATGGTCGGGTTTCAGATCGAGCGCCGTCACGACCGTGTTGCCCGGAACGCCCGATGCGCGCGTGAACCAAGTGGAGCGTTCCAGCGGGTATCCCACGATGCTCACGGGGTTCGTCCCGTCGCCACCGGCGGACCAAATCAAGCGCGTCGTTGCGGAAAGCGGATAGCGGCCCTTGTCGATGAACACCGTGTCGCCCGGTTCGAGGTCGTACGCCGCCAGGAGGGCCGCAAGGGTCGCTTTCGGCGTCGCCGGCGTAAGGCCGTCGTTGGCGTCGTTGCCCGCCGCGGTGCAGTAGCCGTCGGGGGCATCGACCGTGCCGTCGTTGACGAAGAAGTCCTGCGGGCGGTTGCGCACGTCGAAAGGCGTCTCGCAGACGCATTCGTTGCCCGCGTCGTCGACAATCTTCCACTGGGTCGCGAAAAGGTTGAGCCCGTCCGTGTCCCACGCGTAGCGGCCGTCGCCCGCCGGAAGGCCCGAAGCGATCTCGACCCACTCCGTCCCGGATCGGTAGTACAGGGCAACCGTTCCGTTGTGGCCGTACGGCGCCGCCCAGACGAGGTCCACGGTGCCGGACACCGCCCCGCCGTCGGACGGCGAAACCGCCACGACGTAGTTGCTGCGGGAGCTCAGGCTCGCAAACGGCGTGTTGCCGTAGGCTCCCAAGTTGATGCGGTTGCCGTGGGGGCGGACTTCCCGGGCGTACGGCACCGCCGGATCGCCCGCGTCGATGCAGGGGGAATCCGCGCCGCCCGGCACGAATTGCCCGGTCCCGTCATCCCACCGGCCGGTGGTGCTGTCGAGGTGGAAATCGGCACCGTCGGCGACGAAGAGCGGCTCGAGCGCGATGGAATGGGCATCCACGCCGGTCGCATCCTGCCAGTAGGCCAGCCGCTCCCACTTGTCGCCGTCGTGGATGCCGACCCACGCGCCGTTGCGGGCGACGAGGTCGTTCCAGTCGCTCTCAAGCGCACCCGATTCCCAGACGAGGACCGCGTTGTCGTCGTCCGTCCCGCCCGCGACCAAGATGCTGCCGCCGAGACGGAAGGCGCCCGCGGGATTCGCGAAGGCGATGGCCGTTCCCCTTTCGGACTCGACCGTGCAGTTGGTCACGACCGCCGATGCCGCCCGGACCAGAAGCCCGGTCTCCGAATTGCCGGCCGCGTGGATGACGCTGTTTTGCAAGGCATTGCCGCTTCCGTCCAACGTGGCGGTTCCGGAAGCGAGGTGCAACCCGCGCAGGAGATTGTTCGTTCCGGCCAACGTTGCGCCCCTCCGGTCGAGACGGAATGCGTCGTACATCCCTTCGTTCCCGGCGACGGCGAGACTCGCGTTGCGCAACTCGCAGTTGCTCACGGCCAGTCCCGTCCCCGTGAAGGCCAGGTTGATGGCGTAGGCATTGCCGGACGGTCCTTCGAAGTTGAGTCCGCTGATGTCGGTATAGTTTGCATCCACTTGGAACGTGTGGCTGGTCGTGGCGGTGAACCAAACGCCGTTGGGGCTGCCGTACGCGTGGACGAAGGAACCGTTTTCGCCGCCATCGGACGCGTTCCAGGCGATGTTGGTTTCCATCGGATACGTGCCCGTATCGATGTAGATGCCGTCGCCCGGTTCCGCATCGATGGATGCCAGGAGGTTTTCGAGCGTCCGCTTCGGCGCGCTCGGCCAGTACCCCAGGTTTTCGTCATCGCCGACGGCCTCGCACCAGCTGTCGTCCTCGAGGGAAGCGTCGTTGACGTAGTACTTGAACGGCTCGTTGCGCAACCCGAAATAGGCCGTTTGGTTGCTCGCGCCGCCGCTCTGGATGCTCCACAGGGCCCCCGGGCTCGACGGCCAGATGGCGGTCCCGCCGGAGGTCTTGGTGGACACCCAGCGGTAGAGCCCGTTGGAGAGCGTCGTCGTCGCAATCAGTTTCCAGGTGCGCCCGTTGTCGGGCGAATAGGAGAGCGTTGCCTGCCCCGCCGGATCGAGATAGGTCCCGCCGTAGTTCCAGACCAGCGTGATGGTGCCGGACATGATGCCCCCGCCCATGGCGCTCACGGCCTGGACCCAATCTTCCGTGTCGGACTTCGAGGCCTGCCACGTGCCGCCGAATGCGCCCATGTCGATCCGCCCGCCGTTCGGAACCGGTTCCTCCCCGACGGCGGACGCATCGGGAAGCCCCGTGTCGATGCACGGCGAATGCACGGCGTCATTGGTCCAGCCGCCGGACAGCGGGTCGTAGCGACCGGTTGTGCTCCGCAAATGGAAGTCGGCCGCGTCCGGATCGGCGAAGAGCGGATCCGCGTTCAGGGAGTGAAGGTCCCGGGAGGTGTATTTCACCCACTGCGGGACGGACTCGTATTGGACGCCCGAAAGGACGCCCACGACCGCGTTGTCCACGAGATACAGGTCGTTGTAGTCGGCGGCAGGCAAATCGCCCGCCTCCCCCATCCGGTAGCAAGCCGCCCCTTCTCCGGAAGCAACGAAGATGCAGTTGGTGACTGTCGTTTGCGAACTGTCCGAAATTGCAACGGCATTGGACGCCACCAGATAAAACACGCAATTGCTGATGGTTGTGCGGGAGGCTTTCTCCAGCGCAATTCCGTTCGTTCCGGCGTGGCTCACGATGACCCGCGAGAGCATGAAACCGTTGCCTTGGCCGTTTGCGATGGCTGTCCCGCGCGATGCGCGGAAGTGCAAGTCCTCGAAAGCAAGCGATTGGCAGTTTTGACCACTCGCCACCGCGGTATCGAAACCTTCGCAGGCGAAGTGCCCGAGACGGACATCCTGCACGGCATACGGGAAGGTGAATGCGGTGGCGACCTTCCTGCCCGCGACTTCGCGGAAGACCGTTCCGCCCGCCGCCGCGTTGGTGGAGCCGATCAGGGAAACCGGGCCGTTTTCCCCGTCGCCGGAATCGGCGGCGGTCCACTCGACCGGTTCGGCAAGCGCGTATTCGCCGGTATCGACGTAAATCGCGTCGCCTCCCACCAGCGCGAAGCGGTCCAGAACGGTTTGGACGGAATCGAGCGGACTGTTGGTCCGGTACCCCAGATTCGCCGCGGAGCCGGGGGCCGAGCAATAGACATCGCCTTGCGTCGACGCATCGTTCACGTAGTAGGAAATCGGCTTCGGCCGGAAGGAAAACTGCGCGGATTCGGAGAATATGGCGGGATTTTCCGCCAACTCCACCTTCCAGCGGGATTCAGGCGAAGGCTCGTCGGTCGTCCACCAGTAGAAGCCGTCCGCTCCTGCCGTTGTCGTCCCCACGACGATCCACCCGCTCCCGTTGTGGTAGGAAATCCGCACCGGGGAAGAAGGCGCAATGCCGCGGGAGGCCCAACGGAGCGCAACCCCGTTGGAAGAAGTCCCGCCATCGGCAAAGGTCAGGACCTGCAAGGCAGGAGATGCGGCGCAGGTCTTCGATTCGCGGTCCGTTCCGCCGTAGGCTCCGGCATTCGCCCGGTTGTTGGCGGTCGCGGCATCCGGGTCGGCGAAGTCAATGCCCCAGGAGGTTTCGGCATCGGCCTCCCACGTGCCGCCGTGCCAACTGCCGGCTTGGCTTGCCAAGTGGTAATCGCCGCTTGCGGCATCGGCGAAAAGCGGGTCGCCGAGCACGACCGAATGGCTTTCGCCGGCCTTTGCCGCCCACTGGCTCAAATCGACATAGGTCGAGCGCGACGAAAAATCGTAGGCCAAGGCAGCCGAATCGGTCAACGCATAGAGATTGTAATCGCCAGTGATGGAGGCAATTTGGGCTGGATAGGCGTAGAGAACCCCATTGGTTGCGACCAGAACGGAATTCGAAACCGTCAATCCGCCCGTGCCTTCGTTGACGATGCCGTCACCGTTGGCGGCAAACGTGGCAAAGTCGACGGAGCGGGAGCCGCCCTGGTTGTTGCCGGTCCGGTAACCGGCAGCGCGATTGGAAACCACCAAGGCATTCCGCAAGGCGAAATCGGCGGCATTGAGGGCGAGAATGCCGTTCGAAGCGGCGGAGACGGCGCTCACGCGGGAAAGCGATATGTCGCTCGCGTTTTCGAGATACCACGCGTTGAGACCGCCGACCACCTCGATATCGGAGACGGTGATGTTGGCGGTGTTGACGAACCCGACCGCGTTCGCGGTGGAGGAAGCGATGGCAAAACGCGTCCCGTTCGTCGAACCGCAAACGGCCAGGGGAGCCGTGGCGTTGCCCGCGTTGTCGATGGTGAAGAGAACCGGATCGGTGTAAGTTCCGGTATCCACGTAAACGGTGTCGCCCGCACCGACGGGATAGTTGTCCAACACCTCCTGGAGGGAGCGCAACGGGCAGAGGGCGTTCGTGCCGCTGACGACGATGCCCAAGGAATTGGTCGTGCCGAATGCGGCACCGACGGCGTTGGTGCACCAGAGGTCGCCTTCCAAGGAATCGTCGTTGACATAGAACTTGCTCGTCCCGTTGCGGATGGGACTGAAATCATCCGATATGTCTTCCAGCGCGTAATCAACCGTACGGACCCGCCACTTTACATGCGGAAGCATGCGGATGGCCGTCGTGTCCCACCGGTATTCGCGCGCGGAAACGGGCACGGTCGCCATCGCTTCGTGCCACAAACTTCCGTCCTCGGAATAGGCAATTTCGACAAGCGTGTTGTCGTTCGTCCCCCCGTAGGTCCAGTAGAGGACGGCCGTTCCGGCGATGGTCTCGCCGGAATTGTAGGAAACCGCCTGGATCCAAGGCGTTTCGATCGATTTCGAGGCCTGGGCGGTGTTGCCGAAAGCCCCGATGTTGCGGATGCCGCCGTTCGGGTCGGGTTCCTCCGCCCAAGCGGCACCGGGAGCGCCCGCGTCGATCAAGGGAGAACGGATGCCGGCGAAATCGTTCGTCCAGACGGCCGCGGGCAGACCCGTTTCTTCGTTCGTCGCCACCAGGAAACGTCCCGCCGCGCTTCGCGGATGGAAATCGCCCGCCGCCGCATCGGCAAAGAGCGGATCCAAGACCATCGAGTGGGCATCCTGGCCGGAGGCGGCATGCCAAGCTCCAACCGTGTCGTAGGTGACACTGCCACCGGATTGACGCACCTGTTCCAAGAGGACGGCGGCATTGTCACGGACATAGTCGTTGTAGTCGGCCCGAATGGCATTTGTCGCCGTTACCGTATGGGGGACCGGATAGACACGGGAGGAGGCGCCGGATGCCCGCAGGACGGAATTGGAAACGGAGAGGGAGGCCCCGGATCCCAACCCGAACACGTTCGCCGTACACCAGAGGACGGAAGAATCGATGGCCGCATCCGAATTGGCCAACGCCAGCGCATTGGTGGCGGGCAAACGGAAGATGCAATTTGTCATGGTCCACCCTTTGGCATACGACAAGGAGAGGGCGCAATCGCGGGATGTCTCGAAACGGACGCGCTCGAATTCGATGCCGTCGGCGTAGTTGCCGGAAACGGCAACCAAGCCGTTCGAAAGGACGAGGTCGCGGAACCGCACGCAATCGGCATGGGAGATCGAGAAAAGAACCGGCGAAAGTGCCGAGCGGGCGGCCAAGACGGTCGGGGCGACCGGATTGGTGGACCCTTGCAGGGTCACGAAGAATTTTTCGCCCGCCGCGTTCGTGTACCCGGCGTCGGCTTGCGTGATTTCGATGGCGGGGGAACCGACGGAATACATCCCCGCATCGACGAGAATCCTGTCTTCGGGGTCGAGGTCGTAGGTTTCGAGGACGGATTCGATCGAGGCCTTCGGCGTGGCGGGCGTCAACCCGTCGTTGCGGTCGTTGCCGGCGGCCGTGCAATAGACATCCGTCCCCGCGTCGTATCCATCGTTGACGTAATACCGGATCGAGCCGGAATTGCGGAGCGTGAAAGCGGATTCGCTCGTCGCGGAAACGCTTTCGTACGGGGACTCGCCGTGGACGCACCAGCGGGAGAGGGCGGAAGAACCGTACGAAACGCTATCCCAAACATACGCCCCATCCGTGGAGGGGATGCCCGACGCGACTTCGAGCCACGTGATGCCGTCATCGGGCGAATACTCGATGACCACGGCGGCATTGGTGATGTCGCCACGGGCAATCCATGTCAACAGGACTTCGCCGCTTGCGTTACCGCCATCGTTCAAGGAGGAGAGGACCAAGGTCCCGGCGGCATCGGAACGGGAAGCAAAGGCACTCCCGCCGTAGCGGCCGATGTTGCGGCGCCGCCCGTTGGGAGCGGGTTCCGCCGCCCAGGCAATGTCGGCGGGATTGCCGGAGTCGATCAAGGGCGAGCTTTCGCCATCCGTTTCCCATGTCCCCGCTTCCCAACGTCCCGCGGCGCTCGAAAGGTGGAAATCGCCCCGGTCCGGATCCGCAAAAAGCGGATTGTGGGACAGGGAATGAAGGTCGGACTCGAAAAACTCCTGCAAACGAGAGACGGAAGCGTAGGTGGTGCTTCGGGTGGTGGCCCGGTCTTCCTGCCCGTTCTGTACCGCAGCGGCAAAAGCCGTGTTGGTTGCGACATAGATGTCGTTGTAGTCGCCTGCGAACCCGCTGCCTTGTCCATCGGAACGCCGGAGGTACCCGATTTGGCCGTCATCAAGAAGCCCCATGACGGAATGGGTCATGGCGAGGTAGCCGGATTGCAGATAGACGCCGAACCGGTTGTTCCAGAAGACGGAGCTGTCGACATCCACCGTGGCATGGGTTTGCCGTTTCGAGTCGCGGGAAGAATCGAACCAAATCCCCGCGTGCGGGCAATTCCGGAACTGGGAATGGGTCACGTGCACGTCGCTTCCTCCCGAGAACGCCAATCCATCGACGGCGCCGTCCACGTCCAACCAATCGAAATCGAGGAAATAGGCCGATTGCGCCCGGACGGCGGCGGAGCCGGAAGAGAAATTCAAATCCGAGAAGCGGAGTCCGACGGCATTTTCCTTGACGAGAATGCCCGCTTCGTTGGTGTTGCCGTGCCAGAAGAAGGTCCCCTCCCCCAGCCGGTTGGTGGATCCCTGGAATACGACTTGGGAAGTTCGTGCGGTCGAAATCGTCCCGCAATCCAAATCGCCGATTTCAACCGGCTTCTCCAGATAATAGTATCCGGTATCGATGTAAACCGTGTCGCCCGGCTCCAAATCGTAGGTATCGACAACCGCCTGGAGGCCCAGCATCGGAGCATCGGGCGAAAGCCCGTCCGCCAAGGCCGAACCGACGGCACGGCAGTACACGTCATCCGCCGTGTCGTCGTCGTTGGCGTAGTAGGAAATGCCCCGGTTGTGGAGAGTGAAGGGAAGGGCATTCGTCACGGAGATGGCGGAATCGACCTCGTCGCCCACGCGCCAGTAACAGCGCGGGGAGGCAAGGGAACCGGAATTCCAGACGAGCTCCCCTTCCGACGCGGCGATGCCGCGCGCCAACGTCTCCCATGTTCCGCCGCCATCGTGCGAAAGTTCCACCCTGACCGTGTGCGAGGTCACGTTCCCCAGGGGAATCCATGCGAAGACGACCCGGTTGGAAGCGATGCCGCCCCGGTTGAAGGAAAGGAGCGTGATGCCGTCGTCCGACGGCGTTCGGGACGCTTCCGCCGTTCCGCCGTAAAGGCCGATGTCGACGCGTCCGCCGTCGGGCTCGGCACTTGCATCGGTTTGGGGATTTCCCATGTCGATCAAAGGAGAACTTGCCGCGTCGTTCGTCCATCCGTTTCCGTTCCAGCGCCCCGCCGTGCTCAAAAGATGGAAGTCGCCGGATGCCGGATCGGCAAATCCCAGATCCGTTCCCGAATAGGAATGGACGTCGCGGTTGGTGGCAGCCGTCCAGCGGGCCACGGTTTCGTGCACGGTGGGTACCGGCGAATTCGTGGAAGCGTGCGTCACTTGGCAAACACGCGCCCCGTCGGAGAGGAGATAGGCGTTGTAGTCGCTCTCCAAGGTCGCGTACTCGCTGATGGAGAAGATGTATGCGCCGTTCGTTGCCGTCAAAACGGAATCGGAAAGCGAAACCGCATACCGTCCGTCGATGGAAAGCGCCGGACCAACCGCCGGCATCCAGAAAACGCAGTTGGAGATGGAGGCGTCGTAGGCATTGACATAAGCACCCACGTCGACCGACCGGGCGAGGGAATGGTTCAACCAAAGGTTGCTGCACCCGTAGAATCCGTAGCCGTAGGAAGAATCGCGCGCTTCCAGCCACTCGAAGGTGCAATGGAGGGCGTTCGAGACGGAAAGGGCGGCCGCCGTCGCGGCATTGGTGGAGGTGGCGTTGGAGAGAATCAGGTGCCGCAAGGTGACGCCTTGGACGTACTCGAGACGCAAGGCGGTTTCGCCGCCACCCGCCCCGATGACGGTTCCGCCGGCCGCGCGGTTGGTGGACCCTTGGAAGACGACATCGCCGCCGCGTTCCCACGCGCCGTAGGCGGAATCCTGCTGGGAGATGACCCACGGGCGTGTCGGCGGATTCTCGTAGAGGCCCGTATCGATGCAAACGACATCCCCGGCTTCCAAATCGTAACGCGCAAGCAGGTCGTTCAAGTCGCGCAAGGGGGAATTGGTGGAAAGTCCCGTGTTCGCGGCGGAGCCGACGGCGGAGCAATAGATGTCCCCTGCCGTGGAATCGTCGTTGATGTAGAACTTGTAGGGTTGGCTGCGGATGGCAAAGCTGTTTTCGCTTTGCGCCCCCGTGCCATCCGCCGCCTCCAACCGCAGGAGGGTTGCCACGCTTTGGATGCCGGAAACATCCCATTCGTATTCGGTCGTCCCTGCGGGAAGGGTCGCGATTTCCGTCCACGTCGTTCCGTTGTCCGTCGAATAAGAGAGGGTGACGGGCCCTGCCGCGGCCGGACCGGAGGAAACCCAGAAAACGGTGTTCGTACCGGAAATCGAGCCGCCGTCGTTGAGGGAAATCAAGGTCAGACGGGAACCCTCCGGCGTGGCCGACCCTTCGGAAGTACCGGCATACCGGCCGATGTTGATTCTTCCGCCATTGGGCGCAAGCTCGTTGCCATACGCCGCATCGTCCGGATCGCCTGCGTCCAGGAGGGGCGATGTCTCCGGATCGCTCACGATACCGGCCGCCGTCCAGCGTCCGCCGGCACTCTGCAGGTGGAAATCGTAATCGCGCGGGCTCCGGAAAAGCGGATCCTGGGAGAGGGTGTGGACATCGTTCGACGTCGCTGCGGACCAGCGGACGAGGGTGTCGTATTCCAAATCGAGCGGAGTTGCCGCGACCAATCCCACCAAGGCTCCGTCCGAAGCGGAAATGGCGTTGTAATCGCTGGAAAGTCTCGTTCCCTCGTTCCGGAAAACCGGTACGCGCGTCCCGGAACTGCCGAGGATGGAGGAACGGACCGAAAGCGTCGAATTGGATTGGAGCGGCGAAGAGCCCTGCATTTGGGAAGCGTGCAACGAAACAGCGCCCAACGCATTGCTCCAAATGGTGGAACGGAGGATGTGGGAATCCGCGGTCGCCGCCGCAAACACGCCATTGGAGGTCGCGCGAGCGACGGAAACGTTTCTGAGATGCACATTGCTCGCCACGTTCAACAGGATGCCGTCGCCCAAACTGCCTTGGACATCGACGCGGTCGAGCGAAATGCCCTGCACATCATGAAGTTCGATTGCACCAGCCTTGCGGATTTGGGCAGCAAACACGACATCCGACATGGCAAATCCTTCCACCGAATTGGCCGACAGGCCGTACCCCGTGAAAACAGTTCCGCCCGCCGCGCGATTGGTGGAGCCAACGAGCCGAACTGGTGAAGCCATCGAACCGCCATCGAACGGAGAAATGGAAAGAACGGACGGAAGGGGGTAGGTGCCCGTATCCACCTTGACGAGATCGCCGGGAGCCAAGTCATACCGGGAGAGGACATCGTCGATGGAATCGAGCGGAGTGGCCGGGGACAGTCCATCGAAAGCGGACGCCCCGGCTGCCGTGCAATAGACATCCTTGTCCGCATCGTAGTCGTCGTTCACGTAATAAACGATGGGATCGTTGTGGAGGACAAATGGCTCCGATTCCGTCGCCGGGACGAGGTCGCCGCGATCGGAGACGACACGCCACTGCCATTTTGGCGAGGAAACGAGTGCCGTGGAATCCCAAGGCACCTCGCCGGACGGGCCGGAAACGCTCCCTTGGTCCAGCCAGGTATTGCCATCCGGCGAGACCTGCGCCTTGAGCGTGTAGGAAGCATTGCCGGCAAGCCCCACGGCGGCCCAACGCAAGGGGACCGTTCCCGATGCCGTTCCTCCCTTTGCATAGGAAAGAAGGACCGTGAATCCGAAGTCCGTTGGCGTCGTCCGGGCAAATGGCGTTCCCCCGAAAGCCCCGATGTTGACCCGGCCGCCGTTGGGAGCGGGCTCGTTGGCCCAAGCCGCCACGGACGGGTCGCCGGTATCGATCAATGGCGAATTGGTCGCGATTGCAAGATTGCATGCGTCCAAAGCGGTGAAGAGCGGATCGGCTTCGAAAGAATTCCGGTCGTTTCCGGAAAGTTCCCGCCAATCTTCCAGATTCCCGGCGTAGCGCGTCCGCACACCATACCCGACACCAGCAAGCGGGGCAGCGGCCAACGGGAAGCCGTTGCGGTCGAAGCAGTTGTAGTCGCTCGTGAAGCAGTTGGTCGGGCCGTTGAAGCAATGGACCGACGGCGCGGACCGGACGACGAAAACGGAGTTGGTGACGCGCAACAGGCCGTCGGCCGCTCCGACAAGGGAAACGGCATGATTCGCCCGTTCACGCTCCAAATTGGCGAAAACGCCATTGATCCACGCATTGGTCTGCGGCACGGCCGTTTGGGCGGTTGCCGCATTCTGGACCAGACCGGTATAACCGAAATCCAAGGCGGCGCAGTTGACGAACTCGTTGAACCCGGCATTCTCCCCCAACTCGAAAGCGGTCGTCTCCGCCCCGATGGAGGTTACGGAGGAAATGCGGTTCGACCGCGCTTCCGTCAGGCGGAGTCCGCAAGGGCTTCCCCGCAACGTGAAATTGCGGAAGTCCACGAAGGAGCCGGAAACGGAGACCAAAACATTCGAAGAACGGGCATTCGTGAGAATCGTCCCGCCAGCGGCGAAATTGTCCGATCCCACGACGGCGAGACGGTTCGTGGCCTCCGGATCCTTCTGCGAGATGGCAAGGGTATCGAGAAGCACGTAGGTACCCGTATCGACGTAAATCGTGTCCCCTGCGTCGATTTGGTAGTTCTTGAAAACCGTTTCGATGGAGTCGAGGGGCGTATTGGTCGAAAGCCCGTCGTTCGCGGCACTGCCGGACGCGGAGCAATAGACGTCGCCCGCGGTGGAAGCGTCGTTGACGTAATAGACGAGCGGTTCGTTTTTGATGGAGAAAAACGCCTCGGTCGTTCCGGTGGCCACGACAGAACCGCCCTCTAGAACGGAAATGCGCCAAAGCGCCTGTGCCGTGGAGGGGATGCCGGAGACATCCCAAATGTAGCCGCCTTCCCGATTGAGATACAGGTCGGTCGCGACATTGGTCCATGTCGTTCCCCCGTCGAAAGAAGCGTCGATGCAACAGTACTCGTTGCCGGCAAAACCGTTGTAATCCCAATAGAGCGTGACTTCCCCGCGGGCGACGCCACCGTCGGACATGGTAAGGGGGGTGACGTTTTGCACCGTATCCCCGGCGCTCTTGCTCGCTTCGTCCGTCCCGCCGTAAAGACCGATGTTGCAACGCGAACCATTGGGGGAAGGTTCGGCTTCGCAGCCCGAAGCGGGATCGGCCAAATCGATGAGGGCGCTCGTATCCGGATCGGAAACCCAGTCACCAGCCGCATACCGGCCAAAAGCGCTTCGAAGGTGGAAGTCCCCCGCGTCTTCGTCCGCGAAAAGCGGATCGAAGCCCACCGAGCGGGCATCAAGGCCGGTCGCCTGCTGCCAGTCGTAGAGATAGCGGTACGAAGCCGTCCCGACCCGTCCGACGGGCGTTCCCTTGTCCATGAACACGTCGTTGTAGTCGCTTGCCAGGAGAGAAAGGGCATTGGAACTGCCAACCGCATAGGCAACGGAGGTTCCGCCCCCGGATAAAACCGAATTGCGCACGGCAAGCGAACCCGCGGAAGTGCCGGATTGGATTGGACGGTCCACCAAAACCGCAGCCGTTGCATTTTCCCGGAAGAGGCAGTTTTCGGCGCGCACGACACCGCCCGTCACGAACAGGCCATGGGCGGAGGAGGATGCAATCAAGGAATTCGTCAACACCAAGCGGCTGCCGCCACGTGCGAGAACGCCGTTCGCGGCGGAATGGGTGAAGCGGACGAAGCGGAAAACGGCCGCATCGCAGGAATCGGCGACAACGCCGTTGTAGTTGTTGGAAAAGGCGATGTTTTCGAACAGGACGGCTCCCGCGGCGGACAGGCTCACGGAATCGTACCCGCGGGTGCGGCTGGAACGGGCCAGCACGGCCCCGGAGAAGCGGTCGGAAGACAGCCCGGAAACGACAAGCGGATTCGCGGCATCCGTGCCGGTGTTCTTCCGTGTCAACCGGATATCCGAGCTTTCCGTGTAGACACCGCGGTCGAGTTTGAGCGTGTCGCCCCCTTCCAAGTCGTAGAGTTCGAACGCACGGGCCAGCGAATCGAGGGGGGCATCGGCCGTGGCGCGGTAATTGGTGGAAGAACCTACCGCGGTCGTGAACACGGTGTCATTCGTGTCGTAGTTGTTGAGGTAGAGAACGAGGGGAGACTTGCGAATGGCAAAAAACTTTTCCGTCGAAGAAGAGACCGTCTCGTCGGCTGCCAGTGCCACGCGCCAGCGGCAGGCGGGGGAATCTTCATCGTTTTCCGCGACGGTCCATGTCGTTTCGCCCGCCGTCACGTCATCCACGCGGGCTACTTCCCTCCACGCGAATCCGCCATCGACGGAAACGGAAACGACCGCTTCACCGGAGGCCCCGCTGCCGGAGAGCCAACGAAGCGTGACATCTCCCGCCTCCGTGACGCCACCCGCATCAAGGAATGTCGCCACCTGCACCCAAGGCGCCTCGGGCGGGAGGGAAGCTTCCGCAGTTCCGCCGTAGCGGCCGATGTTGACGCGTGCCGGCTCAAGTTGGGCAGAGGCATCCGCTTCCGGGTTGCCGGCCGCAATCAAAGGAGAACGGACCGTGTCGGCCGTACGGGTGCCATCCGGCTGGAAACGTCCGCGGGTCCGCGTCGTGCAGAGATGGAAATCCCCGTTCTCCGGGTCGGCGAAAAGCGGGTCTCCCCCCAAGGAATGCACATCCTGCCCGCTCGCGGCAACCCAGGAAACGAGGCTTTCGCACGCAAGGCCGGCACAAGTTCCGACAAAAGCGTTGACGGCGGAATGGACGCCGTTGCAGTCGCTTGCGAAAGTCGTCCCGGAAGCGATGGAGTAGACGCTCGCGTTGTCGTCGAATGCCGAGAAAGCGGAATTGGACACGGAAAGGGCTGCCCGGTTCGTCAAGACAACCGCGCAGGAAGTCGCACCATGTATGGAAGCGTGGTTCAGCGAGACGTTCGTGGAAAGATTCACGTAAAAAGCAACCGCCGGCGCAAGCGCGGAAACGTGGGCGATGTCAATCCCGTTGCACGAGTCCGCCACGCGCATCCCGTAGGTGGCGTTGCGGCGGAAAAACACGTCGTGTACCGAGATGGAAGAGGAACCTGCGAGGTCCAACCCAATGGCATTGGTGAGAGTCAAAGCGGAGATGTCCACGCATGAGGATTCCGTCACGGCCAAGCGTTCTCCCAAAACCGAGCCACCGGCAGCGAAATTGGTCGAACCAACGATGCGGACGGGATTGGCTTCTTCCCCCGCGACATTGGCGAGCGTGGCAACGCTGGATGCGTCGGCCGGATAAACACCGGTATCGATTTTGACGACATCGCCCGCCGAAAGCGCATAGGCGGAAAGAATGGCGGAAAGGCTCGCCTTGGGGGCGGCAGGCGAAACGCCCGCATTGTCGTTGCTTCCGATCGCGGTGCAGTAAACGTCCCCATCGGTGGAATTGTCGTTCACGTAGTAGGTAAAAGATCCGTACTTGTAGACAAACGGCTTGGTGCTGGCCGATTCGACGGACGGATCGCTTTCAAGAACGATTTTCCAGCGGGCGGACCAAGCACTTCCGGTCGGCCAATCGCCCGCGGCGTAACTCCAAACGCCACCGGCGGCATCGATGCCGCTTGCGACCGGTTCCCAACTGGTCCCGTCGCGCGAAAGTTGGATGGCAACCGTGGCCCCACCGGGCAGATTGCCGCCCGTCCATCGGACACTTCCGGCGCCATCGGCTTCGAAGGTCCCGCCATCCGTGAGGGACAGCACCTGCAACCAAGGGTCGGCAGCGGATTTGGAGGCCCGAGCCGTTCCGCCATGCAGTCCGATGTTGATCCGCCCCCCGTTCGGTTGCGGTTCGCCGGCGACATCCATCGTTGGCAATCCCCGGTCGATGGCGGGGGAATGCACCGCTCCGTTCGTCACCCACGTATCCGCAGACGCCGAATAATACCCGTTCGAGGAAAGCAGGTGGTAGTCGCCGCTTGCCGCATCGACGAAACAAGGATCGGCGACAAACGAATTGCTCCACCCTTTCCCCGTCGCCGACAAGGCTTCCAAGGTGGCATAGCCGGCAACGGAGCAAAGGGTGACATTGGTATCGAACAGGTTGTAGTCGCAGGAATTGTTGAAATCATTGAAGGCGGTTCCACCGTCCGTGAAAATGTTGTTGGTCAGGAACATGCCGCTTCCATCGATATGGAATGCATTCCCGGCAAAAACGTTGTTGAGAAATGTGCAACCAGAGGCATTGGCTCCATATCCGGGACCGGCAATCAGGCAGTTCCGGACGACATTTCCCCGCGAAGAAACCGTATAGATGCCGTAATTGTTCATGGTCCACCGGGTATCGGCATGGATTGCGCAGTTCTGGACCACATTGGAATGGCTGCTTGTGAGATGGAACGGATACGCCGCCTTGCTGATGGTCAAGTTTTCGAATGAAAGATATGCCGGACCGGAAAGCCTGAAGGCGCATCCCCATTGGACGGCGTTGCCTTCGAAAACCGTCAACGCCGGCGATGCCCCCACAAAGCGCAGGTAATTGCCGGATTGGCCCCGCATCGTGGATGGGAATGCAATTTCATCCGTCAATGCATATCTGCCGCTGTCGATGTAGACGGTATCGCCTCCCCGCAACGCATAGGTGTCGATCAAGTTTTCGAGCGTCGCTTTCGGCGCGTTGCTCGAGGTCCCCGCATTGGCATCGTTGCCAACAGCGGCGCAATAAATGTCATTTTCAGTGGAATTGTCGTTCACGTAGTAATCGAATCTGTCCGTTTCGGAAACTCGAACGGAAAAAGGAACGGAAGAGGCAACCGCCACAGCGGGATTGCTTGCCGATACGACACGCCAGCGGGCAATCGGAGAGGAGTGTTCCGTTGTGGCGGTAAATTCATAAGCTTCGTCGGTTGCAGGAACCGTAGCCAAATCGGTCCATGTATCGCCGTTGTCCCTGGAATAGCCAACCACGACATTGCCGGTGACATTGCGTGCAATCCAGCGGAACGTCCCGGACCCGATGAGATTCGCCCGCCCATTGAAAGATGCCAAGGCGAGGGAGGCGCTGGCCGGGGATTTTGACGCTTCCGCCGTGCCGGCATAGGCACCGACATTCAACCGCGCCCCATTGGGAGAAGGCTCCTCGCCTACATCGGCCATCACGTCTCCGGCATCTACGGCAAGGGAGAGCGATGCCGTATTGTCGGTAACCCATTCGCGGGAAACAACCAAACCTGCCGCATTCGTCGTTGTCACGATATGTCCGGCAGGACTCGGAAGATGGCAAAAGTCATCGGTGAACCCGATTGGCGCCGGGGCATCGATGTTGTCCAGGAAATTGGTTGAATCCTTTGCGGTTTCCGCAACGGAAAACAGGCTTCGGCCTTCGTGGAATCCCAAGCCGGCATAAAAAACGCAGTGTCCGACCAGTTGGGGGTAGGCACTGCCTTCCTTGAACGCAAAAGAGCCCACGGATACCACGGTGTGATCGAGGACGGCGATGCCGCCATGTGGCGTATATATCCCGGAGGCATCCGTGCTTGCGAAAGTGCAGCGTCTGACGGCATTGCCCGAGTCGGACCTGTTGACGTAAAGCGCATCTCTCGTAGCCCCCGAAATGACGCAATTCGCGAGCAGGTTTGCGGCACCATCCAGGAAAACCCCATGCCCTGTTTTGGCAAAGAGACAAACATTGGACAAAATGCATCCACTCCCGGCGACACAAATGCCCCGTGCCTCATGATGCGTGGCAGAATTGTGGACGATGACACCATCCACCGAAAGATGGTCTCCAATCAAATCAAGGGCCCCGATCCACCAATCCGGTTCGGCAAGGAACGAACTCCCGCTGGGAGAACCGTGAAAGACAATCGGTTGCCCGGCCGTTCCGGAATTTGTAATGGAAAGCTGGCCATACACGCCCGTATCGATGTACACCGTGTCGCCGGGGGCGAGGGAAGGGGCAATGCTGTTTACGTCCAAAACGGGAGAATTGGAAGACATTCCCGTATTGGCGGCATTGCCGGCGGCCGAACAGTACACGTCCGATTCCGTGCTGGCATCGTTGACGTACCAGGTCGTGGCGGAAGCACTGCACGCGGCAAAAGCGAGGCAGGAAGCGAGGATGGCACGGAGGAAGGGGTTCTGTTTCATGGGCGGGGCCTTTCACGCGCACGCGATAGATGGTTGCACGTAACGGAAATTCTAGTCCCGCCGCCCCCGCCGCGCAAGGTTTCATTCGTCTCCGTGCGCCCGCGCGCCCGGATGGGTGTGTTTCCGGAATCGCGCTTTGCTTTGGGGCGGGGGTGCGCTATCTTTCTTTTTTCCATGCGTTCCGCCCTCTCCATTTTCCTCCTCCTTCCCGCTCTTGCTCTCGCGGCCTGTTCGCGCACCACCCCCTCCCGCCTCCTCGCCCGGGCCGAATCCGCCGCCTCCCGCGGCGAACTCGCCCTCGCCCGCGACCTCCTCCGCGAAGCCCTCGACGGCGCGTCCCTCGCCGAAGGCGGCACCGCCGCCTGGAAGGACGCCCCCCGCGCGTACGGCACCCTCGCCCTCGCCTCCCGCGCCCTCGGCGCCACCGACGACGCCCGCGAGGCCTTCGAGCAGGCGGCCGCCCTCGCCCCGGACGATTTCACCGCCACCTTCAACCTCGGCGCCTTCCTCCTCGAAACCGGCGACGTCCAGCGCGCCCTCCGGACCCTCCGCCGCGCCGCCGACCTCGCCCCCGCCGACCCGCGCGCGCTCCTCCTCCTCGGCGACTGGGCCACCCGCAACGGCCGCTGGGACCTCGCCCGGCGCATGTATTTCGAAGCGCAGAAGCGCTCCGAGCGTTGCGCCGCCGCCTTCGTCGGCCTCGGGCGCCTGAGCCAGCTCGCCGACAAGCCCGCGGACGCGGAAAACTACTACATGAAGGCGCTCGAAATCGACCCGTCCTCCCCTTCCGCGCTCTACAACCTCGGCGTCCTCTTCACCGCCTCGCCCGACGCTGACAAGGCCGCGCAGGGCAAGACCTGCCTCACCCGCTACCGCACGCTCCACGCCGAAGCCCCGCGCGCCGCCGCCGCCGCCCGCCGCCTCGAAGGCGAGTCCATCCCGCAGACTTCGTTCGCCTCCAACGCCCCGCCCGCCAAGCCTCGCACCGCGGCCAGGGAATGGGCCGCCGTCGCCCCCGCGATGGAGCGCGGCGACCGCGAAGCCGCCCTCGCCTCCGCCCTCTCCGCCCTCTCCCTCGCCCGCGGCGGCGACAACGCGCAGAGCGAAGAGCTCGTCCGCCGCGCCCTCGCCACGTTCCCCGACACGCCCGCGGTCCTTCTCGAAGCGGGCCTGTACTTCGCCTCCCGCGGCGACGACGCTTCCCTCGCGCAGGCCCGCGACGCCCTGCTCCGCGCGCAGACGCTTTCCCCCAACGATTCGATGGTGCTCTTCGAGCTTTCGCAGGTGGCGACGGCGCTCGGGGAATACGACGTGGCGGTGCTCACCTTGAAACGCCTCTCGCAACTGGAACCCGGCAACCCCGACGCGCTCTGGGCGCTCGCGGAGACGTACGCCGACAAGCTCGGCATGACCGCGCGCGCGGTCGCCGTCTTCACCGATTTCGCCAACCGCTTCGCCACCGACGCGCGCGCCGCGTCCGTTCCCGGCCGCATCCTCGCGCTCAACGAGGACGCCGCCAACATGCCCGAGGAGGAATCCGAAGAATGAGAGCCATCGCCCCCGGCAAACTGATCCTCTCCGGCGAGCATGCCGTCGTGTACGGCGCGCCCGCCATCGCCATGGCCGTCAACCGCCACGCGCAGACCTTCCTGCTCGACGGCGGCGCCCTCCCGCAGACGGTCCGCTTCGACCTGGCGGACCTCCCCGGCGGCGAAAGCGGGTCGCTGACCCTGCGGGCCCTCCGCGACCTGCGCGCGCGGGTCCGCCGCAACTACGACGCCTTCCTCGCGGGCGGGCTTTCCATCCGCGAAGTGCTCTCCAAGCCGGCGGAACTCTTCGAGTTCGCCTTCATCAATTCGCTCGAAGCCCTCCATCTGCGCCTCCCGCACGGGCTGGACCTGAAGCTGCACTCCAACATCCCCATCGGCTGCGGGATGGGCTCGAGCGCGGCGACGGTGATGAGCGTCCTGCGCGCCGTGGGGCATTACTTCCGGCTCGAATTCCGCCCGGACTGGTACTACCGCTTCTCGCTGGAAGCGGAAAACCTCCAGCACGGGCACGCCTCGGGGCTGGACACGTTCGTCTCGCTGCACGGCGGATGCGTGCGCTTCGAAAAGGGGCTTGCCCAATCGATGCCGCTTCCGCGCGTTCCGCTGTACGTCGTCCAGACCGGAACCCCCGCGAGCACGACGGGCGAAGCCGTGGCCGCGGTGAAGGCCGCGACGGGCGGCAAGGGCTCGGCCGCGTGGGGCGAGTTCTCCGCCGTCACCGACCGGATGGCGCAGGCCTTGCGGGAAAACGACCCGGAAGCGTTCGTCGCCTCCGTCAAGGACAACCACCGCCTGCTCCGCGAAATCGGCGTCGTGCCGGGGAAAGTGGCCGATTTCCTCCGCGAGGTGGAAGCCGCGGGCGGCGCGGGGAAAATCTGCGGCGCGGGCGCGGTCGCGGGCGACGCGGCGGGGATGGTGCTCGTGGCGGGCGCGCGCCCGTCGGACGAACTGCTCGCGAAGTACGGATACTCGCTTCTCACCGTCCGCGCCGATCCGCTCGGCGCCCGCGTCGTCTGATTGCCCGCCATGCCGGAAAAGCGCCGCGTCACCGCCTCCGCGCCGGGCTCCCTCATGCTCGCGGGGGAACACGCCGTTCTGCGCGGCGAATTGGCGCTCGTCTGCGCCATCGAAAAACGTCTTTCCGTCGCGATTGCCGCCGCCAGCAGCGGGATGGTGCGGATGCGCTCGCAACTGGGCGCATGGACCTTGCCCGCGGCGGATTTGCCGCAAGCCGTGCCGCCCGGGGCATTCCGCTTCTTGGCCGCGGCGCTCGCGCCGCATGCGGACGCCTTCCGCGACGGCATCGAGGTGACGGTCGAAAGCGGCATGCCCGCGGACTGGGGCTTGGGAACCAGCGCGGCCGTCGCGGTCGCCGCCACCGCTGCCGCGGGCGCATACGCCGGGGAACCCCTCCCGCCGCAGGAGGTGTTCCGCCGCGCGCGGGAAACGATTTTGCGCGTGCAAGGCGGGCGTGGAAGCGGCGCCGACGCCGCCGCGAGCGCCTTGGGGGGAATCGTCGCCCTCCGCGTCAAGCCGGACGGGACGGCGGAAGCGGAACGCCTCCCCGCGGAGGGGGTTCCGGAGATGACCTTGCTCTACGCCGGGTACAAGACGCCGACCCCGGAGGTGATTTCGTGGGTGAAAGCGCGCTTCGCGCGGCACCCGGCGCTCTTGCGCGCCGTGGACCGCGCCGCGGGACGGGCCGCGGAAGAAGCGAAGGACGCGGCGGGAAACCGCGACTGGTCCGCCTTCGCGGAAGCGCTTTCGAACGGGCGGCGCGCGCAAAAGGCCTACGGGGTGGAAGACCGCCGGATGCGCGAATTGCTCGAAATGCTTGACAACGCCCCGGGCACGCTCGCGGCCAAGATTTCCGGCAGCGGCTTGGGCGATTGCGTCCTGGGTCTGGGCACCGCCCCCGCCGCCTTCCCCTGCCCCGCCCTCCGCCTCGCCGTCTCGCAAAACGGCGTCCACGTCAGTGGCAAAATACCCTCCGGGTGAGGGGGACCGGAGAGCGTGGGGGTCAGCGGGAGAGGAGACGGGCCTGCATCCATTCGGCCGCCTGCATCGCTAGCGCCGCCTGCCAGCGCCACGCTTCCTTCCCCCACCCCAACGCTTCGCGGAAGGACCAGCTGCCCGCCAGGGTCAGGGCGAGCGCGAGGAAGACCGTGTTCAAGAGGAGGATCAGCGCGTACGAAAAAAGCCGCCCGTACGTTTTCACGTCCGGCTGGCCCACGCGCAGGAACTTCACCGTGTACGCGAGGTGGAACACCCACGTCCCCGCGACGAGGAAGAGCCCGCTGCACGAGACCGCCTGCGCGTGCATCGCCGGAACCCACCACGCCGCCAGCGCCCACGCCCCCGCCGCGAGCGCCGTGTAAAACGGGAAGAAATACGGCGAAAGCGCAATCAGGAAGTTGCTTTTCTTGACCGTCACCTGCCCGCCGTCGTCGCCGACGTGGATGTTGCGCGGCCGCGAAAGGCAGAGGAGCGCGAAAAGCGCGTGGGTGAGCTCGTGCCCCAGAACGTAGGTTTTCGTCCACGGGCCGAAGAGGCGGATCAGCACCACCGCCGCGGCCGCGCCGGAGACAGCGGCGACGGCGGGCGCCGCCGACAGGCGCACCGGCCCTTCCAGCAACACGCGCACGCATTGCCACAAGGTCCAGAGCGCGGGGCCGCAGAGCGGGAGAATCGCAAGGCCGAGGAGGAAGTAGAGGGCTTTTTTCACGGAGCGGCGATTGTCCACCAATGGCCCCGGACATCAATCAAAATCCGGAGGCATTCCTTCCCGGCGGGCGAGCTTGCCCCGCCGCCCACGCCAAGCGAAGGGCCCGGAATCCGTTTCCCCGCGTTTCGTCAAAAACACCTTCCCCAAGCATTTCGCGGATGGAGACGAATCCTTTGCCTCCGTTGGCGTCCGGCGCGCTCGTCCCGATGCCCGGAGCCATCCTCAAAAGCGGTGGAATTGGACAGATGCAACGACGGCGGAACAAGCCGTCGTGCGCCGAAGTTCCCCGCGGGGCCGCGAAAGACCGAAACATGGAAAGCCATTGAAACCCGCCTCGCGGGCATTGAAAAAGGAGGTGCGGCATCTTGCCGCGCGGGAGGGGCGCAATTTATTGCGACCGGAATTTCACACAGAGGCACAGAGCCACAAAGGATTTGAAACATTGAAAACCATTGAAAGCCGCCTCCGGCGGACATTGAAAAAGAGGAATCCCGTTCCACGCGGCCGGAGAAAAACCCGAACGGGCGGAAGAGGGCAAAAAAAGAAGATTTCGGCGAAAAATCAGGGAGTTTTGGTCAATTCAGGCGAGTCCGTTAAGGGGACAGGCCCCGTTAATTTTACCGGAACCGCCGGAAGTCCTCCACGGCTTTCTTCAAGTCGGGCGGGAGACTGGAATCCGGTGCCAGCGCGATGTCGCATTCCGCCTGCATGGCGGAGAGATCGCCCGCCTCGAAGAATATGCGCGCCTTGACCCAGTGGAGCGCCGCTCGGAAATCCGGTCCCGCGCCCGTGGACGGATTATCCAGCACTTCCCGCACCACCTGTTTTGCTTCCGGCGGCAGCTTTCCGGCGGCATCCGAACGCAACGCGCTTTCGCATTCCATCCATGCGGCGTCGAAATCCTGCCTTTCTACCAGGCGCCGGACCTTGATCCAATGCACTCTTGCTTTGAATTTCGGCCGCGATGCCACCTCGGGGTCTTTCAGGGCGTCTTCGAGCATCCGGTCCGCCTCCTGCCATTTGCCGTACCGCTCATAAAAAAGGCTCATGTAGGCATACCCGCCCGCGTACAGCGGGATGATTTTCAAGCCTTCCCTTTCCGCTTCGTCCACGCGGTCCATCTCTTCCATGATTCGTGATCGCTGATAGTAGAGCATATCATACGCACCATGTTTGGCCTCCACTCGCCTGGATTCTTCCAACGCATCTTCAAGGCACCCTTGATACCACAACATGGCAACGCGGTCGGCACCGGTTTGCAAAGCTTCCATCGTCTTCCTGTCGGGCAGGTGGATTACTCCGACGTTTCGGGACAGCCACAACTCGTCTTGCGTCCACTGAAGGGTTTCGGCAACTTTGCATCCTGATAGCAATAAATCAGATATCATGATGATTGACAGAAGCGGAGGGCAAGATTTCATCTGCTTGATCCACATGCATTTTTCACGCATTTTGGTTCGCCGGAACAACTGAACCGTTCGATTTCGTTCCAAGTCGTCAAATCAGTTGAAAGAGGTACGTAATAATAGACACGCCAGTGACAGTTGTCAGGACAAGGTTCGTAGAACATTGAACGCGCAATGGTCGGGGCCGTACTCCAAGTCCAAGGTTTCGTGATGGCTGGGAATGAATACTCCTTCACTGTGATTTCTCCTTTCATTTCGGGATACCCCTGATCATCCTTCTCTTCCCAAAAAACTTTGTTTATGAAAGCACAGATGCCCAAATCATTAACTACATTTTCCAATCGGGCCTGAAGCTCGTCGTAAATTGCTTGGATAAATTGCTGGAAAAAGATTTCAGGGCCAGCTTTCAGAGGCCAGCTTGTAAAGTTTGTTTTTTCGACAGTGCCACCCGATATCCTTATGGCCTTTGCCGCTAGTCGCACATATAATTCATCGAGTTTTTCAGCAATACCAGGAATCTCACCGATGGCAATAATGCCTTCTCCCACTAACCAAAGGCATCGATGTTGTTGTTCGCAACATTTCGGACGAAAACAAAAACGTTTGGGGTGTCAACTTCTCCCAACGGATCCCTCGTCATCCACCTTCCCAGCCGCGGCGCGTAGTACCGGTAGCCGTAGTAGTAGAGGTTGGCGGGGCGGTCGAACTCCTTGCTGCTGAAGAGGTAGCGCGGGAGGACCGAACCCGTGCGGGCGGAGAGCTGGCCGAAAGGCGTGTAACGGAAAGTGGCGGCGACGGAACCGGAGGCATCCGTGAGCGCGATGACGTTGCCCATGATGTCGGCGTGGGAGTACCGGACCACGGAGGAGGAATCCGTGACCGCCAAGATGCCTCCGATGCCGCCCGCGCCGTCGAGCGAACCGCTCAAGTCCGGGCCGCGGGTGTAGATTTCCTTGACGGCGTTGGCGCCGTCCAGCACCGCCAAGACCAGGAAGGACCCCGGGAAGTACACGTACCGCTCCACGCTCCCGTCTGCGCGGGTGGCCTCCACCCGGCGGCCCAAGGCGTCGTAGCGGGCGCTCAACACGCGCGCCCCGTCCGCCGTGCGGACAACGTTCGTCAGCTGGTTCGCGGCGTCGTAGGCATACGCGAAAACGCCGTCACTCGTCAG
>JAFSUH010000090.1 GCA_017445365.1 Kiritimatiellia bacterium | reverse complement strand
GATGTGCTTTCGGAGCGTAGCCCCCTCTGGCAAACTCCACCTCCAAAAACCCTCCGTGCCTCCTTCCTCCGTCCCCTCCGTGTTTCGCGCCGCGAGCCGTTTTTCCAAAGAATCATCCTTAACTGATCGGCATTCGGGACAGACCCTGTATAATTCCAAGGTTTTCCAGTCCGCGAAGCGGTTTTCATGTTTTTCAATGTAGAACATCCCCGGCTGTTCCCACCGGCAAATCGGAGTGTGTTGTCTTTTCACCCAGTCCCCCTTTGTACAAACCGGAGATACGCCCTCCGCCCAACCGTAGCCCCTTTCCGCCTTGACGCGCAGTGTCTTGGCAACTATATTCACGGCGGATTTCGATTCCGATTCCAGATTTGCCATGAAATACACTCCCCGCGCCATCGAACCCCACCTCCGCCGCCTCGCCGCCGCCCACAAGGCCCTCCTCGTCACCGGCGCTCGCCAGGTCGGAAAATCCACGCTGTTGCGCCATCTCTTTCCCGACCGCCGCTACGTCACGCTCGACGACCCCTTCCTGGAGGAACAGGCCAAAACCGACGGACGCTTCTTCCTCTCGCTCAACCCGCCGCCCGTCACCGTGGACGAAATCCAGCGCGCGCCGGAGCTGTTCCGCCACGTCAAGATGCTGTGCGACGAATCGGACGCTCCCGGACAGTTCCTCCTGACCGGCTCCCAGCCCTACCACCTCATGCAGGGCGTTTCGGAATCGCTTTCCGGCCGCGTCGCGGTGCTGGAACTGCACGGCCTCTCCCTGCGCGAGCGCCGTTCCGATTCCTTCGCCGAACGATTCGTCCCCACCGAAGACTACCTCCGCCGCCGCGCCGCCACCGCCGCCCCGCTCGCGCCCGCCGACCTCTGGCGCACCATCCACCGCGGCTCGTTCCCCGGCCTCCCCGGCGACGCCCGCGACTGGTCCGCGTTCCATGCCGACTACCTCCGCACCTACGTCGAACGCGACGTCCGCGCCCTCGACGCCGTTCAGGACCTCTCCGCCTTCCGCCGTTTCGTGGTCGCGGCCGCCGCCCGCACCGGGCAGATGCTCAATCATTCCGCCATCGCCTCCGAAATCGGCAAGGACCTCGGCACCGTGAAGCGCTGGATGTCGCTTCTGGAAGCGGCCGGACTCGTCATTCTGCTGGAAGCGTTCGCACCGTCGGCCCTGCGCCGCGCCATCCGCACGCCCAAGCTCTACTTCCTCGACACCGGCCTCGCCGCCTACCTCACCCGCTGGCTCACCCCCGGGACCCTCGCCGCCGGCGCGATGTCCGGCCCGCTCTTCGAGACGTTCGCCGTCTCGGAAATCGTCAAGTCGTTCGCCAACGCGGGCCTCGACTGGCGGCACCATCTCTCCTACTACCGCGGCCGCGACCGCCGCAAGCTCACCCGCGGCGGCACCGAGCGGGAGGTCGAATCGGAAATTGACCTCGTCATCGAGGAAGACGGCGTGCTCCACCCCGTCGAAATCAAGCGCTCCTCCTCCGTCACGGCCGACGCCGCGGCGGCGTTCCCGACCCTCGACGCGGTGTCCGGCCGGACGCGCGGCACGGGTGCGGTGCTCTGCCCCTGCCCGCAACCCGCGCGGCTCCGCGACAACCTCTACGCCGTCCCAATCTGGTACGTCTAGAGCGGTTCAAGAAATTCTGCAGCCTCGTCTTGGCCCCTCATTCGCGCGGCCGCGACGGAGCGCGGCCCTCCCCGTGCCTCATCCCATGCGCCGCCCTTCCGGTCGGTTTTCCAAGCGGAAGGGCCGGGCTCCGTCACGGCCGTGGTGGAATCCTGAAGCATGGGAAGCGGCATCTTCTCCTCCGGAACGGACACACGATTTCTTGAACCGCTCCAGTACAGCGTACGGCCTATTC
>JAFSUH010000089.1 GCA_017445365.1 Kiritimatiellia bacterium | reverse complement strand
CGTCCCGCGCGTCCGCGGCGGCACGGCGGGGGTCGCGGGAAGCGCGCGCGCCGTTGCCGTCCCGTCCGCCGGGCGCGTTGGTCGCCGCCCCCCGGGCGGTGCCATCGGCGGAAGCGAACGGCTGGAAGCGGGCGGAATCGGGCGGGGTCCAAAGGGCGGCGGGGTCGTCCGCCGCGGTTTCCTCCCCGGAGGCCGGACGCTCCTTTTCGGCCGTCTCCTTCTCCGTGCGCTTGCGGGCCATCCGGGCGAGGTCGCCGGAAAGCCAGTCGCCGGAGTCGTCGCGGGAGGAGGCGATGTCGGTCGGGCCGGCGCGGGGCTTGGCGAGGGCGTCGGCGAGCCAGTTGCGGGAGGAATCGCGTTCGGCGCCGTCGGCGCGCGGCGGGGTGTACGGCGCAAGGACGGCGGACGCCGTCCGGCGGTGCAGGAGGCCCTCCCACCACGTGTCCTCGTCCCGCGCGAGGAAGGAAACGGCGATGTCCGCGCGCGCGGGAAAGGCGCCGTCTTCCGCTTCGCGGCCGCCGGAGACGGCGGAAAAGGCGAGCGGATGGGAAAAGTCCTCGTACGCGGGAATTTCCCCCGCGACCGCGGCCGCCGCGAGGAAACAGGCGGCGAAAGCGGCGGGCGGGAAAAAGCGGAAGGACATGCCGGAAAAACGGGGAAAGCGGTCGGTTCTAGGGACGGACCATGACGCAGAGCGCCGTTCCCCGGATGTGGCGCAAGGTCGCGAACCGATTGGTGCGTTGCAACTCGTTGAGGGCGCGCGTGACGCCCGGCCACCAGCGGCTGTCGTAGTCGTGCCACAGGATGAGGCCGCCGGGACGGACGGCTTTCCAGGCGGTTTCGCTGTCGGCGAGGACGTATTCGTGGCTGTGGGAGCCGTCGACGAACATGAGGTCGATTTTCCCCTCGTACGGCGAAAAATCGAATTTCGCGGAATCCCCGTACAGTTGGGCGATCCGCCCTCCGCCCTCCGCCGTGCCGGAAATGCGGGCGCCGGATTTGTCCTTCAGGATGTAGGTGTCGTCCCCGGTGGCGAGGCGGAGGCCGGTGTCAAGGGATTTTCCCTCGTCCGGCGGCGGCAGGTCCAGGGTGTAGCAACGGCCGCCGGCGGGCTGGTTCCGGGCGATGTTTTCCGTGGTGCGCCCGTCGAAAGTCCCGATTTCGAAACAAACTTGCGGTTTGCGCGATTTCACCAAGGCGGAGATGACCGCCAGTTCCTCGACGGAAATGTTCCCGCCCAGCGGAACGATCCGGGTCAGGTCGATGGCGACGTCGTCGCCGATCAGCTCCTTTTCGGAGATTCCGGGGACGGTGGGGTCGGGTTTTGCGTTGGGGTCCTTTTCGTCCTTTTCGAATCCGAAATGGAGGGACAGGCCGTAGAGCAGGGGGCGGTGTTTCTTGCGGAGGACGCCGCCAAGGAAGAAATAGACGGCCCCCAGCAAACACTGGATGTAGCGGCGGAGGAACAGAAAGGCGTTTTTCACGGGGCGGGCTCCTGTATGGCAGGCTGGCGGAAGCGGATGGACATGGCAAAAAGCATGGCACGACGCCGCCTCCGGCCGCAAGCGCGCAATGCGCTCCCGCGGCGGGGGAATCCGGTTTTGCCGAACATCGGCAAGGTGCGGGCCGCGCGCGGGATCACGGCGGAGCGGGAACGGAAGCGCGGCGGATCGCCACGTCGCGGACCGGGTCCGGCGAGACGAGCGGGTGGCGGCGCAAGTATTCCGCGAGCAAATCGCGCGCGGGGCCGATCCGCTCCAGCCGCGCCCGCGGCGCCTGCGCGGCGCGCGCCAGCGCACCGAAGCGCCCGCCGCCGCTTGCCAGGTGGTAGCTGTTGAGCGCGACGCGGTAGCGCTTCAGCCCCGAAAGCCGCTTGCCCGTCGCCGCGAGCCGCACGTCG
>JAFSUH010000088.1 GCA_017445365.1 Kiritimatiellia bacterium | reverse complement strand
TGGCGAGGAGGGAGGAGAGGGAGCGGTAGAAATCGGTGCGGCGCGCGAGGGGGAAGGGGGGGCGGGTGCCCGCGGCGGCGGGGACGAGGCGGGCGGGGAGGATGCCGTCGCGCGCGAGGGCGCGGCGGGCGGCGGAGGGGTCGAGGGCGTCGACGAATCCCTTCCGCGGCCGGCCGGCGGTGTCGTATCCGCTGTAGGAGAAGGTGGGCATGCAGGGCGGGCAATCCTACCCGACGCGTTCCGCCCGTCAAAGTGCAAATCGGTCGCGCCGCATGCGGGGCATGCGGAAGGAACGGATGGCTTGGCGGTTGCCGCCGGCCGTCAAAACGCGTCCAGCGGGAGGACTTCGCCCATGCGCGGGGAGAGGAGGGGAACGCCGGTTTCTTCCGCCGCGGCGCGCTCGTTCGCCCACGGCTCGTCCCACGGGTGCTGCGAGAGGATGTACTTGCCGTGGTGGACGGTCAGGAACGCGCGGCAGCCGAGGTCGCGCACCGCTTGCGGCAGTTCCGCCGGGCGGCAGTGGACGAAGGGCCACGCGTCGTTGTACTGGCCGTTTTCGAGGATGGCGAGGTCGATGGGGCCGTACTCCCTGCCGATGGCGGCGAAATGCTTCCCGTACCCGCCGTCGCCGCCGAGGTAGAGCCGTTTGCCGCCCGCTTCGAGAAGATAGCTCGCCCAAAGCGACCGGTTGCGCTTGAAGGTCCGCCCCGAAAAATGCCGCGCGGGGAGCGCGGTCAGGCCGCTCGCGCCGTCGCGGTCGCCCCAGTCGAGTTCGGTGATTTTGTCCGGGTCCACGCCCCACTTCTCCAGGTGCTCGCCCACGCCCAGGGGGCAGACGAACCGCTTGGCCCGCTTGCGGAGCGCGCGGACGGTCGTCCACTCCAGGTGGTCGTAGTGGTCGTGGGTGAGAACCACCACGTCGGGGTCGGGGATGTCGCGCGCGGCGTAGCGGTGCGTCGCGGGGAACGGCTTGCCGCCCAGGGGAACCGGCGAGGCGCGGCCGAAGACCGGATCGACCAGATAGCGGATGCCGCCGAGGTTGAGGAGATACGACGAGTGGCCGAACCACACCAGCCAGTCGCGGTCGCGCGGCAGGGCGGCGAGGTCGGTCCGGACAACTTCGATCGGGCTTGCGGGCGAAAGGCGGAGGGCGGGATTGCCGAAAAACAGGTCCTTCCATCCGCGCCACGGGCTCCGCTTGCCGTCCTTGGGCATGACCACGGTCGGTTCGGAAAAGCGGAACGCGCCGTCTTTCCAGTTGGGCGAGGCCTGGCAGCGGGCGAGGCGCGCGCCCCGCGGCGTGCGGCCGAGGGCCATCCACGTGCGCCAGAGGAAAACCCCGGCGGCGAGAAGGAGGGCGACGGCCGAAAACCGCCGGAATCCGCGGAAAAGGAAGGGGAGGGGAGGCATGGGCGGAAGCATACGGACGCGGGGCGCGGCGGGAAACCCAAAACCGCCCCCCGGAACTGTCTCGCTTTCGGGCGGGGAAAAACGCAAACTCCCTCCGGTTCCCACGAAAGGCTTTTCCATGACGACCCCCATCATCCTTCTTGCCGCCATCGCCATCGCGCTTCTCCTCTGGTTCGTTTCCGCGTACAACGGGCTCGTCCGCCTGCGCAACGCCGTGGACAACGCCTGGGCGCAGGTGGACGTCCAGCTCAAGCGCCGCTGCGACCTGGTTCCCAACCTCATCGAAACCGTCAAGGGCTACATGGCCCACGAGCGCGAAACGCTCGAAAGCATCGTCCGCGCCCGCGCCGCCGCGCTCGCCGCCAACGGTCCCGCGCAGGCCGCCAAGGCCGACGGCGCGCTCACCGGCGCCCTCCGCTCGATCATGGTCAACGTCGAGCGCTACCCCGACCTGAAGGCCAACCAGAACTTCCTCGCCCTCCAGGAGGAACTCGCCAGCACCGAAAACAAGGTCTCCTTCGCGCGGCAGGCGTACAACGACGCGGTCACGCGCTACAACTCCACCCTGCAGACGATTCCGACCAACATCGTCGCGGGCCTCGCGCATTTCGCCGCGCGCGACCTCTTCGAGGTGACCGACCCCGCGCAGCGCGAGGTGCCGAAGGTTTCCTTCAAGTGAGGTTCCCGGCGGGCGGCGCGCGATGAATCCCAGGCTCGCGTATTTCCTCCGGCGCCTGCTGCTCGCCGTGCCGACGTTCCTCGGCATCACCTTCGTCTGCTTCGCGCTTTCGCAGGCCGTGCCCGGCGGCCCCGTCGAACAGGCCGTCGCGCGGATGCGCGGGTTGGGGGAGGGGATGCCTTCCGGCGCCCGGGGGACCGGCTCGGCCGTGAGCCCCGCCCAGCGCGCGGCGCTGGAGAAGCACTTCGGGTTCGACCTGCCCCTGCACGAGCGGTACTGGAAGTGGCTCGTCCGCGACCGCCTCGGCATGCGCGCGAGGAGCTACCGGTATCCCAACAAAACCGTCGGGCGGCTCGTCTCGGAGCGGTTCGGGGTCTCGGCGGTGTTCGGGTTGAGCGGATTTCTCTTGACATACTGCGTCTGCATCCCCCTCGGCATCTCCAAGGCGCTCAAGGCGGGGAGCGTCTTCGACGCGGCCAGCTCCGCGGCGGTGTTCTGCCTGTACGCGGTGCCGCCCTTCGCCTTCGGGATGGCGCTCAAGCTCCTGTTCGCCTCGGGCGGGGAGCGGTTCTGGTCGTTTTTTCCGGCGAGCGGCCTCGTGGGCGCGCACCACGCGGAACTCACCGCGGCCGGGAAACTGCTGGACCTCGCGCGGCACTTCGTGCTGCCGGTTTCGTGCTACGCGATCGGCTCTTTCGCGGTGATGACGATGCTCGTCAAGAATTCCTTGCTGGAGCAGATTTCCTCGGATTACGTGCGGACGGTGCTCGCCAAGGGGGGGACGCTCCGCCGCGCGGTGTGGGGGCATGCCCTGCGCAACGCGCTCTTGCCGGTGGCGACGGGCTTCGGCGGAGTGCTGACCCTGCTCTTCGCCGGGTCGGCACTCATCGAAAAAGTGTTCGAGATTCCGGGGATGGGGCTTTTGAGCCTGACCGCGGTGACGGGGCGCGACTACATGGTGTTCATGGGGATTCTCTCGGCGACGTCGATCCTGGGACTCCTCGGGCGGCTTCTGAGCGACGCGTGCTACCTCTGGCTCGACCCGCGCCTCTCCTTCGACGCGCGCTGACAGTCCCGCCGCGCCATGCAAACAAAAGAAAGTTCCCCGCGGGCAGCCCGCGGGGGGGACATCGAAGACCATCGAAACCCGCTTCGCGGGCAAGTGTGCAAAACATTTCGGGACCAACGGCCAAGCCGCGGAGAGCGCGCCAGACGCGTTCCGCCGCTTCCGGGCGGGAAACGGCTTCCGCGCGCTCCTGAGGGCCCGCGAAGGGCATCCCCGCGCCGAAGAGGGGAGCGGAACCGCGAAACCCACCTGGAGTGCGCCACTACGGATTTCCCGGGATAAGTGCAAAAAACGCTTGCACCGGAAAAAGGGGAAGCGTATCTGTCGCACCATTCTTCCGCGCATGAAGTCTTTCTTCCAGTTCGCTTGGTGGCGCTTCTCCGAGAACCCTCCCGGAGCGGCCCTTCTTGCGCGCAACTGGTGACCCTGCCACCAACCCGAAATCCCCCAAGGCCCCGCTCCGACGAGCGGGGTTTTTCGTTTCCCCCTTTCCAGCAATCCCGCCTTCCTCCTTTTCAACCACCCGGCATCCAACGCCAACCCCAACCCAGGACCCCTGCATGATTTTGATGATCGACAACTACGACTCCTTCACCTGGAACCTTGTCCAGGCCTTCCGCGCGCTCGGCGCGGAAATGGACGTGGTCCGCAACGACGTCCTCGACGTGGATGGCATCGCCGCGCTCGCCCCCCGCGCCCTCGTCCTCTCCCCCGGCCCCGGCAACCCGGATTCCGCCGGCGTCTCCCTCGCCGCGGCGCGCGCCTTCGCCGGGCGCATCCCCATCCTCGGCATCTGCCTCGGCCACCAGACCCTCGCGCAGGCCTTCGGCGGGCGCATCGTCCACGCCCAACGGTTGATGCACGGGAAAACCAGCCGCATCCGCCACGACGGCAAGGGGCTTTTCCGCGACCTCCCGCAGGATTTCCCCGCGATGCGCTACCACTCGCTCGCGGTCGAACGCGCGACCCTTCCCGATTGCTTCGAGGTGTCCGCCGTCGCGGAAGACGGCGAAATCATGGGCCTGCGCCACCGGGAACACGCGATCGAATCGCTCCAGTACCACCCCGAATCCGTCGGCACGCCCGACGGCGTCCGGCAGCTCGCGAACTTTTTGGATTTTGTCAAGTAAAAACAAAGGAACCCTCAATGGAAACCATCGACACGAAAGCCGTCTTCGCCCGGATCATGGCCGGGGAACTGACCACGGAACAAATCAAGGAAGTGCTGACCGCCTACCACGAGCGCGGGCTGACCCCCGCCGACCTCACGGCCGCGGCCGCCGCCATGCGCGAGGCGGGCGTCAAGGTCGCCTGCGCCAATCCCGACGCGGTGGACATCGTCGGCACCGGCGGCGACTTCGCCGGCACCTTCAACGTCTCCACGACGGCGGCCTTCATCGCCGCGGGGGCGGGCGTCACCATCGCCAAGCACGGCAACCGCGCCGCCACCTCGAAGTGCGGAACGGCCGACGTCCTGGAAGCCCTCGGCTACGACCTCTCCCGCCCGCCGGAGGAAATCGCCCGCGACATCGCCCGCCTCGGCATCGGCTTCCTCTTCGCGCGCACGCTCCACCCGGCGATGCACTTCGCCGCCCCGGCCCGCCGCCAGCTCAAGTTCCGCACGATTTTCAACTACTTGGGGCCCCTCACCAACCCCGCGGGCGTCCGCCAGCACGTGATCGGCGTCTCCGACCCCTCGATGCTGCGCACCTTCGCCGAAACCTTGAACCTCCTCGGCTCGCGGAGCGCGCTCGTGGTCTGCGGCAACGGCGGGATGGACGAAATTTCCACCGACGGCGTCACGCGCTTCGCGATGCTGCGCGACGGCATCGTAAGCGTCGGGGAAATCGACATCCAGCGGCTCTGCGGGACGAGCTACCCGGCCGAAGCCATCGCCGGGGGCGCGCCGGAAGAAAACGCGATGATTCTCCGCGGCGTTTTGGGCGGCGGTCTCGGCGGGGCGTACCGCTTCGCCGCCGTCGTCAACGCGGCCGCGGCCATCTGGATCGCCGACAAGGCGCGCAGCCTCAAGGAAGGCATCGCGGTGGCGGCAGAATCCCTCGATTCCGGCGCCGCCGCGCGCAAGCTCGAAGAGTTCCTCGGGATGGACGGGCGGACGGCCAAGCGCGACATCCTCTCCGACCTCGCCGCGCGCCGCCGCGAAGACGCGGCGAAAGGCGAGACCGTGCGCGATTTCGCCGCGGCTTTCCGCGGTCCGGGGCTCCACGTCATCGCCGAACTCAAGAAGGCAAGCCCGTCGAAGGGGCTCATCCGCCCGCAGTTCAAGCCGGCGGAACTCGCGAAGGAACTCGACGAGGCGGGTGCGGCGGCGCTTTCGGTGCTGGCGGAGCCGCACCGGTTTCTCGGAAGCGACGAAGCGGTGCGCGCGGCGCGGGAAGCAAGCGCGCTCCCCGTCCTCTACAAGGACTTCGTGACGAGCGAGTACCAGATTCTCCGCGCCCGCGCGGCGGGCGCGGACGCGGTGCTTCTCATCGCCGCGGCGCTCGACGACGCGGCCTTGGCGAAACTTCTCGCCGTGGCGCGCGGCTTCGGGATGGAGGCTTTGGTCGAAACGCATTCGGAAGAAGAAATCGCGCGCGCCGTGGCGGCGGGGGCGAAGGTCGTCGGCGTCAACGCCCGCGATTTGCGGACCTTCCGGACGGATGCGGGCGTGGTGGCGGAGCTGCTCGGGAAGATTCCGTCCGGCATCGTCCGAATCGCCGAAAGCGGCATCCGCTCGCCGGAGGATTTGCGCGCGCTGGCGGCCGCGGGGGCCGACGGCTTCCTCGTGGGGGAGACTTTGATGCGCGCGGAAAGTCCCGGCGCGAAACTGCGCGAATTGCTTGCGGACGACACCGGAACGACGGCGTAAGGAGGAAAGAGGATGCAAGAAGACAAACGCCACTACGGCCCCTACGGCGGGCAATACGTCGCCGAAACGCTGGTCGAGCCTCTCCGCGAGCTCGCCGCGGCATACGAAGAAGCGCGCAACGACCCGGAATTCCACCGGGAATTCGGGGAAATCCTGCGCGATTACGTCGGCCGCGAAACGCCGCTCACCGTCTGCAAGCGGCTTTCCGCGCGACTCGGCGGCGCCACCATCGTCCTCAAGCGCGAGGACCTGAACCACACC
>JAFSUH010000087.1 GCA_017445365.1 Kiritimatiellia bacterium | reverse complement strand
GCTTCCCGAATCCTAGGAAAAACTAGGGGTTGACAATTTCGACGGGTTCCGCGGGCCAGTCATAGGGACGGGCGCACGAGACTTCGGCATCTTGGGCATCCGCGGGAAGCTTGTAGAGGAAGCCTTCGCCCGCCTTGAGGGTCTTGGCCTTTGCCGTATTGTTCCATTCATATTTTTGGGAACGGGCATTCCAAGCATATTGGCCAACGGACCAACCAGTTCCATTCCAAAAATAGACCGAAGCACCACCCGGAGCCGCCGCCGCGAGTTCGGTATCAAGCCACGCCTTGTCGGTCGGATACGGAAGACCCAAGGAGGTCAGGGCGCCAGCACCAGCGACGGTGAGCGGAATCGTTGCCTCATCGGGGACTTCGCCGCTCACGACCGCATCCTGCGCCTCGGCCGGCTTGTAGAGGAAGCATTCGCCCGGAGCCAAAATCTTGGCCTTTGCCGTGTTGTTCCATTCATATTTTTGGGAACGGGCATTCCAAGCATATTGGCCAACGGACCAACCAGATCCATTCCAAAAATAGACCGAAGCACCACCTGTCGCATTTTGCGCAATCGGGGTGTTGGTCCAAGCCGTTCCGCCAACATCGCTGTCGTTGCCGTAGAACGGATAGGAAAGCGCGGTCAATTCGCCCGCGGGGCAGGTGGTCTGGATGAAGCCCACGGCGTTGACGGAAAGAACTTCCGCGGCCAGGGCACTGCCGGCGACGAGGGCCGCTGCGGCGAGAATCATGGTTTTTTTCATAGGAATGTCTCCAAGTTTTGGGTTTGGGGTTGGTAATAAAGGGTTCGGTTCCGGGGAACTGGAAGACAAGCTACTACGTAGAACTACGTAGGGCAAGCGGAAAAATCCGGGGGAGGCGGATTTTTCCGCAGGGAAGAGGGAAGAAGGGGGAGGGAAGAGGTGCGGGAGGGATGGCCGCGGGAGGTTCGTCCGCCCGGGCGGGGCCTCATTTGCCCACGCAGAAGCGGGAAAAAACCGCGTCCAAGGTCTCTTCGTCGGTGTCGCGGCCGAGGATGCCGCCCAGCCGGTGCAGGGCGCCACGGACGTGCTCCGCGGCGAGGACGTAGGTCTCTTCGCTCCCCAGCAGGCTTTCCGCCGCTTCCAGCTCTTCCCTGGCCGCCATCAAGGCGCTCCGGTGCCGCGCGGAAATCGCGATTTCCCCCCCGCCCGCGTGGCCCGTTTGCGGCAATACCGCTTCCGCCAAAGCGCCCGCCAGTTTCTCCCGCGCGCCGGGATCTTCCCGCAGGCTCAAGGCGAGGGTCTTCCGGCCGGGAAACGCGCTCCCGTCCGTCCGCCGCGGCAAATCGGCCTTGTTGAGGAGCACCAGGGACTTCTCCCGCGGAATTTCCCCCAGCCACGACGTGTCGCCGGGAGGCTCCGATGCGTCCACCACCACCAGCACGAAATCCGCCGCCCGCATCGCTTCCCGGCTCCGCTTGACGCCCTCCCGCTCGATGCCGTCGGCGGTCTCCCGCAAGCCCGCCGTATCGACCAGGACCGCGGGGAGGCCCGAGAGCACCAGCCCCTCCTCAATGGTGTCGCGCGTCGTCCCCGGTACGGCGGAGACGATGGCGCGGTCCTTTCCCAGCAGCACGTTGAGCGCGGTCGATTTGCCCGCGTTGGGCTTGCCCGCGACGGCGATGCGCACGCCCTCGCGGAGCATCCGCCCTTCCTCCCACGTGGCGAGGAGAGCGTCGAGCGGCCCGCGCGCTTCCGCGAGGAGCGCCCGCAGATGCGCCGGGACGCTCTGCGGCAACTCGTCGTCGGCGAAATCGAGCATCGCTTCCAGATCCGCGGCGAGAGACACGAGCGTCGCCGAAAGCGCGGAAATCCTATGCCCAAGCGCCCCTTCCAGTTGCGAGGAAGCGACGCGCGCGGCGCGTTCGCTGCGCGCGGCAATCAGGTCGGCCACGGCTTCGGCCTGCGTGAGGTCGATCTTGCCCGCGAGGAAGGCGCGCAGGGTGAACTCGCCGGGGGCGGCGGGCGCGGCCCCGGCGGCAT
>JAFSUH010000086.1 GCA_017445365.1 Kiritimatiellia bacterium | reverse complement strand
CCCCGTGGCGTCGGGACGGGATAGGGCCGCGGTGCGGACCGCTCCCGCGGTCGCCCGCTCCGCGGCGGCGGCTTCGGCGAGGGGAAGGATCTCCGCGGGCGAATTCCAGGGGGGATCTTTCGCCGCGTTTTCGACGCAACGGCCCGCGGCGTCGACGGTCACGCTCCGACAGGCGTCGCCAGCATCGTAAAATGCGCCCCACGTCGCGTCCCGCTGGCGCCAGGTGAGAATCACGCAGCGTGCTCCGTTGGTGGCGGCCCCAACCGCGGCGTCGGCCGCGGCCAGCGCTTCGCGCCACGGCAGCGTCGGCGCCGCGTACGGTTCCTCCGGCGGCAGTTTGAGCGAGAGCGCGAACGCCGGCGCGGCGAGAAAGAAGAGAGCCGCCAGCACGGCGCGGCCGAGGCCGCGCGCGCGGCGGCCGTGGAAGGGCGGGAGGATTGCGTGTTTCATGGGGTTGGTGGTTCGTGATTGGTGGCGGGATGCGGAGAATGTTGCCAATGTGGAAGTGTTGCCAGTTCCAATGTTGCCAGTTGCCAGTGGCGGCGGAGCGGAGCGTGGCGGGGTCACCAACGGACGCCCTGTTGTTCGAGCGTGGTCCGGTATCTGGCGCGGCAGGAATGGACGTAGACGAGGTTGGTGTCGGCGGGGACGATGTCGATCGATCCGTAGACGTGGTGGAACTTGTCGGGGCGGATTCGCGTGAAGCGGTGTCCCCGGACGGCGAATGGAATCCGGTCGGAATACGAAACATAGCCGGCCAGATACGTTTCGTCCAAGACTACGGAACGGTCCCCGTCGGGCAGCGGAACCCCGGGAAACTCTTTCGCGAAACTTTCGACCGGAACGGTTTGTTCGAGTTTCGGGTACAACTCCCGGCGGTAATCAAGCAGCCACAGGGCGGGAACCGCCAGCAACGCCACGGCGAGAGCAACGGCGGTCCATGCGGCGGATGTCGGCGCGCGCCCGACACGCGCGCGCCGGGCGTCGACGGCATGCCGGGCGAGCATCGCAACGATCACGAACCAGAAGGCCGCTTCCGCGAATCCGGACAGGCGGGACAGTTCAAACCAGTCTTCACGGGCCGCGCCCGAAAGCGAAAAGGCGTGGCGCTTGCAAAAGCCCGACGCAAACTGGCAAACAGATGCCGCAATGAGCGAGAATAAGGGAAGAAGGAGGGAGCGTCGTTTCATGTTCGGGAAGGCCGCCCCGCGGCGGGCGGCGGCTGCGCCGCGTCCGCGCGGAGCGGAGGGGGGCTAAGGGGTGTCGGGGTGTGCGGGATTGGGCATGGCGGGCAAAGGCGTTGTCCGGGTCTGATGTCAGGGGATTCTAGCAGATTCCGGGAAGAGAAATGTCAAGCCAATGTAAAATTTTCGGGGGCGGCGATTGGTGTTTTCGCGGCGAAATTTGGCGTGGCGGTGACAGATCCCATGTTGAAAGTTTGGCGTAGCAGTGACAAAATCGAAATTGAAGTTTGGCGTGGCGGTGACAATTTGCTTGACAGAGCGGCAGGGTCCGTGCGAGAATCCCCGCGTTGAAAGGACGGAAACGGAGGATTCCATGCCGCTCGATTTCAAACGGAAAGCATACGCGCAGATGCTGGAATGGAAGCGCACCCTCGCCGGGCGGTACGCGCTCCTCGTCGAAGGCGCCCGGCGCGTGGGCAAGACCCACCTCGTCCGCGAGTTCGCCGCCCGCGAATACGAATCCTGCCTCTTCATCGACTTTTCCGGGCAGAACCAGCTCGTCCGGGACAGCAAGAAGGCGTTCACCGAGGAACGCGACATACAAGGCACTCTGGAGCGGCTGCAAACGCTCCACCGCGTCTCGCTCGTTCCCGGCCGGAGCTGCGTGGTCTTCGACGAGGTGCAGCGGTTCCCGGTCGCGCGCGAAGCGATCAAGCGGCTCGTGGAATATGGCAAGTACCACTATATCGAGACGGGGTCTCTTCTGGGAATCAAGGAGAACGTGAAAGACATCGTCGTTCCGAGCGAGGAGCACAGGATGAAGCTGCACCCGCTGGACTTCGAGGAATTCCTCTGGGCGCTCGGCGCGGACCGGACGGCCGATGCGATCCGGGAGCGCTTCGCGGAGAAGAAGCCGATGGGATGGCTTCATGCCGACGCCGTGAAGCTGGCGCGGCAGTATCTGGTGGTCGGGGGAATGCCGCAGTCGGTGGAAGCGTACTGCCTGGGCGAGGACCGCCGTCTGGAGGCCAGCGAGGCGGCCAAGCGCGAAATCCTTTCGCTCTACGAGTCGGACATCGGAAAATACGCGGGGGCCTACGCGCCGAAGGTGCGGGCGATCTTCCGGCACGTCCCCGCGGCGCTGAACACGCGCGAGAAGAAGTTCCACCTGGCGGACCTCGGCCGGAACGCCCGGATGCGCCGGTACGAGAACGCCTT
>JAFSUH010000085.1 GCA_017445365.1 Kiritimatiellia bacterium | reverse complement strand
GCCCCATCCCCCCGCCGCCCCCTCCGACCGGACTTTCTCGGCTTTCTCCCGCCCGGTCCAGTTCATCTTGGAATTTGCAGCGGACTGGATCTCGTTGCAATTCGGTTGGCCGGGGACCCGCCGCGTGCTATAATCTTCCCGGCAATGCGTAACCTTTCCCGCGGCCGCGTGTAGTCCGGACGGAAAGGGCGTTGCAAAGAGGAACATCCCATGACGAGCGATTTCGAGAGCTTGAAGACACTGGCGCGCGAGCGTCTCGGCGACGGGTTCGCCGACGGCGGCCCCAACGCGTTTTCCGTGGCGACCGAAGACGGCGACGCCATCGCGTTTTTCCGCGCCGGCGGGGAACCCGAAGGCGAGATTTGCGTCCGGGCGAAGGTGCTGGACCTCGACGGGGTGGCGCGGCCCGGCGATTTCGCGAAGTCGGTGCTGGGCGGGAATTTCTTCTGGAGCGGAACGCGCGGGGCGACGCTTTCGGTCGGTACGGACGGGGGGCTGTGGCTGACGGAGCGGCGCGCCATCGACGAGCTCTCGGACGCGGAGGGCTTCCGGCAGTGCCTGGACGATTTCGCCGAAACGCTGTCCGACTGGCGGGAAAGGAGCGCGCTCCATGCTTAGGGAGCAGTTCGATGAGGTGCTCGCCGAGTTCGGCGCGCTGGTCAAACAGCCCCTCGCGCTCGACGGCGACGGGACGGCGACCTTCACGGTGGACGAGGAAATCATCGTCAATCTCCAGTATCTGGAGGAATCGGACACGGTGGTGGCGTTCGCGCCGGTGGGCGCGTTCGGCGGGTTGGATGCGCCGGATGCCGGGGACAAGGCGCTGGAGCTCCTCCGCATGAACGAACCGGGCGGCGAAACGGAGGGTTGCACGCTCGCCCTCGACGAAGACGCCGATCTGGTTCTCGCGATGGACCGCCGCAATGCGCTGGTCCTCTCCCACGTCGATTCGCTCGCCTCGTGGATGGATTCGCTGGTGCGGGCGGTGCGGGCCGTGCGGGAGCGCTTCGCGGAGCGGTTTCCGCTGGAAGGGGAGGATTGACCATGTGCGGGCCTTCCAGCATCCACCGTTCGATGTCGGTTCCGGATCTCCGGGTGAACCTGAACCGCCCGGAGCCGCAACCCGGTCCCGGGGGACCGCAAAACCCGCCGCAGGCGAGCCGTTCCCTGCAAGCGCTCGACCCGGCGGTGCGCAACGCCGTCGAAAACCCCGTCCCGCCGAACCTGCAACCCGGCAACGGCCAGGGGCCGCAGTTCGCCGCCAACCACCGGGTCGGCGCGGGCCGCGACTGGGACATGCATTCCGCCGAAGGCATGCTCGAAACCGCGCAAAAAGCCGTCGCGGGCATCAAGGCCGGCATCGCCGCGGCGCGCGCCCCGGACGACCCCGCCGTCGGAGAGCTTTGGCAGGCGCTGGCGGACTGGAAGCTGGCCGCCCGGAACCTCCGGGACGCGCGCGCCGCTCTCACCGCCGCCGTGAAGGACGGATCCGGCGCCGCCGACCCCCGCGAGGGCCTGGCCGAAATCCGCAAGACCCTCCGGGTCTTCCGCTACGAAATGCAGGTCGAGCTCGCCAAACGCGGTTCCGCCATCGGAAGCATGCAGCTCTACGAGGGGGCGCTGCGCGAAATCCAGCACGCGTTCACGTTCAAGGTGGGCAGCAAGGTCCGCGAGACTTTCGCCCAAGTCATGCGGCTCGAAGAACGCTTCGACGAAACCCTCTCCAACCTGCGCAACCGCCTGCGCGAGCTGGAGCCCCGCGTCACGCCGCCGATCCTCCCGCCGGAGCTCAAGATCGCGAACGCCGCAGGCCCCGCCCTGGAGCTCTCGCACCTCACCAACGACCAAATCCGCGACTTCCAGGACGCGGAGGACGCCACCGCCACGCTGCGCGGCATCGTCGGCGGCATCGCCGCGAAGGGCGGATCGCGCAGGGTCGAATTCAGCGCGGGCGTCGGGGCGCTGTTCGGCCTGGGCTTTTCCAAGGCGTTCACCGCGGGGGTCCGCGCCGGGGCGCGTTTCCGGGTGGTCGCGGACATCGACGCCCCGGGCAAGGGGCGGCCGATTTCGGTGACGTTCCGCATCGCCGGCGGGCTCGAAGCGAAGGGGGGCGTCAAGGCGGGCAAGGAATCGGCGTGGGCGGGGGCCAAGGCGGAGGGGACGGCGGGGGGCGAAGTGTCGCACTTCACCACGCGTTCCTACGCGACGGTCGACGACCTGATCCTGGACGCCAAGCACTGCAAGCTCGCCACCGCCCGCACCCTCGGAAGCGCGATCTGGGGCGGCATCAAGTCCCTCGGCCGGTCCGTCGGCGGCCTCGGCACGAAATTCTTCCGCTGGCTGGGGCGCAAGTCCGGCGAAGTCAAGCAGGACAACGCCCAATACCTCCGGTCGCTCCAGGCGCGCGGCGTGGCGGGGCGCCTCGACAAGCTCCTCGCCAAGCGCGCCAATCCGGTAATCGTGGCGGAGCGGAAGGGCTGGACCTTGCGGGGGCAGGCGCAGGCCACCCTCGGCGCCGATTTCGGCGGCATCGTGAACGCGGAGCTTTCGGGCGGCATCGCCGGCGAGATGGATTTCAAGGTCGATTCCCGCTCCTATTCCTCCCTCGCCCGCGCCGCCATCGCGGCGAAGGACGAAGCCGCGCTCGCGGAGCTGATGCTCCCCGACCCCGACACCGGAGGCCGGGTCCCCGTGACGAACTACACCGGCCCCGACGTTGCCCGGACCCTCGAAAACGAGTTCGAAGAGGCCCTCCGCGAGGCCGAAGAGGCCGAAAAACGCAGTGCCGGGCCCTTCTCGTTCACCGACGACGCCGGGTTCGCGCGCGCCGGCCACAAGTTCCGCTCCCTGATGCTCGCCACCGAACTCGCCGCCCGCCGGGGCACCGTCACCCGGGAACAGGCCGACCGCCTCCTCGCCCGCTACTCCAACCCGTCCGTCCGCTTCCCGCCCGCCATCTTCCGCACCTGCTTCATGGCAGGCACCGGCGCCGCCAAGCCCGCGAAAACCCGCCTCACCGTGCAGACCAAGCTCAAGCTCGGCTTCTTCAAGGACTGGAGCGACGGGCTTTCGGAAGGCATCGCCAACCCGAGCGTCAAGGCCCTCGCCGACGGCGGCATCAACACCTTGCGCCGCGAAACCGGCCTCGACACCACCGTCCAATACCGGTTTTCCTCCGAAAAACCCGCCAAGCCCGGCGCCGATCCCCGCCCGTGGGAGAACGTCGTCCGCACCAAGCACGAACTCCTCGTCTCCGGCTCCGCTCCCGCCCGCATCGTCATCGACGCAATCACCCGCGCCTACGCCCACGGCGGCCAGCCCCTCGAAAACCGCCCCGAACACCCCGTCAAGGACGCCGTCAAGGACATCGCCAAGGACATCGGCAAGGACACCGCCCTCGTCGCCCTCACCGCCACCCTCCCGGGACTGATCCTCGCCTCCGTCAAGGAAGCCGCCGTCGCCGGCGTGAAACGCTGGCTCTCCGACCCCGAAAACGTCCTGAAGCTCGTCGTGTTCGCGCTCGAACACGCCGGGGACGCCCTCGACTTCGTTTTCGGGGTCGTCGAATGGGTGGCAGAACACCCCGATCTGACGCTCCAGATCGCCGCCTCCGTCATGGGCACCGAAAGCCTCGGCAGTTCCGAGCGCTACAAGAAAATCTCGTGGACCTGCGTGGACGGCCGCTTCGAAAGCGTCGCCGTCGCCAGCGAAAGCCAGAACCGGATCGGCGTCAACGTCGACCCCGTCGGCGTGGGCGTGGGGCTGGGCTTCGACCTTTCCTATTCCGTCACCGAGACCGTCAAGGACCGCGAGGTCGTCCCGCGCCCGACCCTCGTGATGCTCCTCGCGAAGGGAGAGGAATTCCTGTTCGGCGAAACCGGCCTCCACCCGGCGGGCGGCGGACAGGCCTTCAAGTCCTGGCTCTCCCGCAACGCCATGGGCGTCGGGCACATGCTCGCCCACCTCCTGGACGAACGGAACATGCAGGAAACCACGGAAATCTACGCGCGGGCCCAGGAATCCGCCGCCCGCGACCCCGTCCTCCTCCAGCGCCTCCAGGGCGCCTGGCGCGCCGTCCACGCCCTTCCCGCCGACGCCACGCACGCCCGCAAGGTCGACGCCGCCCACGATCTCCTCGTGGCCATGGTCCTCGCCTTCCGCACCGAAGGCGCGGAAGCCGCCTGATTTCCCGTTTTGCCAATGTTTGGCAAATTTCCCCCGATTTTGCCAAACATTGGCAAAACGCCGCGGCGGACGGCTTGTCGGGCGGGGCGGGGGTTTGGTAGGGTGACGCATTATCTTCGCCCGGAGGCCGCGGGCCGTTCCCGCGCCACCACCGGGCAAATCCCCGGAGACCTTTTCCCCGAACTTTTGAACTGAATCCAACCTGAATACCCTTTTGCGCATCCAGCGCAACGCGACGTTCTATTTGGAAAGCCTAGGAAACTTACCGCACGGAAGTCGAGTTGCAGGCGCGCACCCACCAGGGTGCGCCGTTTCTGCTTTTCCGTATCCGTGCAAGGCTCTTCCTAGGCGCCTCCAATAGAATGCGGGGACAAAGAAAAGGCGCGCTCTTTTTGTTGCCCATTTTGTCCTCCCGTCGTCGTGTGAAGGCGAGAGGAAGAGAACATGGCCACAACAAATGAACTGACGGATGCACGGCGTAGCCCCAAGGACGAGTTCTACACGCAACTGGAGGACATCGCCGAAGAGGTGAAACACTACCGGGAACATTTCCGGGGCAAGACCGTCCTTTGCAACTGCGACGACCCGCGCGTTTCCAGCTTTTTCCATTATTTCGCCTACCAATTCGAGGCGTTGGGTCTCAAACGCCTTGTCACGACGTGCTACAAGAACCAGGACATGGATTTGTTTTCGCGAAACAAAAGCGAAAAAGCAATCTGGCTCGAATATTACGGCGACAAGAACGGCAACCGCATCCCGGACCCCGAAGAAATCGG
>JAFSUH010000084.1 GCA_017445365.1 Kiritimatiellia bacterium | reverse complement strand
GGCGGGTGCGGCGCCGGCCGCGGGCATCAGGCGGCGGATCTGCGGCGGGGTGAGAGGTCCCGCCAGATACGACAGGCAGAAGCGCGACTCGAAGAGCACCGGGCGCGCTTCGTGGACGTTGCGCATGAGGAAGATGCGGTTCCCCAATCCCGCGAGCATCTTGCCCAACTCCTCGCGGCTCACGTCCCCCGCGCCTTCGTCCGCGGTGAGCAACCCCTCCATCACGCGCATCTTGTCGCGCTCGGTTTGGAGGCGGCCGATGAACCACGTGCCGATGTTGGAAAGCCCGCGGTAGTCGATGTCCACCGGGTTCTGCGTGGAGAGGACGACGCCCAGGCCGAACGCGCGCGCCTGCTTGAGGAGCGTCAGCATCGGCGCCTTGGTCGGCGGGTTGGCCGTCGGCGGGAAGTAGCCGAAAATCTCGTCCATGTAGAGGAGCGCGCGCAGGGAGCTCGTCCCCGGCTGGCGGCGCATCCAGCAGGTGACCTCGTTCAAAAGCACCGTCACGAAGAACATCCGTTCGCTTTCGGAGAGGTGCGCGATCGAGAAGATGCTGACGCGGGCGCGGCCGTCGGGCGTGTAGAGCAACCGCTGGATGTCAAGGCTTTCGCCTTCGCGCCACGCCGCGAAGGACGGACTCGCCGCGAGGTTGTTGAGGCGCATCGCGAGGGCGAAGCGGTCCTTCGCCGGGTAGAACGATTCGAGCGGGAGGACCCCCACCGTCTCGAAGGGCGGGGTCTGGACCGCGCCAATCAACCCCGCAAGCGTGCAAGCGCGTCCGGCGCGCCATTCGCGTTCGACGATTTCGCTCAAAAGGATGTGCTCGCGCGACTGGATGGGGTCGGCTTCGATGCTCGCGAGCGAGAGGAGGCCCGAAACCACCGAGGAAATGCGGTCGTGGAGCGCGGTGGCATCCGCGAGGGTTTCGGCGGCGGGCGCGTCGAACGAGGAGAAGATGGAGAGCGGCCGGCCGCCGTTGCCGCCGGGCGTGTAGATGGTGAAATCGGCCGCGGCCTTGAGGCGGGCGATGCGCTCGGGCGGCTCGTCCCAGGAGGCGAGGCCCTTGCGCCAGTTGGCCGCGGTGCGCTCGGCGAGTTCGTCGGGGGTGATGCCCTTGCGCGCGGCGGCGGCCTCGTCGATCCACGGGCGGAAGTCGGAAGGCTTGAGCTCGGGGAAGGTGAGCAAAAGGTTCGTCATGTCGCCTTTCGGGTCGATGACGAGCGAGGGGATGCCGTCGATGGCGGCTTCTTCGAGGAGGGCGATGCCGAGGCCGGTCTTGCCGGAGCCGGTCATGCCCAGGCAGAGGGCGTGGGTGGTCAGGTCCTTCGCGTCGTAGAGGATGGGGGTGCGCGCGCCGTTGGCGTCCGCGGGGGTGGCGCCGAGGTAGAAAACGCCGAGTTTTTCGTAATCGAACATGGGAACTCCTGGTGGGGGTGGAAAATGCCTTGCCGGAAAGGGTACCGTTTCCCCTCCCCCGCCCTCAAGCCGTTTCGCCGTTTTGCCAATGTTTGGCAAAATCACTCCGTTTTTGCCGAACATTGGCAAATCCATCCGGCGCGCGCGGGAAACATTTTGCCAAACATCGGCAAAATCGCATGGAATTCGCCAAACATCGGCAAAATGCTTTGCGGTGCGGCATGCGGCTGGTATCTTCCGCCGCGCCATGGCCGAACGCTTTTCCAGACTCCAGCCGCCCCCCTCCCCCGCTCCCGCCGCCGCACGCGACGCGGAGACGCCCGCCGTGCCCCTTTCCCGCATCCGCAACTTCTCCATCATCGCCCACATCGACCACGGCAAGACCACCCTCTCCGACCGCCTGCTCGAAGCGACCGGCGCCGTCGCCGCGCGCGACCGCGTCGACCAGATGCTCGACGCGATGGACCTCGAGCGCGAACGCGGCATCACCATCAAGTCCCACCCGGTCACCATGCGCTACCGCGCGCGCGACGGGGAAGAATACCGGTTCAATTTCATCGACACGCCGGGCCACGTCGACTTTTCCTACGAAGTTTCCCGCTCGCTTTCCGCCTGCGAAGGCGCGCTCCTCGTCGTGGACGCGACCCAGGGCGTCGAAGCGCAAACCGTCGCCCACGGCTTTCTCGCCATCAACCAGAACCTGAAAATCATCCCCGTCCTCAACAAGGTGGACATGCCCTCCGCCGACCCCGACGGCGTTGCGCGCCAGCTGGAAGACATCTTCGCCATCCCGCGCGAGGAGTGCCTGCGCTGCTCGGCGAAGACCGGCGAAGGCGTGCCGGAAATCCTCGAGGCCATCGCGGACCGCATCCCGCCGCCGGTGGCGGAATTCGCGGACGAAACGCGCGCGCTCGTGTACGACTCGCAGTACGACGCGTTCCGCGGCGGCATCGTGTACGTGCGCGTCTTCGACGGGGCGCTCCGCAAGGGCGGCAAAATCCGCCTCCTCGACACCGGCCGCGACTACGAAATCCAGGAGACCGGCGTTTTCACGCCCAAGCCCCTCGCGACGGCGGAGCTCGCGGCGGGTTCCGTGGGGTACGTCATCGCCAACATCAAGCAGGCGCGCGAAATCCGCATCGGCGACACGCTAACGCTCGCGCGCACGCCGACGGCGCATCCGCTGCCGGGATTCCGCGGCGTCCGGCCGATGGTGTTCACGGGGCTCTACCCGGTGGACGGCGACGATTACGAAAAGCTCAAGTACTCGCTCGAAAAACTCGCCCTCAACGACTCCGCCTTCCACTACCAGGCCGAAAGCTCCGTCGCCCTCGGCTTCGGCTTCCGGTGCGGATTCCTCGGCCTTCTCCACATGGAAATCGTCCAGGAGCGCCTGCGCCGCGAGTACGGCTGCGACATTCTCGCGACCTACCCCGGCGTCGTGTACCGCGTGCACCTGAACGACGGCACCGAAAAGGAAGTGGACAACCCGGTTTTCCTCCCGGAACCGAGCGAAATCGAGTCGATCGAAGAGCCCTTGGTCAAGGCGTACCTCATCTGCCTTTCCGAACAGATCGGCGACATGATGAAGCTCGTCATGGAAAAGCGCGGCTCCCTCGAAAAGACCGAATCGCTCGACGGCAACCGCGTCATGCTCACCTGCACCCTGCCGCTCGCGGAAATCCTGATCGACTTCCACGACAAGCTCAAATCCCTCTCCCGCGGGTACGCTTCGATGGACTACGAGCCGTGCGGCTATCGCGCCGACGACCTGATCCGCCTCGACATCCTCGTCCACGGCGAGCTGGTGGAGGCGTTCTCGAGCATCGTCCACCGCTCCAAGGCCGACGCGCGCGGGCGGCAGATTTGCGAAATCCTCGTGGACGTGATTCCGCCGCAGCAATTCGCTATCGCCATCCAGGCGGCGATCGGAGCGCGCATCATCGCGCGGACGACGGTGCGGCCGTTCCGCAAGGATGTCACCGCCAAGTGCTACGGCGGCGACATCACCCG
>JAFSUH010000083.1 GCA_017445365.1 Kiritimatiellia bacterium | reverse complement strand
TGGGCATGGATTCGAGAACGCGCTTTTTCGTTTCCATGCGGCCGCGAAGCGGACGCACCGCGACCCATGGAAACAACGCAAACAATGACACAACGACAAACGGACTCCCGCCGACGGGGCGGGACGGGCAGGCGGGGGAAAGAAAAATTTTCAAAAAGTTTGTCAGATTTCGGATTCGGCGGCGAGTATGGAGTAGGGACCATGCGTCTCCGAGCCATGGACACTCTCCGCAGGAATCCAACGGCAACGTGCATTGCAAAACACGCCCCCTCCGTGTCGCTGTCGGGCCTCTCAGGGCCTCAAATGAACACGCATGGCGGGCGCTTTTTCGGATTCGGGGCGCATGGCAACGGAAAGCCCCTCCTTCCAAGTCCAACCAAGCAACCCCGAGCCCCGCGCGGCAACCATTCACGGCGAATTGCATGGCCCAACGCCGGCATGGGGACGTGTTCCACCATTTATTCAACTCACAAAACATCCTGAACGGAGGTAACCCATGGAAAACGAAAATCAAGGACAAGCGACACCCCCTGCAATCAAGCCCAAGAAAAAGAAATTCGGATGTTTCTTGAAAACCATCGTCGGCATCGTCGGCGTGCTGGTGGTTCTGGGAATCATCGGATCGTTCATCGATGACGAAGAGGGGGGCGGTGGCGGCGGTGGCGGTGACTGGAAATACACGGGAGAGCATTTCTTTAACGTGTTCGAGGGCTTTCCAAAGGATGAAGGAGTAATTTACCAACATCATCCCGGAACCTTAGGGGCACTTGGAATGAAGGTGATGCAAGCCACGAAGAAAGGCAACTTGGTGGGACACGATGCTGTTGATCGAGTGATCTGGGTGGTGACGAAAAGGCGTTACGAGGACGGCGAACGGTTGGACCAAGGATACTACATCCGCCGCGGTTCGAAGGAATACACAACCGCCCTTGGGGCCGAAAAAACGGTCGCGCGCTACGTCGAAGTGACCGACAAGGGCATCCTGGACAAGATCCAGAGGCAAATCGAAGAAGAAAATGCGGCTCGGAAAGCCAAGGCGAAAGCAGAGGAAGCGGCTCGGGAAGCCAAGGAAAAAGCAGAAGAAGAGGCTCGGGAAGCCGCTAGGGAAGCCGTTGTCCAGGCTTTGGCCGTTGCGGGGACTCGCGCGGGGGAAACGAAGACCATCACGTTGCCGGGGGGAGTGCAGATGGAGATGGTGTGGTGCCAGCCGGGGCGCTTCACGATGGGGAGCAACGATGGCGACAGCGACGAGCGGCCCGTTCACGAAGTGACGCTGACGAAGGGCTTCTGGATGGCGAAAACGGAGGTGACGCAGGCGCAGTGGAAGAGCGTGATGGGGGAGAATCCTTCGGATCACGAGGGGGAGGACTCCCTGCCGGTGGAGTCCGTGAGCTGGAATGACTGCCAAGAGTTTTGCGAGAAGACGGGCTTGCGATTGCCGACGGAGGCGGAGTGGGAATACGCGTGCCGGGCGGGGAGTACGGGGCCGTATGCGGGGACCGGGAAGCTGGACGAGATGGGGTGGTTTTCCGGCAACAGCGGCTCGCAAACACATCCGGTGGGGCAGAAGCGGCCGAATGCATGGGGGCTTTACGACATGCACGGGAACGTGTGTGAGTGGTGTGGAGACTGGTATGGGGACTATCCGGGCGGTGCGGTGACGGATCCGACGGGGGCGGATTCCGGCGGCGGCCGCGTGCTCCGGGGCGGAAGCTGCAGGATCGACGCGTCGTTCTGCCGGTCCGCGATCCGCGGCAGGTGCGACCCCGGCTACGGGCGCGGCGGCTACGGGTTCCGGCCCGTTGCCCGCCAGGACTGAAGCAACTGTGCCGTTTCGGCAAGTCGAGCGGAGCAAGAGCAGCAGGCAGAGCGAGCGGCGGCAAGCCCGGAGGAGGAGCGTCCCCCCCCGGATGGGGGGCGAGCGGAGCGAGAGCGAACCTCCGGGCGCGCCGCCGCGAGCGGGCGCAAAAACAAGAGGAACCAAAGATGGCGCAATACAACACGTTTTTCGTGCCGCACGGCGATGATGGGGAAGCACAGAAACGATTGAACGACTTTCTGGCATCGCACCGGGTTTGCCAAGTGGACAAGGCGGTGCTGGAAGGCGGCTGGACGTTCTGCGTGGAATGGCTGGCGGGAGATGCGCCGTCTCCCGTAGGGCGGCGCGGCGGCGGCGCGCCGAAGATCGACTACATGAAGGTGCTGCCGCCGGACGTGTTCGCGCGGTTCGCCGTGCTGCGGGAACGCCGCCGGGAGATTGCGCTGGGGGAGAAAATCAGCGCCTTTCTGGTTGCGACGGATGCCCAGTTGGCGGAGATGGCGAAACTGGAATCGCCGACGCTGGTGGATTGGCGTGGCGTGGACGGGTTCGGGGACGAACGGATAGCAAAATACGGGGCGAGGCTCCTGGGACTGCCGACGGCGGTGCCGGAAGGGCAGGGCGGGAGCGATACCAAGGAGATGAAAACTCCATGAGACGGACGGGAGATCTCTTTCCGCTGGTGCTGGAACGGGGCAATTTGCTGGAAACCTTCTGCAAGGCGAGCCGGGGCAAGAGGGGCAGACCTGACCAAAGAGCCTTCGAGGCGAATCTGGACGCGGAAATCGAGCGGTTGCGGGCGGGGCTGGCGGCGGGGAACTATCCGGTGGGGCGCTACACGCGGTTCCGGATTTTCGACCCCAAGGAGCGGGAAATTTGCGCGGCGTCGTTCGGGGAACGGGTGCTGCACCACGCTTTGATGAACGTGTGCGCGCCGGAGTTCGAGAGGCGGCTGTCCGAAGATTCCTTTGCGTGCCGCAAGGGAAAAGGGCAGACGGGGGCCCTGCAACGGGCATCGGAGTGGTGCAGGCGCAGGGCATGGTTCATGAAGGGAGACATCCGCAAGTGTTTCGACAGCATCCCCCATGTCGGGTTGGCACGGATGCTGGAACGGGTGTTCAAGGACCGGGAAATCCTGTGGTGGTTCGTGCGAATCACCGGAACCCACGAGAGGGAACCGGGAAAGGGGTTGCCCATCGGGAACCTGACAAGCCAGTGGCTGGCGAATCTGTATCTGGCGCCGCTCGACCGGTTGGGCGGGGCAATGGTGCGGTACATGGACGATTGCCTGTTTTTCGGCAAGGACAAGGAGGAACTGCTGGAACGGAGGAGGGCGGCGGAGGAGGTCGTGGAGGGACTCGGGTTGACCTTCAAGTCACGGATGTGTCCGATGCCGACGCGCGGGGGTGTCCCCTTTTTGGGCCGACGGGTGCATGGATGGGGCGCGGTGCCGGACCGGCGGTCGCGGCAACGGTTCCGGAGGATGGAAGAAGCGTATGCAGGTCGTTTGGTGGCGGGTCTCTGGAGCCAGGAGACCTACCAGCGGCACATCACTGCACTGGTGTCTGGACAGGCGGTAGTGGGGGCTGGATGACATGACAACGTTTTTACGGGGAGCAGACCCAGGCGGATTCCGGCGACAACCGCGTGCTCCGGGGCGGAAGCTGCAGGAACAACGCGTCGAACTGCCGGTCCGCGAACCGCAACAGGAACAACCCCGGCAACAGGAACGACAACAACGGGTTCCGGCCCGTTGCCCGCCAGCACAAAACGACCAAACGGCACGGTTGCTTTGTCCCGGCCTGCTTCCCGGCCCCCGGAACGGGGACCGAAACCGGGTGCCCGCAAGGGCGCCAGGCTTCCCGGCACTGGTAGCGGAATGCGAAGGTGTCGGGAGGCCGCTTTTGCCGCTTTCGATCCACGGGGGCTGTCCCATGACAGCCCCGCCCAATTCTTCTGCAATCATTTGATTTCCGGCAAAAAAATCCCCAGAAAGCCTCATCCTGGCAATCCTGTAAATCCTGTCCGAAAAACTCTTCGCGGCTCTTTCTCTGTAGGTAGATTCCTTTCGTTTTCATGGCGCGGCGGGGATGGGGTCCCCGCGAAGCTTTGCTTTGCGGGGCTTCGCCGTACCTCCGAAAGTGTGTCTCCGCGTGAGATTTCCTTTGTGTTCCTTGCGTTCTTTGCAACTCATGTCCTTCCCGTAAGCGGGAGGGAGTGGCTGGCACGAAAAAGCGGGCCCTTGGCGGGGCCCGCGTTTCGTCAAGCTCGGAGGGAGTTTAGTTCAGGTGCAACCAGGACTGGATGACCGGGGAGAACTTGAGGACGACCGGCGCGAAGACGATCGAGACCATGCTCATGAGCTTGATGAGGATGTTCAAGCTCGGACCCGACGTGTCCTTGCACGGATCGCCGACCGTATCGCCAATCACCGCCGCGCCGTGCACCGGGTTCTTGCTGCCGTCCGGCAAGCGCGTCGGCAACCACGGCGATTTCGCACCCCGGCACGGGCCGCTCCGCCCCGTCGAGGAGAACGACCTTGAGGCCCTTGTGCGCGCACACGTGCCCTTCCCGCAGCTTCAAGGCGAGGTCGCAGGGGATGAGCGCCGTGTCCACCAGCGGACAAACCGCGAACCGTTCCACGGCATACAGCGGCAACCCCGGAAACAACGCCACCGCTATCGCGCAGCAGTTGATCTGGAATCCTTCGCTTTGGTCCGCATTCATCAACGCCTTGCCCACAAGGGCAAACGGCAGGTCTTCGTCCCCGTAATCCGCTGTGTAGCGGTAGAGTCCTCCGTCCCGCCCCGGTCCGGGAAGCGGCTGGAGCCTCGGCCGGAACGACGCGCATCCGCCGCCCGCAACCGCCAGCACCGCCGCCCAAACGGCCGCCCCGAAAACTTTCCTTTGGAATCTTGTCATCGTGTCCTTCCCCGGCATTCCGCCGTGTCGCCGCCATTCTGTCCTTTTCTTCCTTCCCCCTTCAAGCCCGAATGGCGCCGTCCGTCCTGGCGGACCCCCGCCCCGCCGCGGCAATTTGCCAATGCTTGGCAAAATCGGCCCGATTTTGCCAAACATCGGCAACCCGCCCCGGGCGCGGCGGAAGCCGTGGGTGGGATGCGGCCGGGAGGCGGAAGCGGCGTTGCACGGCGACGCCGTGGAGGCGCCGCAAGGCAACGCGTCCGCGACGCTCAGCGGACGGGCGTGCGCAGGGCCTTGTTGCGGTTGCCGGAGCCCTGCGGGGAGAAGAACGCGCGGAAGTCCGCTTCGAGGCGCGCCAGGTCGATGCCCTCGAAAGCGGCGCGCGTCGCCTCGTCGTTGGACGCGCCGTTCTTCATCGCCTCGAAGTAGCGCGGGAAAACGGCCGCGTACGGGTCGCCCCGGAGGAGCGGCGCGCCGCGGCGGAGGAAGTACGTGAAGCCCCAGCCGAGCGCGTAGTGGCCCAGCACCTGCTCGTGCGTCCCCGCGTAGTACTGCGCGTAATCCATTTGCAGGAACGTCGGCAGCACCGCGTCCGGGTTGGCCTTCAGCACCGTCAGCAGGCGGTGCATCCGCCCCTTGTCCTCCGGAATCTCCACGCGGTGGTGGTGGATGGAAAGCGTCTCGAACAGCGTCGCGTGCCCCTCGTTGAGCCACACGGACGCGTTCGCGTTGCCGGTGCCCTGGTGGAGGAACTGGTGGAAGCCCTCGTGGAGCGCGGTCGAGAGGATTTCGGCGTACTTGTTCGCGCGGCCGCCGGCGCCTTCGATGGGCCGGATGATCAGTTCCCGGCGCGAGGGCACGTACAGCCCGCAGGTGTTCTTGTGCGCGGCGCCGACGTAATCGACGTATTCCTCCTCCGTGTCGAAGATGCGGACGACCGACACGTCGTCCTTGGTCGCGGCGAAGGGCGGGGCCATTTTCGCGTAAATCCCGCGGGCGTCCTGGAGTTTCTCCAAAAGGTCGCGCGCCATCTTCTTGGCGTTGCCGTCGTGGAGGTCGCTCAAAAGGACGTAGTCCTCCGAATCGATCGCCCACCAGTTCTTCTGCGCCGCGATGGAGCGGTGCGCCGCCTCCCTCGTCGGATGGGGGCGGAAGGAGCCGGACAGGCCGGGGGAAGCGGCGGCGGCGCGGCGCGAGGCGCTGGCGGCCGCGGAGGCCTCCTGACTCGAAATGGGGCGGAGCGCCGCGAAAAGCTGCTGCTCGGCGAAGGCGCGCAGGCGGTCGGCGGGGACGCCGTGCGCGCGGAGGAGGACCGCGAAGGTCGCCTGCGGGAGGTGCGAGGTCGCGGGGGTGCGGGCGAAAGCGAGGACGTAGAGCGCCGAGCCGTCGGCGAAATCGAGGCGGTCGAGCCGGGCGAGGCGCGCGAAGGGCGGCGGGGAAAGGGGGAGGGGACCGGCGGACGGTTCGGCCCCGCGGAAGGCGGCGGCCCAGCGGCGCAGGTCGTCGGGAGAGGAGGGGGCGGGACGGGAGGAGAAGAATTCGTCGAGGGCTTCGGGGAGCACGTCGTCGCAACGCGGGTCGAGGTCCTTGGGCGGCGGCGGGAGGGCGACGCGGGCGATGGAGAGGCGCAGGGCGCGGTTCATGCATTCCCATTCGCCCAGCAGTTCGCGCAGGCGCCAGGCTTCCAGCGGGTTGACGCGGTTTTCCTCCCAGGAGCGCTCGCCGTTGCCGAAAGTCCAGGTACGGGTCTGGAGCGGGCGGATGGGGATGGGGGCCGCGTCGGCGGGCAGGAGGAACTTGGCGCCGATTTCGGCGATGGGCGTGGGGGCGGAAAGGCGCCCGCCCGCGGCGGTGGCCGTGCCGGGCCCCGCGGAAGCGGAAAGGGCGAGGAGGAGGGAAAGGGCGATGGCGGAAAGGATGCGCATGCCAGGCATTGTGGCGTCTTCCGCGGTGCCAAAGCGAGAGAAAAGAAGCGCCCGGGGCGGGTTGCCGATGTTTGGCAAAAACGGGCCGGATTTGCCGGACATTGGCAAAACGGCTTCGGGCGCGGCGGGAGGTCAGGCGCGGCGGGACGCGAGGAGTTCCCCGGCGCGGAGGGCCATCTTGTGCGTGGCGCCGGCTTTCGCGCGCACGAGTTCCCGCGCCCGGCGGCCCATTCCCTCCCGGGATTCCGCGTCCGACAGCAAGCGGTCGAGCGTCCGCCCCAGTTCTTCCGCGTCCTTCGCGATTGCAATCGCCCCGGCCGCGAGGAAATCCTCCCGGATCGCCGGGAAGTTTTCGAGATGCGGCCCGGTGACGACGGCTTTTCCGTCCGCCGCGGGCTCGATGGGATTCTGCCCGCCCTTCTCGCAGAGGGATTTGCCGACGAACACCACGTCGCTTGCCGCGTAGAACCCGCGCAGTTCGCCGGTCGTGTCCACGAGCGCGACTTCGCACCCGCCTTCCGGCGCGGCCTTCTCCGGGCGGCTCTTCTGCGCGTACCGGAAGCCCCGCCGCCCGATTTCCGCGACGACTTCCTCCCGCCGTTCCGCGTGCCGCGGGACCAGCACGAGCCGCAGGTCCGGGAACTTCCCGCGCGCCGCGGCGAACCAGTCGAGCAGCACCGCCTCTTCCCCCGGCCAGGTGCTTCCGCCGCAGAGCACGGACGCGCCGGGCGGGAAGATTTCGGCGAGATACGCCTTCGCCGCCGCGGCCGCGTCCGGGGAGGTCGGCGGGATGTCGTACTTCGCCGACCCCGTCGTCTCCGCCGCTTCGCTCCGCGCCCCCAGCGCGAGCAACCGTTCGCGGTCGCCGTCCGACTGCGCGCAGACGCGCGAGAGCTTCGGGAGCAGATCGCGCGTGAGGAAGCGGATTTTTTTGTACCCGCGGAAGGAATGTTCCGAAATCCGCGCGTTGACGAGCATCATCGGCACGTTTTCGGCGACGCAACGGCGCATGGCGTTCGGCCACATCTCGTTTTCGACGAGGACGAGCAGGTCCGGGCGGATGGCGCGGAAGGCCCTTTTCACGATGGGCGGGAAATCGAGGGGGAAGTAAATCGGGACGAGCTTGCCGCTTGCGGCCTTTTGCGCGAGGGCGTACCCGGTCGAGGTGTTGGTCGAAAGGACGAAGCGCGCCTCCGGGACGAGCGGGGAGAGCGCGTCGATGAAGGAACGGGCGATCCCGATTTCCCCGACGCTCACCGCCTGCACCCAGACGACGGGGCCGGGAGCGGAAAGTTTTTCCTTGACATCCTGCGGATACGAGCCGAAGCGCTCGGGGAAGTCCTTCGCGTATCCGCCGCGCTTGGCCATGCGCAGGAGGTACTTCGGCAGCAGGAAGACGAAAACGAGCGGGAACAGCAGGTTGTAGAGCCACCAGATCATGGAGCGAATCCTTGGTTGATTTGCAGAATCGGCAACAGCACCGCAAGGGCCACCAGCGCCACCCCCGCGCCCACGGCGAGCGTGAGGGACACTTCCAGCGCCAGCACGCCGCGCCCCGCCCGCCGGTCGTGCTCGGCTTCCAGCCGGTCGCCCGCGTGGTCGAGCAGCGGCACGATCGCCCCCGCCGCTTCCCCCGCGCGCATCCACGTGGCGAGCGATTCGCGGAGGAGCGGCATCGCCGGGAGCGCGTCCGCCAGCGTCTCCCCCTGCCGGATGCGCCCCGCCGCGTCTTCCGCGTCGCGCGCCATCGCCGCCGAGCCGGAGGCGCGGGCGGCGAGGGGGACCGCTTCGAGGAGGTCCACCCGCCGGGAGAGGAGGAGCGAGAGCACCCGCACGAAACGCAGGGTCGCGAGGGACCGCCACGCGCGGCCGGGGAAGGGCAGGCGCGCAAGGGCGCGCTCCAGCCGGATGCGGAATTCCTCCGAACGGCGGGCGCGGTGGCGGGCGAAGAGGCATCCGGCAAGCCCCAGCGCCGCGGCGAGGAGCAGGAGGATGCCGCCGATGCGGCCGCCCGCGAGGAGGAACGAGGTGAAACGGTTGGGGGGCAGGTGCGCCTGCGCGAGAAGCGTCCGGACGCGCGGGAGGAGGAAGGCGAGGACGCCGCCGCCGAGGAGGACGGCGAGGGTCGCGACGATGGCGGGGTAGAGGAGGGCGGAGAGGAGCCGCGAGCGGAGGGCCGCCTGGCCTTCGAGGAAATCCGCGAGGCGCGCGAGGGCGTCGGCCATCCCGCCCGTCCGTTCGCCGACTTCGAGGACGGAGGTTTCGTAGGGCGTGAGCGACGGCACCGTGCGGGCGAGGGCGGCGGAGAGCGGGGCGCCTTCGCGGACGCGGTCGCGCACGGCGGCGAGGGCGGCGCGGCAGGGGGGATCGGG
>JAFSUH010000001.1 GCA_017445365.1 Kiritimatiellia bacterium | reverse complement strand
GGGCGGTCGCCCTCGCGGCGGAAGGGCTTGCGGTCGCCCTCGCGGCGCGGGGGACGGTCGCCGTCGCGCCGGAAACCGCCGGAGCGGCCTTCTTCGCGGCGCGGACCGCGGCGGTCGCGCCCGAAGCGGTCGTCGCGGCCGGAACGGAAGGAATCGCCGGGGATGTCTTCGCGGCCCGCGTACGGGTTCTTCGGCGGGGTGCGCGCCCAATCGGGCTCGAAGAGCGGCTGGGTGCCGAAAAGCGAGGAAAGGTCGATGTTGTCGGGGGAATCTTGGCGTTCCATGGGAGGTCCTTGGGGATGGGGCGCGTGCGCGGCGGTGCCGCCGGGATGGCGGGACGCGCATGCGCGGAAAAGGGAAGTATCTCATGCCCGCGCGCGGATTTCAACGCCGCGCCGCGGGGCGGAAACCGGGAAAACGCGGCGGGGGACGCGAGCGTCCGGGTGGCCGGGGATTTTCCTTGCCGCCGCGGCGGCCGGTCCCGTAGAAAGGCTCCGAAAGGCGCAACGCATGGCATTTTTCCCGAAACGGAAACCCCTCGAACCCCGGGAACGGCGGCTCAAGATCCTGGCCCTCGTCTTCTCCCTCCTGCCGCTGCTGTGGCTCGGCGGCCAGTTGGCCTACGGGAAGTGGGTTCTCCACCGCCTCGACGCCTGGAAGGCGGACGGGAGCGCGGAGCGCTGGTACGAAGCGAACAAATCCCTCCATCTCCCGTTGCCGGGCGCCGACGCCGTCCTCCTTCTGCCCGGCTTCGCCGACGGCCCTTCCGTCTGGCAAAAAATGGCCCCCGTCTTCGCCGAAGAAGGCTTCGAAGTGCTTTCCACGTTGCTCCCCGGCGATTTGGAAGGGAAGCGCCGCACCATCGACCGCTCCCTCGCCAAACTGCGGGCCGACGACCCCGACCGCCGCGTGTGGGTCGTGGGCCACTCCCTCGGCGGCACCCTCGCCTTCGACACCGCCCTCCGGGCGGAAACCCGGATTTCCGGCGTCGCGATGATCGCCCCGTTTTTCGACCCCGTCCCCCGCCGCACCCTCGGCCTGACCCCCAAGCAATGGTACCGCTTCCTTCGGCGCGCCTTTCCCGCCGTCGCGATGGTGGACCAGCGCACCCCCGGCCACCCGCACCTCGACGGCAAGGACGGACCCGCCGCCATCCGCACCTGGCCTTTCCTCTCCCTGTGGGATTACGAAGCCCTCTTCGACGCCGCCGACGCCGTCCGCGACCGCGCCGCCGACTGGCACGGCCCGCTCCGCATGGATGTCGCTTTGGCAGACGAAATCGTGGACACCGAAGCCGCCCGCCGCTTCTTCCGCGGCGCGGCGAACGCCGTTCCCGCGAGCCTTGAAGAACACCCCGGCGGGCACGTGCTGCCGCTTTCCGGTTCCGCCGAAGACCTCGCCCGCGGCATCGCCCGCTTTTTCGCGACGCGGGAAAACTGACGAGCGGGCGGGTCGGAACCGCCGCGCGCGTCTCCCGGAACCGGCATCCTCCGGGCAACGCGGCGGGAGGCGCCCGTCGCCGCGCTTGCCGCCGCGGGGCGCGGCGTGCTAAAGGAGCGGCGCCGTGCCCGCCTCCCTCCAGCGCCCCGTCCTTGCCGCCCTCCTCCTCGCGGCGGGCCTTTGCGCCTGCCGCCCCGCGGGGGCGGAGGACGGCGCGTACGAAACCGTGGGCCCCGGCGACGCCGTCCGCACCGTCCCCGTCGCCGGGGAAATCCGCTCGCGCAACCTCGTCCGCCTCTCCAGCGCCCTCAAGGGCGGCGCGGTCCTTTCCTATCTCGCCGAGGACGGCGCGTCCGTCGCCGCCGGCGACGTCGTCGCCCGCTTCGATCCCGCCGGGCTCGAACAGGACGCCGCCCGCCTCGAAGGCGAGGCCGCCCGCGCCGCCGCCGCCCTCGCAAGCCTCGAAAACGCCGAACTCCCCTTGGAGCGCGAAGCCCTTGCGCGCGAAATCAAGGAAGCGGAACGCAAGGCCTCGGAGGAAGCGGATTTCGCCGAGGCGCTCGCGGGACTCGCCGCGCGCGGCCTCGCCGGGGAAGGGGAGGTCGCCCGCGCCCGCGAAGCCGCCGCGGCCGCCGCGGAAGAAACGGAAAAAGTCAAGGAAAAAGCGCGGCTCACCGAAATGCACATCCACGCGGCGCGGCTCGCCAGGGCGCGCGCGGAATCCGCCGCCGCCGCCAAGCAGCTCGCTTCCACGCTGGAACAGCTCTCCAACTGCGTCGTGCGCGCGCCGGTCGCCGGCAAGGTATCGCTCCTCCCCCTCGCGATGGGGGCGGAGTGGCGGCCGCCGCGCGCGGGGGACACGGTTTTCGCCTCCCAGCCCTTCCTCTGCCTGCCCGAGGCGGGGAGCGGCTACGTGCTGGAAGGGTTCCTGCCCGAGGAAGCGGTGGGGCTGGTGGTGCCCGGCCAGCGGGCGGAGGTCGCCGTCGCCGGGGCGGGGGGGAAGGCGTACGCCGCGGCCGTCGAGCGGGTCGGCGGCATGGCGCGGGGCGACGGCAACGCCAAGCGCTTCGCCGTGCGCCTCGCGCTGGAAACCGCGGAGGGCGAGGTCCTGCCGGAGGGGTTGGGCGGGCGGGGCGAAATCACCGTCGACGAAGCGCACGGGGTGCTGGTCGTGCCGCGCGCCTGCCTCTTCCGGGAAGGCGGCGCGCACGTGTGGAAAGCGGACGGGAACGGCGGGGAAACGCGCGTTGCCGTCGTGCCCGGCGTGCTCGGCAACGACCGGGTCGAAGTGGGCCCGCCTTTGGCGGCGGGCGACCGCGTGCGGCGCGGCGGAAAGGACGGAAGACGATGATGTCGATGACGGGTGCGGAAGCCTGGAAAACCTCCCTGATGGGGTTGGTGCAGGGGGTGACGGAATACCTGCCGGTCTCCTCGACGGGGCACTTGATTTTGTGCAAGGCGCGGCTCGGGCTGGAACTCGACGAAAGCTTCGAGATTTTCATCCAGTCCGGGAGCGTTCTCGCGGTGCTGACGGCGCTTTGGCCGCGGTTCCTGCGCTTGCTCCGCTTCCGCGAAAACACGGGGTTTTCCGGCCTGCGCGGCTGGTGGCTCCTGGTGTTGAGCACGCTTCCCGCGTGCGTCGCGGGCCTCGTCGCGCACGATTGGATCACCGGCAACCTGTACGGCGCGAAGCCTGTCGCGTGGGCGTTGCTTGCGGGCGGCATCGCGATGATCGCGGTCGAGTGGCGGATGGGGCGGAAGGGGCCGGGGACGGAGGTCGCTTCGGTGGACGGGGTGGGCGCCTGGCAGGCGCTGGGCGTGGGGTTGTTCCAGATTCTGGCGCTCTTCCCGGGCGTGTCGCGGTCGGCGAGCACCATCATCGGCGGGCGGGTGCTGGGCCTCGGGCGCGAAGCGGCGACGGCGTACTCGTTTTTCGCGGCGGTGCCGGTGCTGACGCTCGCCAGCGGGTATTCCCTCCTCAAGGCGGTGTCCGCGGGCGAGGTGGGCGCGGCGCAAATTCCCGCGTACGCCCTCGGGACAATCGTTTCGTACTTGGCGAGCCTCGTCGCCATCCGGTTTCTTTTGAAGTTCGTCGCGCGGCACACCTTCATCGGGTTCGGCGTCTACCGCATCCTCCTCGCCGCCGCGGTCCTGCTCCTCGCCGCCTAGCGCGGACGGCGGCGACCCTTCCGCGCGGGGCTTCCGCCCCCGGCCGCGTGCCTCCGGCATTGCGCATTGGTGCCCCGTCGCTTTCCCGCTATCGTCCCCGCCGTGCATGCCTTTTCCAACGAGGAGGTCGCCGCCGCGCGCGACGCCTTCCTGCCCCGTCTCCTCGCCGCCGCCCGCGCGGGCGACCCCGCGCGGGACCTCCTCTGCGACGCCGCCGGGGCCGTGCTCGACATCGCCTCCCTCCGCGCCTTCGGCTGGGATTTCGTCCGCGAGGCGCGCGGGGGCACCGTCTCCTTCTGGGGCCGCAGCCACTGGCTCTCCCGCACCTTCCCCGACCTCGGCCCGTCCCGGCGGTACGTCCTCTCCTTGAGCGAATTCCTCCTCCCCGGCCCCGACGGCTCCTTCCTCGGCGCTTCCCACGCCCGGGCCGTCCGCTCCGGCATGCCCCTCCGCGCCTTCTTCCGCTCCCTCGGCGTCTGGACCTTCCCCGCCCCTGGCGGCGACGCCCCCTCCGACGCGCCGCCCCCCGTCCCCCGCTTCTCCCCGCTCCCCGACGCCGCGGCCGTCCCCTTCCTCCGCGGCGAAATCTTCGAGGCCGTGGACACCCCGCCCGACGACCCGCTTTCCGCCATCCGCTTCCTCGGCGAGGGCGAATCCGCGGAGCGGATGCCCGAAATGTACGACGGCGGCTTTTCCGGCGCCCTCTGGCGCTACGCGCAGGCGGGCTGGGGCGCCTTCCGCTCCGGCACCCCCGAAGGGGTCGCCCGCATCCTGGCGACCCTCGCGCGCGCCGTCCGCGCCCCCGGCCGCTTCCCCGCGGCCGATGCGGCCCTCCGCTCGGTATCGCACCCGGAAGCCCTCTCGGACCTGCTCCTCCTCGCGCTCGACGGGAGCGATACGCTCCATTTCCTTCCCGTTTTCGCCTACGTCCTTTCGCAGGAGCGCTTCCTCGCCGCCCCGTGGGCGACCTTCCCGCAGTTCGGGATGATTGCCGACGCGTGCATGCGTTTCTGCTCCGCGAGGCGTCCGGGCGGCCCGGTCGCCCCCGCGCCCTCCGTCGCGGACAGGGCGCTCGCGCTGCATGCCGCCCTCGGCTATCTCGAGCGCGCCGTCGATGCCGCCTCGGATGTCCGGGAGGAGGCGCACGCGACGGGGCTGGCGCTCCGGTGCGTTTCGGCCGCGCTCGCGCTTCTCGCGGACGTGCCGGCCTCCGCGGGCGGAGAAGACGCCGCCCGCGCGCGGGTGCTCGCCGGGGCGCTCTCCCGCTTCTTCCTCGCCCGCGAGGACATCCTGGGGGAAGCCTTCGCCGACGAGGAGGCCGCCGCGCGCGCCCTCGCTTTGCACGCCGCCGGTTCCCCCGGCGTCGCCGCCAGGCGGCTGGAAGACGACCTCGCGACCCTGCGGAGGCATGCGGAAAGCGCCGCGGACGGCACCCCGCCGCCCCACGCCCTCCTCTCGCGCACGGCGTGGCAGACCCGGCAGGCGCTGGTGCCGGAAGAGTCGCAGGCGGAAGAACGCTGGCGGGTGGCGGCCCGCGCGTGGCCCGCCCCGGCCTGCGACGTCTTCGGCGGGGCGTGGTCGCCCACGTCGCTTTCGGAAGCGGCGGGCTTCGCCGCGCCGCCGCCGATGCACGTGGGAGGGGGGCGGGACCTGCGCGACCGCATCGCGGAGGGGCTGGTGCCGGGGAAAAGCGACAAGTGGTGGTGGCGGCTCGTCCGCCGGGTGTTCTCCGCGGCGAACTGTTGCGCCGAAGGCCGCACCGCGCCTTTCGAACAGAGCGACATCCTCGCCTTGCAGGGGGTTTTCATCGCCGAACGGGTGGAACCGGCGCACCGCGGGCCGTACGTCCGGCTGGTGCTGCCGATGGGCGTGGAACCCGACGGAAGCCCCGTCCCCTTCGCCGTCCTGCCGCTGGTCGAGGAACGCGGCGAAAACGGCCGCCTCGCCAATGCCGTCGGGGAAATCCGCTCGCTTTCGTGCAATCCGCTCTGCATGGCGGGGACGGCGCGCTTCCGGCTCTCGCGCGGGGACAACCTGCACGCGTTCCTCCCGTTTTTCGCGGCGGACCGCGACAAGTTCCTCAAGGCCGCGCGGATGGCGGGGTACCTCTGGCTCGTGCCGCCGGGGCGGGGGTGCGTGCGGCGGCTGGCGGTGCGGGAGGCGCGCACGGCGGAAAAGGCGTTCCGTCCGGCCGCGGACGGCGCGCCGCGCTACGCGTTCCGCGGGAAGGTGCTCGAAACGGGCGCGGCGGACGTGCAGTTCGCGGGCACGACCGTCCGGCGCGTGCTGCTGGACGTGGGGGAGGACCTGCCCTTCGCCATCCCGCTGTACGCGGCAAGCGCCGTCCTCGACGGGGCGCGGTGGATCGCGCCGGGGAGCGTTCTGGCGGGCGAAGCGGTGCTGTGCGCGGATTTCCACGGGTTCCGCGACACGGCGGAAGCGTGGAAGGCGCGGCTCGCGCGGGAGGAACCGGGCCGCCGGGTGCGCGCGCGGACGCCGGAGGAGGCGGAAGCGGCGGGGGCGGGGACGGAGCAGGTGGCGTACGAAGAGCTGGTGCGGCGGCTGGGGACGGCGAACGTGGCGGTGGCGGAGCCGAACCCGTGGCGGATTTCGTTCGTGACGAGGGAGGACGGCGCGCGGAAGGAATACGCGCTCGAGCAGGTCGATTCGCCGGAGGAGCGGACGGAGAAGGCCGCGCCCGGCGCGGGGATGCTCGCGGTCTGCCTCGACAGGTCCGGCCCCGCCCCGCGCTACCGCTTTTTCGGCTTCCCCGCCCCCCGCGCCATTCCCGCTTGGTAGGAGGCGAGCGACCCGCCGCGCGGTTTTTGCATTTTGCCGATGTTTGGCAAAATCGGGCCATTTTTGCCGAACATCGGCAAAATGCGTTCCGGGCGCGGCATCCTCCGCTTGCGTCCGGCGCGGGCGGCGTGGCAAGATGCAGGGCCATGGAAGCGTTTTCCACTTTGGCCGCCAAGTACACCGCCCTCGGCCTGCCCGGGTTCCGCGGGTGGGTGGAGATTTTCGTCCTCACCGTCTTCTTCTATTCCGTCCTCCGCTTCCTCCACGGCACCCGCGGCGCCCAGGTCCTCTTCGGTTTCGTCCTCGTCCCCGCCGCCCTCGCCCTCGCCGCCCACTACGCCGGGCTTGAGGTCATCGGCTGGATCCTCCAGCACCTCTCCGGCTACTTCGTCATCGCCTTCGTCGTCATCTTCCAGCCGGAAATCCGCCGCGTCCTCGCCGAATTCGGCAAGCACCCGTTGAGCGGCGGCAACGCCATCTCCACCTCCGTCGTCGATGCGGTCGTCGACGCCGTCCTCTCCCTCTCCAAGGACCGCATCGGCGCGATCGTCGCCATCGAACGGGAAATCGGGACGCGCGCCGTCCGCGAAACCGGCATCCGCCTCGACGCGGAAGTGTCGAGCGAACTGCTCCGCACCATCTTCTTCCCCCACACCGCCCTCCACGACGGCGGCGTCGTCATCGCGGACAACCGCATCGCCGCCGCCGCCTGCACCTTCCCGCTCACCCAGCAGGAAATCCCGGTCCGCAAGCACGGCACCCGCCACCGCGCGGCCGTCGGCATGAGCGAGGAGACGGACGCGCTCGTCGTCGTCGTCAGCGAGGAGACCGGCGGCGTTTCCTTCGCGTACAAGGGCCGCCTCGTCGTCGGCCTCGACGAACCGCACCTGCGGCGGCTCCTGACGACCTCGCTCCTCCGTTCCCCGCCGGGCGGGAAGGGCGCCATCGCCCGCGCGCAGTCGAAGACCGATTTCACCGCGGACGCCATCGCCCGCGCCATCGAAGAAGAGGAGGCCTCCCCGTGAAAGGCATGCGGCACCTGGTCCGGTATCTCTCGTCCCCCGCGGGGCTCTGGGTGACCAGCTTCGCCGGCGCGGTGATCGTCTGGTACGGCATCCAGCGGGTCACCGGCAACGAAACGACCATCCGCGGCGTGCCGGTGGAAGTGACGACCGCCGAAGGCTGGCACGTCGCCGGGCGCGCGGCGCCGACCGTGGACGTGACCTTCCGAGGGACGAAGGACGACCTGCGCCTCCTCCACAAGGACGCCATCGGCGTGGTCCTCGACGCGCGGGAACACACGAACGCTTCGCCGCTGGAGGTGAGAAGCGACCGCTTGCAGGTCAACGTGCCGCGCGGCGTGGCGCGCACGGCCATCCGTCCGCCGACGGTGACGGTGACGCTCCTCCCCGGCGATTGAGCCGCCCGTTTCCCTCCCCATGCAATCGTGTCAAGAAAAAACGGTTTCCGGCGGATTGCCCCCCGCCGGTTGCGCGCTCGGGGAAATTGCGCGGGCCTGCGGCGCGGCGCTGTTTCCCCCGGAAGCGGGGGAGGTCCGCGCGACGGGCGTCGCGTACGACTCGCGCGCCGTCGCCTCCGGCGACCTCTTCTGCGCGCTCGCCGGGGCGAAAGCCGACGGCGCCGCCTTCGTCCGCGATGCGCTCGCGCGCGGCGCGGTGGCGGTCCTGCACGGCGGGGAACCGTTGGGCTTTCCCGGCGCGGCGGAACTCCTTGCGGAAAACCCGCGCCGCGCGATGGGTTTCGCCGCGTCCGCGGTTTTCGGCGACCCGTCCCGCGCGATGGCGCTCGTTGGCGTGACGGGGACCAACGGGAAAAGCTCCACCTGCTCGGTTTTCCGCGATCTCGCGCGGGCCTGCGGGCGGCCTTGCGCGCTTTTCGGCACCATCCGCCACCTCGTGGGTGGCGGGGAACGGCCCGCCGCGCGCACGATGCCCGAGTCGCCCGACACCCAGCGGTGGTTGCGCGACGCGCTCGCCGCGGGCGAGAAAACCGCCGTGATGGAAGTTTCCTCGCAGGGCATCGCCGCCGAACGCCACGCGGGGCTTTCCTTCGCGGCGGGCGTCTTCACGCATCTCACCCGCGACCACCTCGACTTCCACGGCGACATGGAGTCGTACTACCGCGCCAAGCGCCGCTTCTTCGAGGAGGCGCTCCTCCCCGGCAAGCCGCTGGTGGCGGGCAGCGACGGGTGGAGCGGGCGGCTCGCCCGCGAATGCGGCGCGGGCCGCGAGGTGTTCCGCTTCGCCGTCGAAGGGGAGGGGACCCACGTCGCCCGCGCCGTCGTTCCCGGGCCGGACGGAACCCGTTTTTTCTTGACAATGCCGGGGTTCGCCGGGGAAGTCTCCATCCCCTTCGCGGGGCGGCACAACGTCGAAAACGTTTTGGCCGCGCTCGCCGCTGGCACGGCCGTCGGGCTCGGCGCGGAAGCGATGGCCGCGGCCCTGCCGCGCCTTTCGCCGGTGCCCGGGCGGCTGGAACGCGTCGCCGACGAAGCGGGCGGGCGGCGGGTGTTCGTGGACTACGCGCACACGCCCGACGCCCTGACCCGCGTGCTTGCCGCCCTCCGCGCCGTCGCGGGCGGGAAGAAAATCGTCTGCCTCGTCGGGTGCGGCGGCGACCGCGACCGCGGCAAGCGCCCCGAGATGGGCCGGGCCGCCTGCGAAGGCGCCGACCAAGCCGTCTTCACCTCGGACAACCCGCGGAGCGAAGACCCGGAGGCGATCCTGCGCGACATTTTGGCGGGCGTGCCCGCGGGCGCGAAGCCGCTCGTCGTCGCCGACCGCGCCCGGGCCATCCGCGAAGCCATCGCCCTCGCGGGCCGCGGGGACATCGTCCTTCTTGCGGGCAAGGGGCACGAGTGCGAGCAGGTCGCCTGCGGCGTCGCCCGCCCGTTTTCCGACGCGGAAGAGGCGCGCAAGGCGCTGGCGGAAGCGGGGGAGGCGTGATGGAGCCGCTCCTTGAAGTCGAAGGCTTGTCGGTCCGCTTCGGAGCGGACGCGCCACCCGCCGTGGACGGCGTCTCGTTCGCCGTGTCCCGCGGCGAAAAGGTGGCGGTCGTCGGCGAATCGGGAAGCGGCAAGAGCGTCACGATGCTTTCGGTATTGCGCCTCCTGCACCGCCCGCCCGCCGTCGTGGAGGCGGAAACGCTCCGCTGGAAGGGCGAGGACATCCTGGCGATGCCGCCCGCGCGCCTGCGCGCCCTGCGCGGCGGGGAAATTTCGATCGTCTTCCAGGAGCCGATGACGGCGCTTTCGCCGTTGCACCGCGTCGGCGCGCAACTGGTCGAAGCGGGGATGCTGCACGGGCAGGGGGAGGAGGAAGCGGAGGCGCGGGCGGCGGAACTCCTGCGCGCGACGGGATTGCCGCGGGACAATTGGACGGCGTACCCGCACGAATTGAGCGGCGGGATGCGGCAGCGGGTGATGATCGGCATCGCCTTGATGGCGCGGCCGGAACTGGTGATCGCCGACGAGCCGACGACGGCGCTGGACGTGACGGTGCAGGCGCAGATTTTCGAGCTGCTGGGGCGCGTGGCGGGGGAAGGGACGGCGATGGTGCTGGTGACCCACGACATGGCGCTGGCGTACCAGGCGGCGGAGAAGGTGCTGGTGATGAACGCGGGGAAGATCGTCGAGGCCGGTCCGGCGGAGGAAGTCTTCCGCCGTCCGCGTCACCCCTACACGCGCCGCCTCCTCGCGAGCGTCCCGCGGCTGGACGGCTGACGCCCGCGTTTTGCCGACCCTTGGCAGCGTCGAAAAGTGCCGGAGTTGAAAAGTTCGGCAATGGAAGACACATCATTGACAGGATTGACAGGATTTGCCACCCCCCAAGCGGATCTTGTGAATCCTGTAAATCATGTGTCGGAAAAATTTCGGCGGTTTTCCGGCGGATTTGCCGACCCTTGGCAGCGTCGAAAAGTGCCGGAGTCGAAAAGTTCCAAACGTTTCCCCCTTCGACCTCTCGACCTTTCAACCGGCAAAGCCGTCTTTGCCAACCATCGGCAACGGGCCGGATGGCCCCTTCATTCCGCGGGTTTGACGAAGGAGGGGTTGTGCGTCCACTTCGCGCGGGGGCGGTCGAGATACTGGAAGTGTTCGTTGGTGTACACGCCCTGGCGGCAGACGTCCCGGCGCGGCGCGAATTTCACTTCGGGATGGCGGAGCAGCACCTTTTCCAGCGCCGCCGGGCCCGTCGTCCAGAACACCGGGCGCGCCGCGGCGAAGTCGTAGGTCTCGACGTTTTCCACCACCGCGTCGATGAACTCGCGGAACAGCGGATTGCGCGGCACCGTCGCCAGGAAATACTGCGTGAAACGGATGTCGTCGGCGACGAGCAGCTCGCGGCGGCCGCGGAGGAGAGGGGCGAGCGGCGTTACGAGCGTGCCGTCCATGTCGAGGTACACCCCGCCGAAATCGTGCAGCACCTGCAACCGCCAGAGGTCCGCCTTCGCCGCGCCGTTGGCGAGCCGCGCGTACGCCGCGGCGGTCCGCGCCCCCGCGTGTTCCCGCATGTAGGTGTCGCAAGCCGCGTCGTCCCGGAAGCGGAACGAAAACCCTTTCGCCATCGCGCGGTTGTGCCGCACGTTCCGCCACATCGGCCACGTGCAGCGGTTCGTGAAATTCGTCTGCCAGACGATGCGCGGGATGCCGCCCTCTTCCGGCGGAAGCGGCGTTTCCGGCGGCGTTTCCGCGGGAAGCGTCGCGCGCCAGTCCGGCTTGAGCGCGTGGAAGACGTGCCCCGCGGCCTTGGCGAGGGAGCCTGCGATGCGCAAGCCCAGGCTGTTCACGTGCGGCACGGTGCCGTCGTGGACGACGGGAAGGAGGGTGGTGTCGAAACGCGGGTCGATCTTGGACATGGCGGGTCAGGGGAGGTTCCAGGCATCTTTCAGGAACGGCACGGCCGCGGCGATGTCTTCCGCGGGGGTTCCGGGAGCGGGTTCGAGGACGAGCGGGAGGTCCGGGCGCACGAAGCGCTTGAAGCGGGAAAAATCGGTGTCGCCCTTCGGCGGCATCCGGTGGTCGTCGCCGGGGAAGCCCACGGAATGGACGTGGAACCCGCCGAGAACGGGGGAAAGCCGGTCCAGCCAGCGGACCGCGTTGATGAGCCCCATGTTTTCGCGCACGACCGTGTGGCCCAAATCGCACCAGAAGCGGAACCCCGCGGGCGCCCAGCGTTTGAGGAGCCGCTCCGCCTCCAGTTCCGTGGGAATCGCTTCCCACGTCGGCAGGTTTTCCAAGCCCATCCTGACGCCGGTTTCCGCGAGGACGGGGGCGAGCGCGTCGAGGCTCTCCTCCAGCCCGCGCAACTGGGGGCCGACGCGCCGGTCGCGCGTGTCGAGGAGGCGCATCTTGAGTTTCCCGCAGGCGGCGGTGTCCCGTTCCCCGCGCGCGACGAGGTCGAGGATGTCGTAGGAAAAACGCGGCATGTCCACGTTCCCGCAGTGGACGACGACGATGCCCGCGCCGGCCTTTTGCGCGAAGCGGAGGGTGTTGGCGATGTGCTTGACCGCGGCGGCGCGCTCGCGCGGGTCGGCGGCGCCGGGGGTGTAAATCTCCGGATGCGGCCGGGAAGCGCCCGGCGGGACGGGGCAGAAGTTGTGGACGCTCGTGACGGTGACCGCGCCCTCCGCGATGCGCGCGAAAACGCCCTCGTGCAGTTCGCTCCTCAGGTCGTATCCGATTTCGATGCGGTCGATGCCGAGAGAAAGGATTTCATCCACCAGCGCGCGGCCGTCCGAGTGGCGGGACGCGTTCCAGCGGGTGGAGAGGGCGAGGGGGGAGGGCATCAGGGGGCGGATTCGCCGCCGGCCGGGGTGCGCCAAGGGGCGTTGGTGGCGCCGCCGGGGACCGCGCGGCCCGCGTAGTTCGGCTTGATGTCGTGGACGAAGCGTTTGCCGCGGGATTCGGCGGCCATCAACCCGTCGAAGGCTTCCTGCGGGACGTTGTCGTAGAGGAACACGTCGATGGAATTGCGGAAGACGACGGCGAGGGTTTTCGTGGCCGGGTCGTAGCCGACGGCGGCGAGGAGGCGCGAGCCTTCCAGCGGCGAAAGGGCGGGGATGGCGGGCGCGTCCTCCGCCGCGAAGGAGGGCCGGACGGCAAGACAGGCGAGGACGAGGAGGAGCGGCAGGATTTTCTGCAAGGACATGGGGACGGACGGCAACGGCCGGAAAGTGGAGCGGGAGACGGGACTCGAACCCGCGACGTTCAGCTTGGGAAGCTGACATTCTACCACTGAATTACTCCCGCGGAAAAAATTTCGCCGCCCCTTATACTCCCCGTTCCCGCGCCGGGAAAGCAAAAAGCGACGGGAACGCCGCGCGGGGCGGCTTGTTTTCCGGGCGGGAGGCGGTAGAGTACGGCCCATGACGAAATCCCCCGCCAAACGCCGCGCGATCTACGCCGGCACCTTCGACCCGGTCACCTTCGGCCACCTCGACGTCGCCGCCCGCGCCGCCCTCCGCTTCGACGAACTCGTCGTCGCCGTCGCCGAAGACACCCGCAAGAACTGCCTGTTCACCACCGCCGAACGCTGCGAGCTCGCCGCCTTCGCCCTCCGCCACATCCCCAACATCCGCGTGACGTGCTTCCGCGGCCTCCTGGTCGAATGGGCCAGGGCCCAGCGCATCCCCACCCTCATCCGCGGCCTGCGCGCGTTTTCCGATTTCGAGTACGAATTCCAGATGGCCCTCGCCAACCGCAAGCTGGAACCCGCCGTCGAAACGCTCTTTTTGATGCCGTCGGCCGATTTCAGCTACGTCTCCTCCTCGATGGTCAAGGAAATCGCCTCCCTCGGCGGGGAAACCGCCCGCTTCGTCCCGCCGCACGTGGAAGAGGCCCTCCGCGGGAAGTTCGCAGCCCCGCCCGCGCGCAAGCCCGCCGCCCGCGCCGCGAAGGGCCGCCCGTGAGCCGCGCCCGCCGCCCCGCGCTCGTGCTCGCTTCCGCCTCGCCGCGGCGGAAGGCGTATTTCGCCGCGTATTTCCCGCGCGCCTCGGTCGTCCCCTCCGCCGCGGAGACCCCGCCCAAGCCCGGCGAGCGGCCGCTTTCCTTCGTGCGCCGCGCCGCGCGCGACAAGGCGCTCGACGTGGCGAAAAAGGTGCCCGCGGAGGCGACGGTGGTCGGCGCGGACACCATCGTGGTGCTCGACGGGGAAATCCTGGGCAAGCCGCGCGACGGGGCGGACGCCGTGCGGATGCTCCGCGCCCTTTCCGGCCGCACGCACCGGGTGGTCACCGCGCTCTACCTCGCGCGCGGCGCGCGGCGGCGGCAGGTCGCCGTCACCACGTCGGTTTCGTTCCGGCGGCTGGAAGAGGGGGAAATCGCCTCCTACGTCGCCACGGGCGATGCCGCGGGCAAGGCGGGGGCGTACGGCATCCAGGGGCTCGCCGCGGGATTCGTGCAGGCCATCCGCGGGTCGTACACCAACGTCGTCGGCCTCCCCCTCGCCGAACTCTTCCGCGAATTGCGCGTGCTCGGCTTCGAGCCCGTCTATTCCCCGAAGGGCAGGAACAGCAGGGCCGGGTCGTAGGAGGGGACCGCCGCCGCAAGCGCCCGGAGGAAGTCCGCGGGCGGCGGCGCGCAAAACACCATCGGCTCGCGCGTGGCCGGATGGAGCACCCGCAGGGTGTGGGCGTGGAGCATCTGCCGGGGGAATTCGACGGGGAAGACGTGCTTGCGCGAATACAGCCGGTCGCCGCAGACCGGGTGGCCGATGCTCGCCAGGTGCACGCGGATCTGGTGCGTGCGGCCGGTTTCGAGCCGGAGGCGCAGCAGGCTCACGGGGCCGGGGGCGAGGGTTTCGTAATGCGTGCGGGCCTCGCGGCCCTGGCCGGGAGGGGCGACGGCGACTTTCTTGCGGTGGAGGCGGGCGCGCTCCAGCGGCTTGTCGATGAGGCCGGAGGCGGGGAAGGGGGCGCCCCACGCGAGGGCGACGTACTGCTTGCCCACCTCGTGGGCGGCGAAGGCGGCGGCCAGGCGCGTCTGGGAGAGGAGGGTCTTGGCGACGAGGAGGAGGCCGGTCGTGTCCATGTCGAGGCGGTGGACGATGCCGGCGCGGGCGAGGTCGCCGTTGGCGGGGACGGGAAGGCCGGGATAGCGCGCGCGCAGGGCGTTGGCGATGGTGCCGGTGTCGTGGCCGCAGGAGGGGTGGACGACGACGCCGGGCTGCTTGTCGAGGACGAGCATCTCGTCGTCCTCGTAGAGGATTTTGAGGTCGGGCAGGTCCGCGGCGTCCCCCGCGGGG
>JAFSUH010000009.1 GCA_017445365.1 Kiritimatiellia bacterium | reverse complement strand
CGGCGCGGGCCTCTCGGCGTCCTCCGTCCTGACCGTTTGCATCAATACCATCGTCCGCGAGAACCGCATTCCCTTCATCATCGAAGGCCCTCCCCGTCCCAACCCCGAGACCCTTGAAGCCATCGCCGAAGGCGAACGCCTTGCCGCCGACCCCGACGCCCCCACGTACACCGACCTCGACCGGCTCTGGAACGACCTCGCCAAATGACGCTCGCCGTCCGCCACACCACCGCCTTCAAGCGCGACTACAAGCGCCTTCTCCGCCGCGGACTTCCCCTCGGGAAGCTCCATGCCGTCGTCGCGCGTCTCCGCGAAGGACTCCCCCTGCCGCCCGCAAACCGCGACCACGCCCTCGCCGGCGACTACACCGGGCACCGCGAATGCCACATCGCCCCCGATTGGCTTCTCGTTTACAAAATCCACGCCAACCTCCTCATCCTCGAACTCACCCGCACTGGCACCCACGCCGACCTCTTCGGGAACTAAAGCGGGGTTCGAAAAGGTGTGACCGCAAGGTTCCGTGGTGCGACATCCTGCCGCGCTGGCCAAAAGGCTCGCCATCATGGTGCTTCCTTCCCGAACACCCGTCGCCAAACCCCCGCCGCCCCGCACCGCCACGGTGCATGGCGGAACATGTCCCCCGTCTCGTTGAAGTTCCGCATGGGGCACACTTTGCACCACGCCCGGTCCGCGCACGTCCCGCACTCCCCGAAATCCCGGTTTTTGAGCGCGCGCAGCCTGTTCAGCGCCTCGCCCGTCCAAACCTCCCACAGCGAATCCTTCCGCGCGTCCCCGATGATGGCCCCGTGGAACCCGTCGCAGGGATAGTAGCGCCCCTCGGCGTCGAGGTTGAGCCGCCCATCCCCGATGCCACAGGCCTTCGCGTCCGGCACGCATCGCTCCGATTCCGCGCAACTTTTCGCGAAAACGTCCTTGTTCTCCGAAACCAGCGTCTCCATCTCGGCCAAGGAAAGTGCATGGGTCCGGTTGGAACAACTGTGGTCGATGGGGCCGAAAATCTCCGCATCGGGAATCAAGTGGACACGCCGCTCCCTCGTGAATGCCTTGAGTTCCTCCACGCATCCCTTGTTCTCCTTCAGGAATGGCGTGGCAATGCGGACCGGCACTCCCGCCGCGAGAAGCGCATCAATCGCGGCTTTCGTCTTGCGGCACGACCCCGGCACTTGCGTGATGCCGTCGTGGATGGATTCGGTCACGGCGTAAAGCGAGACGTTCACGAACTGGGGCTCGATTTCCTTCAGCAACTCGACCATTTTCCCGTCGCATCTCGTCACGTTCGACATCACGACGAGGTTCAGCTCCAGCTCCCTCGCCCGCCTTAGAATCGCCGCGAAGTCGCGATGCAACATGCACTCCCCGCCGGAGACGATAACTGTCAACCCCTGGGCCTCCCGGAACTCCTGCAAAACCTTCAAGGCAATCCCCGTGTCGAGAAAATGCGCGCAACCTTTCGGCAGATAGCAGTGCACGCACCGCTCGTTGCACCCGTCGGTCAGGTCGAGGTGCAACTCGCTCGGCAACCCGTGCCGTCGGTAGAAATCGCCCAGCGGAGTCCAGTCCTCGCCCTGCCCCTCGGGAAGACCAGCCGCCGGACGAACCTCAAGACCGTTTTTGTCCGCCTCACCCGTTGACTCCACTTCGGCAAACCACTGCCCCGCCAACTCCACGACGACCGCTTGCACTCCCTCCCGCACCTCGTCTTCGCCGCAATCGAACTTCGTCGCAACGGCGCGGACAATATCCTTCACGTCCCGCCAGTCCCGCGACATCTCGTTCAGAATCGCACCCGCGTTCTGCATGACCGTACACCCCCCCGTGTTCGGACACCACACCACGCTCTCGTCACCCACATGGCGGATGAACACCCGGGTGCAAAGTCTTGTTCTCATGGCATTCCCCGAATGACGCCGTTGGGCATGAATGCCATGATTTTCCATCCGGGCTGTTCATGGGGATAGAGTAGGTTTCTCATCCCGTCGTCGTTCCGTCCCTTGGTCGCTGCATCAATCATGGCACTGTTCTAATGCTCTTTAACTCAATGCAGTCCCCGGTCATCCCGTCGAGTCTGCCGGGAACTGCAATCACGCGTTCAGATGCGTTGCAAAACGCTATAGCAGCTCCGCTACATCCATTTTTGCAGTATTGACGTAGTAACCTTTTGCTTTGATGGCAGCAATGGCTTCATCGCGGTTCACGCCAATGGTGGGCTCATCCAAATCAATCACCATTTCTTGCGTATTCTCCTTGAGCTTTTCCACATCAGGAGGAAGGACCATCTTGTCAGCCGGTTCTTGAACGAACACTGCCGTCAAAGTTCGTTTGTTGATATATGCATGAACTTTCATCTCAGTTCCCTTTGTTTGCATGGGAGGATTGCGAAACCCTTCCCTGGACCATATCCGCCCAGGGAAGGGGATGGATGTCCTCTAGTTCATCTTTCCCAACATGCAATTTGAATATGGAGTGCGCTCGAGACAAGAACTAACGGCTGTGTCTCTCGGGCAACCGGCAACGAACGACTGCTTGGGAGCGCTCTTGGCGACGACTTTGGGCTTCTGGTATTTCATGGGATCTTCTTTCCGAGGCTTTTGCCTCATTTGGTTGTTGCTTCGCCTCCGTTGCCGGCACGCGCCGGCATCCCGGAGGCAAAAGGGTTGGATTCCCCTGCCCTGCCTGTCCGGCGGCGATGCACGTCCGGCGCGGGTGTTTGCCGCGCGGGGCTCGGGGTTGCCGTGGAGGTGGGTCGCATGGGGTGGTGGGGGCGGATTCGCGGGGCTTCTTCCTTTGGCTGGCGCCCCGAATCCGAAAAAGCGCCCGCCATGCGTGCTTGCTTGAGGCCGTGAGAAGCCTTATGGGGACACGGAGGGGGCGCGTCTTGCAACGCACCTTTCCGCAAAGTGTCCGTCCCATATGAAAGTCTCACGTTTCAAGCAAACGGCACATCTTGCGAAAGATGTGGAATATTGGGTTGTCGGCGCCTTCCCGGCACGGAGACCGCACCGTTCTTTGCGTCGTGCCCATTTTCCCGTCCCCTCCGTGTCAAGTCAATAGCCGATTTCTCCCGTGCGCCGTGAGGGCGGAGCGGGCGGGCGGATCTTCCGGTTCGAAGTTTTCATGTCGGTGCCTTTCGTTGTCGGGAGACTCGTTGCTCCCATTCTATACTCGCCGCCGATTCCGAAATCTGACAAAAAATTTTCAAAAAAGTTTCCGCCCCCCCTTCTCCGGGGCGCGGCATGTCCCCGGAAGCGCGCGGAACGGACGCCCCAGACCGGTGGTTCGCACGGAAATCGGGAACGGTCGGGAATCCGCGCGGGAATCCGGGATGCCGAATCCCTTTGACCGGGCCCCGGGCGCTTTGTACGATGGGTCGCCATGACGCCCATCCCCGCCAACCGGCCCGTTGCAGGCCATGCGACACATGCGACGGACGGTGTCTCGGAGCATTGCATCGGGACGTCCTCCGCCCCCGGAACAGCCCGGAAGCGGCTTTATCTGGTTGCCGGAGCGAACGGGAGCGGGAAATCGACCATCGCGCGCGAACTGTTGCCGGCCGAGGACGTTTTTTTCGTCAATCCCGACGACATCGCCCGTGCATTGAATCCCGATGCGCCCGAAAAAGCCCGGGTGGCGGCCGGTCGGGAAGCTCTCCGCCGCATCAACGCGTTTTTTGCCGCCGGAACGTCGTTCGCAATCGAAACGACGCTCTCCGGCATGGTTCACGTCAAAACGCTCCTCCGTGCGCGCGAACTCGGCTACGAGACAACGTTGATTTACGTTTTCGTCGATTCTCCGGAAGTCTGCATCGCCCGGATTGCCGCGCGAGTGCGGCACGGGGGGCACGCCATCCCCGATGGCGATGTCCGCCGGCGTTACGCCCGCAGCAAGAAAAACTTTCTTGCCGTTCACGCCCCGCTTGCCGACCGCTGGACGCTTTTCTACAACGGTTCGACGCAAATAGGCGTGGTTGCCCGCAAGGATGCCGACGGTCGCGAGTCCGTTTTCTCGGAACCGCTTTTCGCGCTTTTCAAGGAGGGAACATGAACGAATGGGACGCAAGATTGCTGGCCATCGCCAACCGTGCCGTGCGCGAAGCGCAGGACGAGAACCGCAGGGATGGCATTCCAAACGTTTACGTCGTGAACGGGACGATCGTCTGGCAACTGCCCGACGGAACCATTGCCACCTCCGATCCCATGCGCCAGCCGGGGAACACGGCTCGGACGCAAGCGGAGCCGACCACCGGCATCCATTGAAATCCGGAGAGTTTTGGGGATTCCCGGGGTGAGGCTCCCGTCCGCACCTCGGCAAGCAGGCGGACGCCATCTCCCGTACGCCCCTGACTGAAATTTCTTCCGTCCGGCCGATGGCAAGACGGCAACGGACGGGAAACCACGGACAACGGACCTCTCCCGGTTCGGCAGGAGGACGGTGTGTCAGAGGGAAGAAGGGGCGAAGTCCCAGAACGGGACGACCCGCACGATGCCTTCCTCCACTTCGTATTCTTCCCGTTGCCCCATGGTCACGATCCAGCCTTCCTTCAATCCGAAGCGCGCCATCGCCCCCCTCACCCCGCGCAACTCCCGCCGCGCGTTCTCCCCTCCGAATTCCACGCACGCCTGCACCGCCATTTCCACCCGGTGGCGCCTTGCCGCGACGAAATCGCATTCCCCCGACCCTTCGTCGAAATAGCAGATTTCGCGGAACACCCGCCGCAAAGCCAGAAACACCATGTTCTCGAAACGCAACGCGTCGTTGAACACCAGCCGCGTGGAGACCACGTCCAGCATCCCCGTGTCCACGCAATACGCTTTCCGCGGGTTCACCAACCGCGCCCGCGCCGAATCGCTGTGCCGCGGCACGAAAAAGAACAGGTAGGCGTCCTGGAGCCAGTCGCACCACTGCGTCACCGTCGAAGCGTTCTTCACCCCCAGCGCTTCCAGCATCCGCGTGGCGCTGAACCGGCACCCGGGGTTTTCGGCCAGACACCATGCGAGCCGCTCCACCGCCCCCCGGTCGCGGATGCCGTGGCGGAGCACCACATCCCGTTGCACGATGTCGTCGAACAGTTCCGCCAGATGCGTTTCTTCCCCCGTTTGCACGTAGCGGGGGAATCCGCCCGTCTTCAGATACTCCTCCACGCTCGCACGGCCCTTTTCCTTGCCCGTGAACGCCAGATACTCCGCGTAGGAAAACGGGAACAGCTCCAGCGACACGTGGCGTCCCGTCAGCTTGCCCGCCCGTTCGCCCTTCAGCAACGACGCGTTGGAACCTGTCACGCAAACGCGGTAGCCCTCGTCCAGCTTCTCCAGCACGTAGAGTTCCCAGCCCTCCACTTCGTGGATTTCGTCGAAAAAGAGCCGTTTCGCCCCGCTTTCTTCCACCACCCCGTCCAGTCGCGCGGAATCCTTCAAGTCGAACGCCACCAGCTGCGGCGCATCGAACTTGAGGTAAAACCACCCTTCGCCCCTTTCCCGTATCCGTTGCGTCATCAGAGTGCCCTTTCCGCATCGTCGCACCCCCGTCAGCACCAAGGCGTGGGTCGCCAGCATCCGCTCGTCCACCGCCACCCGGCGCGGCAAGCCCGCTTCCCTGCGCATTTCGGCCCGGCGCTGTTTTTCCGCCACCCCGCGCAATTCTTCCATGGTCATCATGCTTCCGACTCCGGTTGTTGATTTGCTTGCAATTTGTCAATTAGCAATGTTGCTATCTGAAAGTTCTCAACCAAACTATGCCGCGAGCGGAAATGGGAGTCAAGACGGCACAACGGCAGACCCATCGTGCCAATATAGGTGGAAACGCCAGAGTACGTGTGCCACCGGGCTGTCTGTCACCCGCCTTCGCCGACAGATCCCGAAAGGTCCGGATTGCAGTCAAAAAGGCCGGGCATCGGGCCCGTCGAAGAACCGGAGAACGGTCGCTTCACCCCCGCCTGCGAAATCCCGGGCTTCCATTCCTCGGCCGATTTCATCGAGTTGGGAAAAGCCTTCGGCGTGCCCGAAGACGAGGTGCGCGGCGCCATCGACCGGTTCCCCGACCGCCGTACCGCCGTCGAACGCATGGTTGCGGCATCGCGCCTTTCCGAAGAGGCCCGTGCCTGCCATCCCGCCAAATTCGCGGACCGCCAACAGCGGAGCGAGAAATTCGTCGAAGTTCCGCTCGACCGTCTCCCGGTCCACTCCCGCGAACAACCCGGAAATCCTCTCGACGATTTCTTTCTTCTCCCGCGCCTCCCGCGCAATCCACTGCAAGAACGGCTCCGCGTCCAGGAACATCTTCTCCCGGCTCCCGATCCGCTCCAGCACGTACGTGAACGGCCCGTATTGACGCACGAACGCATTCTTCGACAGCCTCAACAGTGTCATTTATTTGTCTTCTCCCTTCATGGTCTCTTCCGGAGGTGCGGCATCCTGCCGCGCTTTGCGCAAGGGACACCGAGTCCCCGCGCTTGCTGCAAAAACAAAAATTGCACTTGTTTTTCACGTCAATGTCACGCATAATTCACATGGATTCCACGCAAAAGGATTTTTCATGGCCAACCTCACCCTCTCCATCGACGACAAAACCAAGAAGCGCTTCGTCCGTTTTTGCGACGGCGCGGGCCTCTCGGCGTCCTCCGTCCTGACCGTTT
>JAFSUH010000082.1 GCA_017445365.1 Kiritimatiellia bacterium | reverse complement strand
TGGTTCCACGTGTGTTCGCGCGGGGCGGGCGGGGGAACGCCGTCCTTCCACCCCTCCCCGGTCCGGCGCGCGAGACTGGCGGGGAGGGCGCTTTTGAGAAGTCCCTGCAAGTCGAGCACCGCGTCGTAGCGCTCGCGGCGGAGTTCCTTCCACGCCTTGGCACGGGTCCAGAGCCCGCCGTGGCGCGACCAGACCAGCACCTTCGCAACGAACGGAAGCGCCTCCACCAGCGCCGCGTACTCCGGCTGGACGAGCCAGTGGATCTCCGCGCCCGTCCGTTCCGCGAGCCGCCGGACCGCGGGCAGGGCCTGGGCGATGTCGCCCAGCGAGGAGAGTTTGACCACCAGCGCCTTCACGATAAAAAAAGCGGAAGGGGAAAACCCTTCCGCCCTTTTCGGGAAACCGGCTACTCTTTGCCGAAGCCCTTTTCCTTGAGGTAGGAAATGACGTCGCCGACGGTCTTCAGCTTCTCGGAATCCTCGTCGGGGATTTCCGCGCCGAAGGCTTCTTCGAACGCCATGACCAGCTCGACGGTGTCGAGGCTGTCGGCGCCGAGATCTTCGATGAAAGCCGCTTCCGGCGTCACCTGGTCGGCGTTGACGCCCAGCTGTTCGACGATGATGTCTTTGACTTTGTCTTCAAGTGCCATGGGTAGTTCCTTGTGGTTTGTGATTGGGTCGATTAAATCGGATTTCCCCCGCAGGTGCAACGCTATTTTCTTTCTCCCCTAGTACATGGTCATGCCGCCGCAGACGGCGAGAACCTGGCCGGTGATGTAGCGCGCGCGCGGGCCCGCGAGAAAGACGGCGGCGTCGGCGATTTCTTCCGGCTCCGCGGCCCGCCCGAGCGGGATGATCTTGAGCATGCCTTCGCGGACGGCTTCGGGCAAAGCGTCGGTCATCGCCGTGTGGACGAAGCCCGGGGCGATGGCGTTGGCGCGCACGCCGCGGGGACCGAGTTCGCGCGCGGTGGTCTTGGTCAAGGCGATCAGGCCCGCCTTGCTCGCGGTGTAGTTCGCCTGCCCCGCGTTGCCCATCAGGCCCACGACGCTCGCCATGTTGACGATCGCGCCGCCGCGCTGCTTCATCATGATGCGGCCGACGGCCTTGGTCATCAAAAACGCGCCCTTGAGGTTCACGGAAAGCACCGCGTCCCAGTCCGCCTCGCTCATCCGCACGAGCAGGGTGTCGCGCGTGATGCCGGCGTTGTTGACCAAAATGTCGATTTTCCCGAACCGCCCGTGCACGGCCTTCACCGCCGCTTCGACGGCCTCGCCCGAAGCGATGTCGCAGGCGAAGCCTTCCGCCTCGACGCCCTTCGCGCGGACGAGGGCGAGCGATTCTTCCAGCCATTCGGCCTTGACATCGACGAGCGCGAGCTTCGCGCCTTCGTCGGCGAGCTTGAGCGCGATGGCCCGGCCGATGCCGCGGGCGGCGCCGGTCACGATGGCGACTTGGTCTTGCAGTTCGTTCATGGGAAATCCTTCAGTTGGAACCGGCCGCGAACGCGGCGAGGAGGGTGGGCAGATCGGAAGCGCTGACGGCGCGGACGTTGCGGTCGATGCGGCGGGCAAGGCCGGAGAGGACCTTGCCGGGGCCGAGTTCGATGGCTTCGGTCATGCCGTGTGCGGCCATGTCCGCGAAACTTTCGGACCAGCGGACGGAGGAGTATACCTGTTGCAGCATCATCGCGGGGATGGAGGCCGCTTCGCCGTGCGGGCGGGCGGTGACGTTGCTCCAGACGGGGAAGCGCGGAGAAGCGAACGTTTCGGCGGCGAGCACTTCCGCCAGCCGGTCGGCGGCGGGGCGCATGAGCGGGCCGTGGAAAGCCCCGGCGACCGTGAGGCGGACCGCCATCTTGGCGCCCGCCGCGGCGGCGAGTTCTTCGGCGCGGGCGATGTTTTCCGCCGGGCCGGAGAGGACCGTCTGCTGCGGGGAATTGTAATTCGCTGCGACGAGCCCCGCGTCCGCCGCAATTTTCTCGCACGCGGCCGCGTCGAGGCCGATGACCGAAATCATCCCGCCCGCCGTCGCGTCGCAGGCTTCCTGCATGAAGCGGCCGCGCGCGCGGAGGATGCGGATGGCCGCCTCGAAGGTGACGACGCCCGCCGCGTACAGCGCGGCCCATTCGCCGCTCGAAAGCCCCGCCGCGCCCGCGACGGAGGCGAGGTCGAGCCCCTGCTCTTCCGCGGCCGCGAGAAGCGCCGCCGAATGCGTGAAAATCGCGGGTTGCGTGTTTTCGCTTTGGGTCAGTTCTTCGGCCGGGCCTTCCGCGCAGAGCGCGAGGAGGTCGAACCCGAGGAGATCGCTTGCGCGCGCGAAAACGGCTTTCGCCGCGGGGGAGGCGCCGCAGAGGTCCTTGCCCATGCCGACGGCCTGGGCGCCCTGCCCGGGGAACAGGAGCATCCGGCTCATGCGCGGCCTCCCCAGACGAGAACCGCGGCACCCCAGGTGAGTCCCCCGCCGAAGGCGGTCAGGAGCACCTTGCTGCCGGGCACGATGCGGCCCTGCGACACCGCGTCGGAGAGGGCGATGGCGATGGAAGCGGCCGAGGTGTTGCCGTACACGTCGAGGTCGAGGAAAAGCTTTTCGCGGGCTTTTTCGCCGCCGAGGCGGTCGCAGACCGCTTCGATGATGCGCGCGTTCGCCTGGTGCGGGATGATGACGTCGATGTCGTCGAGCGAAAGGTCCGCCTTCGCGAGCGCGTCCTGCGCGCCCTGGGTCAGGGTGTGGACGGCGACCTTGAAAAGTTCGCGGCCCTGCATGCGCCAGTAGCAGAGGCGCTCGTCGAGGACCCGTTGCGACGGGGGATTGCGCGAGCCACCGCCGGGCAGGCTGATGAGGGAGGACTTGTCCCCGTCGATGCCGAGGACCGTGGAAAGGACGCCCGGCGTTTCGGAAGCGCGCAGGACGACGGCTCCCGCGCCGTCTCCGAAGAGGACGCAGGTGTTCCGGTCGGTGTAGTCGGTGAAAGCGGAGAGCTTTTCGGCGCCGACGACGAGGACGGTGTCCGCGCGCCCGGCGGCGATGGCGGTGGCGCCCGCGTCGAGGGCGTAGACGAAGCCGGAGCAGGCGGCGGCGAGGTCGTAGCCGTACGCGTGCGGGATGCCGAGGGCGTGCTGGAGGAGGCAGGCGCAGGAGGGGATGTTGAAGTAATCGGGGGTGCCCGTCGCGAAGACGACGGCATCCACGTCGGCGGGGGAAATCCCGGCGGAAGCGAGGGCGGCCCTGGCCGCATGGATGGCCATGTCGCAGGTGGACTCGTTTTCCGCGGCGATGCGGCGGAAGCGGATGCCGGTGCGCGTGCGGATCCATTCGTCGGAGGTATCGACGATTTTTTCGAGGTCCGCGTTCGAGAGGATTTTCTCGGGCACGTAGTGGCCGGCGCCGACGACGGCGGCGGGACGGGGGAAAGAGGTCATGCGGCGAACTTTATGCCGCCGGGCGCGCGGATGCAAGCATCCACCCCGCCGCGCCGCGGAGCGGAAGCGGCCGCCAGGGGCCCCTCTCCCGCGCTTGAAGAGAGGGCGCGGGATGGGATAGGATGGGGGAAAGTCCATCCCAAGGAGGTATCCCCATGTGCAAAGTCGATTGCGTCATTCTCGGCGGCGGCGAAGGCAAGCGTCTCCAGCCGCTCACCCAGGTCCGCTGCAAACCCGCCGTCCCGCTCGCCGGCAAGTACCGGCTCGTGGACATTCCCGTGAGCAACTGCATCAATTCCGGCCTCCGGCAGATCGACGTCCTCACCCAGTTCAACTCCGTCTCCCTCCACCAGCACGTCCAGAACACGTACGTCTTCGACCGCTTCCACTCCGGCCACGTCCGCGTCCTCGCCGCCCAGCAGACCCCCGACTCCGCCGCGTGGTTCGAAGGCACCGCCGACGCCGTGCGCCAGTCGATGCGCTACGTCCGCGACCGCAACCCCGACCTCGTCCTCATCCTCTCCGGCGACCAGCTCTACCGCATGGATTTCCGCGAAGTCATCCGCGAGCACCTCGCCAACAAGGCGGAAGTGACCATCTGCACCAAGCCCGTCCCGCGCAACCAGGCCGGGGCGCTCGGCATCATGCACACCGACGAAAAGGGCCGCATCGTCCGCTTCGCCGAAAAGCCCGGCGACACGCCGCTCCTCGACGAATTGCGCGCGCCGGGGACCGACGACCTGTACTTGGCAAGCATGGGCATCTACCTCTTCAACACGAAGGTCCTCCTCGAGCTCCTCGAAAGCGGAGAGAAGGACTTCGGCAAGAACATCATCCCCGCGGCCATCCGGGAACACGCCGTCTTCGCGCACCGCTTCACGGGCTACTGGCGCGACATCGGGACCATCGGCGCCTTCTGGGAGGCGAACCTCGAACTGACCGACCCGCTCCCGCCGTTCAGCTTCTACGACCCCGACGCTCCGGTGTACACGCACATGCGCTATCTCCCGCCGAGCAAGATCAACTGCTGCGACTTCACCCGCGCGCTCCTGAGCGAAGGGTGCATCGTCTCCGGCCACCGGATTTTGCATTCGGTGATCGGCGTCCGCTCCCGCATCGGCGAGGGCAGCGTCCTCGAACACACCGTGATGATGGGCGCGGACTACTTCGAGGGGCAGAAGGACGACGCGAGCGGCGTGCCGCTGGGCGTGGGCAAGGCGTGCTTCATCCGCAACGCCATCATCGACAAGAACGCGCGCATCGGCGACGACTGCTACATCTCGCCGGAAGGCAAGAAGGACGGCGAGACGACCCCTCTCTACTGCGTGCGCGACAACGTGATCGTCATTCCGAAGGGGACGGTCATCCCCTCCGGCACGCGGCTGTAGGGCACCGCCCTCCCCCGCCCCGAACGGCCATCCGGTTCCCCGGATGGCTGTTTCCTTTCCCTCCTGCGGCCGGAGCGCATTTTGCCAAACATTGGCAAATTCGGCCGTGTTTTGCCAAACATTGGCAAAACGCTTTTTCGCGCGGCGTCAGCCGCGGCGGCGCGCGAAACGGGAGCGGACCGCGGCGGCCGCGTCGGGGAGGAGGAGCGCCAGCGCGGCGAAATAGACCGCGCCGCCGAGCGGGACTTCCAGCGCGATGCGCAGGAGGCGGAGCTTCATCGTCTCCCCCGGGAGGAGCCGCGCGACCTGCGGCGCTGCCACCAGCAACACGCCACCCATGGCCGCCGCCGCCAGGGCGATGCGCGCGAGCGGGCGGAGGAGCGCCGCAAACCCCAAGGGGCCGTTCCGCTTCCGCGCAAGCGCGAGCAACCACGCGCACGACGCGGCCGACGAGACGACCGTCGCCCCCGCGATGCCGACGTGCCGCCATTCGACCGGGAGGCACAGCACCGAAAGGAGGTTGAGCGCGAAATTGGCGAACACCATCCGCACCGAGACGCGCAAGGGCGTTTTCATGTCGTTCTGCGCGTGGAACCACGGCGCGAGCGCCTTCGCGAGGCCGAAGAACGCGAGCCCCGCCGCGTACGCCGCGACGGCGCGCGCCACCCGCGTGGTCGATTCCGGCCCGAACGCGCCGTGCTCGAAAAGCGCCGCGGTCACGTCCGGCGCGAGGACGGCGAGCCCCGCGGCGGAAGGCAGCATCAGCATCATCATGTCGCGGATGCCCTGCCGCAGGGCCGCGCGCGCGCCGTCTTGGTCGCCCTTCGCGAAGCGGCCCGCGAACGAGGGCAGAAGGACCGTCCCGAAGGCCGTCCCGAAGAGCGCGAGGGGCAGCTCCATCAGCCGGTCCGCGTAGGCGATGGCGCTCGGCGCCCATTCGGCCGCGTAGAGCGCGAGGACCTGGTCGAGGAACGCGTTGATCTGGACGGCCCCGGCGCCGACGATGGCCGTCGCGGTGTTGCGCCAGACGAGGCGCGTCGCCTCGTCGCGCCACCCCTCGCGCGACGGGACGAGCGGCACGCCGCGCCGCCGCGCGCACCGGAGGAGGAAGGCCATCTGGAGGGCCCCCGCCGCGAGCACCGCCCACGAGAGGATGCGCACGCGGTCGAAGAGCGCGAGGCCCGGGAAAAAGAGGATGGCGAGGAGGGTCCCGATCCAGACGAGGTTGAGCAGGCACGGCGCGAAGGCCGCCGCCGCGAAGCGGCCGAGCGCGTTGAGCACGCCCATTCCGAAGGCCGCGGCGCAGATGAAAACCGCGTACGGCAGCATCACGCGGAGGAGGCGCAGCGTCACCGCGGCGCGTTCCGGCATGTCCGGCGCGAACGCGAGCGCGCCGGAAACGGCGAGCATCGCGAGGAGGACCGCCGCGCCGAGCATGAGCCACGCCATCGTCGAGACGGCGCGCGCGAGGCGCCGCGCCGCGTCCATGCGGCCGTTTTCGGCAAGGCCCTTGAAGACGGGGACGAAGGCGGAGGAAAGCGCGCCCTCGCCGAAGAGGCGGCGGGCGAAATTGGGGATGGCGAAGGCGACGTAGAACGCGCTGCTCGCGAGCCCCGCCCCGACGAAATGGGCCATCAGCCATTCGCGGACGAGGCCGAGCACGCGGCTCGCCATCGTGAAGAGGCCCACCGTCCCCACGTGGCGGCGGAGGCCCGCCGTTCCGGCGGGAGGGGGCGCGGGAGGCGTCCGGCCTTTGTCAAGGGAAACCGGTTCCGCCTGGCCGGGAGGCGCCATGGCTTACAGGGTCGCGAGGTCGGCGGCGGAGAGGACGCGCACGCCGTGCGCGAGGAGGCCTTCGAGGGCCGCGTCCACGTCCTCGAAGCGGAAGATGACGACGGCGCGGTCGGCCTGGCGGGTGACGAAGGCGTACAGGTACTCGATGTTGTGGCGGCTTTCGGCGACGCGGGCGAGGAAGGAGGCGAGGCCGCCGGGCTCGTCGGGGATTTCGACGGCGAGGACGTCGGTGGTGGCGACGGTGCGGCCGGCGGCGCGGAGGGCGGCGACGGCGCGGTCGGGGTCGTCGAGGATGAGGCGGAGGATGCCGAAGTCGTTGGTGTCGGCGATGGAGAGCGCGCGGATGTTGATGCCGGCGTCGGCGAGGGTGCGGAGGGTTTCGGCGAGGCGGCCGGAACGGTTTTCGAGGAAGACGGAAATCTGGCGGACTTTCATGGGAGGCTCCTTGTGGACGGGAGCCTACGAAAAGCGGAGGGCGCGCGCAAGTTTGCCGCGCGGGGTCCGGTCTTGCCGCGGGGCCGCATCCGCTTTTCGCGCTTGACCCGGCCCCAAGGGGTGTGCGGGAATGGCGGTGGAACTTGCACCCCAAGGGAAAAACATGAAACGCCATGCCGACAAGACGACCGGACGCCGCCCCGGGAGGCGGCGTCCCCGCCTCCTTGCCGTGACGGTTTCCCTGTCCATGGTTGCGCTTGCCCTCGTTTCCGCGTCCTGTCTCTACGTTTTTGGAACCGAGTGGCATACGGCACTTTACAAACAGGGGGTCGAGTTTACGGGGCACAAGGACCGGCACGGGCGGATTCAGTGGTTCAGCGTCCGGGTCGGGGGGGATGGTGTCCAAGCGATTTCCGCCGAATGCAATCTCGAATTTTGCTGGAAGGGGCGAAGATATCTTGTCCGGGAGATCGGATTGGACGATCTCGCGGGGATGGGCATCGCGCCAACCCACGACGACTATGACGACAGCGGAGTCACGAAGGCATTTGTTGGCGGAAATACCGGAAAACACCCGGATTTTGGCGTGGAATTCCATTTCAGGAACGGACGCCTCCAAGATTTTTATGCATGGAGTACAGGTGTCTGTCCGTTCATGGTTTCCATCGAGGGCCATCAACCCGCTCCCTTGCCTTTCGACGATGGACAATTGCGGAAGAGTTGCGGCGAGCCGGATCATGTCGTCTCGTTTCCGGGGACATAGGGGAGCGGCAAGGCCGTCCCCATGACGGCCCGAAACCCCTTGATTTGCGGTGGGAGGAGGGTACCCCGCCGGGACGGCATCGCGCCCATTGCGGACGCGGCAAAATCCAAAACTCCCGTGCTTGCTTGATTTTCGACATCTTCCGAACCCCTTGGCGGCAAGGCCACGGGACAGCACGGGTACAAGCAGTGCCGGGAAAGCAATCGGCATTCGGCGCCCGGCGGCGGACGGGAACCGGAAAGGGAAGGAATCGGCGCGGGGCGCGCCGTGCGGGGGAAAGGTCCCTGCCACGAAAAACGCCGCGTGCGGCCGGGCGGCCGCATGCGGCGGGGTGCGGGTTTTGGAAAGGATCAGCCCAAGCCCATCATGCTGAAGACCAGCACGAACAAGGCGACGGTTTCGACGACGCCCAGCGTCATCAGGTAGTTGCCGAAGCCCTGGCCGGTCTCCGCCAGCGCGTCCGCGCCCGCGGCGCCCGCGACGCCTTGGTACCACGCGCTCGCCATCATGCCCAAGCCACCGCAAATCCCGCAGAGCAGACTCGCCGCCCAGTGGGTCGCGACCCATTCCGGAGAGGCAACTTTGCCGTTGATTGTCAGCATGAGAATCATGCCGTAAATCGTCTGCGACAGCGGTGCGCCGATGAAGGTCACCAGCATGAAGGGGGCCGCCTTGCCTTGCGCGTAGCACTTCTTCCACGCGCCAATCGAACTCGCTCCCGCCGTGCCGGCACCGAGAGCCGAACCGATCGCCGCGATTCCCAAGGCGGCCAGACCGCCCGCTTTGGCCAATGCCATCATAACCTGTTTTCAAGCAACCCGGTCTTGCACATTCCCCCAACTCGCCGGGCAACCGGGAGTTTGCCAATGGGTGGGAAACGGTGCAGAATACTGCCGGGATTTCAAAGGAATGGTGGCGGGGGGGGCATCGAGAGACAGGCCTCTGCCTTCTTGAGTTTTCGCTTTTGCCCGATGGGTTCCTTGTTATAGTGGCTTTCGTCACGCGCTCCCGGCCGTCTGGCACATCGCCATCCGTCCAAGCGCACAACCCAGGAGTTCCCATCAACTAAACCCTAGCAACATTCTTTTGCGTGACCGCACGCACGTCGTCGCCTCGGAAAACCTACCACGTATCCATTTCGACGATTTTGCCCTGAGTCCCTACCGGACCTTGGTTTGCCATTCATGCTGCGGAACGCACCTGTTTGGGTGCGTTCTTGTCCATGTCGGCAAACCAGGCCTGTGGTAGGGCCTCCGAGGCGAGCATGGTTTGAGAACGCACTTTTTGCGTGCTCTCCCATTGCCCGGCGTCCGTTCCGCCAAGGAAGAAAGGAACCGACGCCATGCCGCCTCTTTCCCGTCCTTCGCCGTCCCGCATCGCTTGGGCGACATTTCTGTTTGCCCTGATCTTTTCCCTGTCCATCCGGCTTGCCGTCCGCAAAGCGTATGGACCTGTTGCCGCCAATGATTCACTCGGCTATCTTGCATTGGCCGACATGATGCGTTCGCATGACTTTTCGGGTTATACCGCTTGGAGGACGCCGGGTTATCCCTTGTTGCTGAATCTTGCCGGATGTGTTCCCGGACGAGTCGCACTGATTCAATGCGCACTCTCGTCCATCGGCATCGGGGTGCTCTCACTGGTTTTGTTCCAGTGTTCGCATCGCATGGGGGTGAGCATCGGGTTGGCAGCCTTTTTGTCCATATCGCTCAATCTCCTTTTCCCCGATGCATACATCCTGACCGAATCGGTGGCCACTTTCCTGTTCACCTTGGTGGTCGTGGCAGTTGCCTTCTCCGAACGTATCAGGGGACCGAGGACAACCATTCTCTTCTCTGTGGTGCTGGGGTGTCTGGCCGCAGTGCTTGTTCTGACCCGACCACAATACATTGCCATCATCCCGGTTCTCGCCATTGCACCAGTTTTCCGGCAGGAGGGCATGGGGTTCGTCCGACGGGTTGCATTTCGGAGCCTTCCTTTTCTCTTGGCCGCCATGCTCCCCATTCTGGCGCTTGTGGCGTTCAACAAAGTCCACACCGGAAAGGCCATCCTTTCTTCCACACTTCCATTCAACCTCTCCCAGCACACCCTCCCATTCATCGAGGCTGCGGGTTCATCCGACCCATTGCATCTCGTTCCGGAAATCGTCCGCCTCCGTGACCAATATTGGCAACGGGCCCAGGATTTGGATGACAACCGGGCTTTCATTCCCCGTCCCGGTTTCGATCCGGCATCCGCCTACTCGACGTACTATCTGCATCTCTCGTTCGTGGCCATCGGCAAACACCCATTTCTCTATCTCGGCAGTGTTGCCAAGGCATGGAGCCGTTTTTGGCGTGTTTCCCTTCTCTACGATGCGGATTACTCGCGCAATCCGCGTCTCGACAAACGCGTTGGCAAACTCTGGCCACTCCAAAAAGTGGCATGGCTTTTCGTCAATTCCATGTTTCTGCTGATTTTCCCCTTCCTCTTATTGAATGCCCTCAAACGGCGCAACATCGGGGCCGAGGAAGTCATTTTTCTCATGATTCTCGCGGTTTCAGTCCTTCAGGCGCTCGTGGAATACGGAGACAATTCCCGCTATGCCATCCCCGTCCAACCCAGCGTCGCTTTTGTCGTTTTCCAGATGCTTTCCAATTGGGAAAAGTCAAGGCAAGATGAGCCAGCGGTCATCCTTGCACAAAAGGCATGAGGGTCGTGAGATGCGAGGATATGAGTTAGTGCATTGCAATGCCTGGGGGGGGAGACGGCACATCTCTTCAAAGGATGATGGACGAGATGGGTTTCATGGGGAGATGGATTGGGAATATGGGGAAAAATTCGTGGGGTTCCTTGATATCCCAAGAAGGGAGAGGAAAGGTTTGGGGAGAGAAGAAGTGGATCGGAATTGGAATGGCGGGCGGGGTACCCGCGCTCCGGCAATGAAAACGCGCCCGCTTGGAGGGCGCGTTGCGTTGAGTTTGGGATGGAGGATGCGAATCAGCCCAAGCCCATCATGCTGAAGACCAGCACGAACAAGGCGACGGTTTCGACGACGCCCAGCGTCATCAGGTAGTTGCCGAAGCCCTGGCCGGTTTCCGCCAGCGCGTCCGCGCCCGCGGCGCCAGCGACGCCCTGGTACCACGCCGAGAAGCACATGCCCAAGCCGCCGCAGATGCCCGCGAGCAGGGCCGCCGCCCAGTTCTGCGCCGACCAGTCGCCGTTGGCGAGACGCCCCTTGATGGTGTTCATCAGGATCATGCCGTAGATCGTCTGCGACAGCGGCGCGCCGATGAACGTGATCAGGATGAACGGTGCCGCCTTGCTCTGCGCGTAGCACTTCTTCCACGCGCCGATCGCCGACGCGCCGGCCGTCCCGGCTCCGAGAGCCGAACCGATCGCCGCGATTCCCAAGGCGGCCAGACCGCCCGCTTTGGCCAATGCCATCATAACCTGTTCCGTCATTGTTTACTCCTCGTAGTTGGGGTTGGTGGTTGTTTTCTTCAAATCGCGTTTTCCGCCCGGCGGAAGGGCCGGTAGGGCGTGCCGGACCAGGAAATGCCCTTGTGGTTCGAGAACTCCAGCGTGTTCAGGCGGATGCCGTGCACGAGCACGCCCATCACGCACAAGAGAATGTTGAGCGTGTGCGCCAGAAACACCAGAACGGCGCCGAAGATGCCGGAGACGATCGTCATCTTCCCGCCGAAAATCATGGTGTTGAAGGCGTTGGCGACCGCGAAGCCCGCGGCGCCGACGGCGTACAACCGGACGTAGCTGACCACATCGGTGAAGTTGTTGATGATGTTGAGCGGCAGCAGCGCCAGGTTGAACCACCCGTCCTTGATTTCGGAGGGCTTGAGCATGAACAGGGCAATCAGCGCGATGCCCAGGATGCACGCCCAGTCGAGCGGCGAGCCGGTGAAGGGTTTGAGGCAGTCGGGGCTTCCCAGGTACTTCGCCATGTTGCCGCCGATCACCATGTTGTCGGCCATGAAGAACATGTACCAGGTCGTCAGCGTCCAGCCGATCTGCTCCAAGGCCTTGGTGCTTTTCTCCTTCACCAAGTCGCACACGTTCCAGAGGTGGCCGATGGTGATCTGGATGGCGCCGATCAGGAAGCACATCCCCATGACGTTCTGGGCGGAGCGTTCGCGCAACGGGTTCAGGTACTCCGGCCAGAGCTTGGCGAAGCCGTGGCTGGCGAGCCATTCCTGCGGGATGCCGAACACGGAACCGGTGATCAACCCCCAGACGATGGTGGCGGAGGAGGTGACGAGCAACAAGTTCCGCGCGTTGGCGGACATCTTCTTCGCGAAGAGCAGGGTCAGGAGAAGGAAGATCGCCCCGTACCCGGCGTCCCCGATGATCATGGCGAAGAAAAGCGAGAAGAAGAGCATGAACACCACGCTCACGTCCGCTTCCTTGTACGCCGGCAGGATGTTGATGCCTTCGAACACGGCCTGGATGGGCTTCGCCCACTTCGGCTGGCGGAGCGCGACGGGGACGTCGTCGGCCGCGGTGGGTTCGTCGACGACGATTCCCCACCCTTTCGCCTTCGCGGCGGCGCGGACGGATTCGACCGCGTCGGCGGGGAGGAATCCCTGCACGCAGGCGATGCTTTCCTCTTCGGCCATGCCCGAGGCGACTTCCGCATACGCCCGGGCGGCGGTCGCGTCGGCAAGCGCCTTTTCGACGACGGCCTTCGCGGGCGCGTAGGCCGCGAGTTCACGCTCGATGCCTTCGAGCCGCGCGGCGTTCCCGGCGGCATCCGCGCGGACGGAGGCAAGCCCCCGCTGCGGCATCGGCACCTCTTCGGCACCTTCCCAGGTGAAATCGCCCTTGCCGAACAAGGCCCAGTTCTTCGTCTTCTTCGCGCCCGAAAGTTCGTGGGCGGAAACGCCTTCCGGCAACGCGGGCGGCGTCCCGCCCGTCCGGTAGAGCTTGAGAACGATGCCGCTTGCGGCGAGCGCTTTCGCGTCTTCCGGCTTGAATTCGCCGAACGGCGCCAAGTGCGCGATTTCGTTCGCGAGCTTCTCCGCTTCCGCGGTGCGGGCCTTCTTTTCGTCGAGAATCTTTTCGAGGGTTCCGACAATCTCTTCGTCGGTCCCTTCCGGCGCGGGGGCGCCCTCTTCGGCCGCGGGCAGCGCGGCGAGGATTGCCGCCAGTTCCGCCTCGCGCGCCTTGGCCGCGTCGACGTCCTTGCCCGCGGGCGGGACGAAGGGCTTGACGTGCAGGACGCCGAGCTTGCGCAGCTCGTCCAGCGTCGCCGCCTTCTCCCGGGCCAGCGAGAGAAGGGTCAGTTTCTGCATTCGTACGATGCTCATGCTCCCGCTCCTTCCGCCGCCGCGGCGGCTTCCGCCTCGCGCGCGGCCGCCTTCGCGACGGCCTTGCCCTTGGCGATCTTGCTGCGCACGACCGCCGAGGTGTTCTCGTCGCCGATGAAGATGTTGATGACGCGGATGTTCTCCCGGCACTCGGGAATCTTGACCTTCTCGAAGAGGTTGACCCGTTGCGAGGTCGTCCTCAGTTCCTCCGCCAGCAGGCGGCGCTGTTCTTCGAGGAGGCGCCGTTCCACGCGCAGGCGGAAGAGCTTTTCGAGGGTCGCGAGGCCTTCGTCGAGCCAGGCGCTGGTGGCCCAGAGATCGGGCGGCGTCCGCTTGAAGGAAATGTCCTGGAGGTTGCGGACGGCGACGCCGGCGATGTTGCCCGGTTCGACGGTGACGGACTCGACCGACAGGAAGTCGAGGTACGGCACGTCATCGCTGTACAGCTTCACCCACCCGGCGAGGCCCGCGCGCGCCTGCTCCTCTTCGAGGCGCTTGGCCTCGGTGCGGGCTTCGACGCCGCGGATTTCCATCTGCAACTGCTGTTTCTTCAGCTGCAGCGTCGGCAGGTACCGCCGATAGCGCGCGAGGGCATCCCGCTGCGCTTTCAGCTCGGTTTTGGTGTTCTTGACCTTGGGCATCCTTGGGCCTCCCTCGGGCGCCTACGCTCCCGCCGCTTCCCCGGCTTTCTTCGGCCAGAACGTCGCGATGAGCTTGGAGGAAATGCCGGTTTCGTCGGGCTCGAAGCAGTCGGCCATGATCTGCCAGCCGAGGTCCAGCGCGCCTTCGAGCGGGATGTTGACGGAAAGGTCCATCATTTCCTTCTCGAAGCGGACGCCGTACTTGAGGAGCTTCTTGTCCCATGCGCTCATGCGGAAGCCCATGGACTGCTTTTCGAGCGTCTCCTTGTACGACGCGTACAGCTGGATCATCGTGTTCATCACGGTGCGGTGGTCTTCGCGCGTCTTGCCGTTGACGTTCTGCTTCAAGCGGGACAGGGAGCCGAAAGGCTCGATGCGGCCGTTGCGGAGATAGAACTGGCCTTCGGTGATGTACCCGGTGTTGTCGGGGACGGGGTGGGTCACGTCGTCGCCGGGCATGGTCGTCACCGCGAGGATCGTGATGGAACCGGCGCCTTCGAAATCGACCGCCTTTTCGTAGCGGCTGGCGAGCTGCGAGTACAGGTCGCCCGGATAGCCGCGGTTCGAAGGAATCTGCTCCATCGTGATGGCGATTTCCTTCAGGGCGTCGGCGAAGCTCGTCATGTCGGTGAGCAGCACCAGCACGCGCTTGCCTTTGAGGGCGAACTGTTCGGCGACGGCGAGCGAGATGTCCGGGACCATCTGGCACTCCACCGTCGGGTCGGCCGCCGTGTGGATGAAAAGGATGGAGCGGGAGAGCGCGCCGTTGGCTTCGAGCGTTTCGCGGAACTGGAGGTAGTCGTCGTTCTTGAGACCCATGCCCCCCAGGATGATGACATCGACTTCGGCCTGGAGGGCGATGCGCGCGAGGAGCTCGTTGTACGGCTCGCCCGCGGCCGCGAAGATCGGCAGCTTCTGCGACTCGACCAGCGTGTTGAACACGTCGATCATCGGGATGCCGGTGCGGACCATCTTCCGCGGGAAGATGCGCTTCGCCGGGTTGACGGAGGGCCCGCCGATGGCGATGCGGTTCTCGTCGATTTCCGGGCCGTTGTCGCGCGGGCGGCCCGCGCCGTCGAAGACGCGGCCGAGAAGCGCGTCGGAGAAGGACACGTCCATCTTGTGGCCGAGGAAGCGGATCCGGCTTTCGGTGGAAATGCCGCGGGAACCGGAGAAGACCTGGAGGAAGACCTTCTCGCCTTCGAGGCGGATGACCTGCGCGAGGGAGACGCCGAGGGAGCCGGTGACCTGCGCCAATTCGCCGTACGCGACGCCGTCCGCGCGGACGGTGATGACGTTGCCGACGATCTGTTCGATGCGGTGGTAGACTTTATGCATTTTCCGAGACCTCCGAGAGCATCTTGTCGATGCGCGATTCGATTTGCTTGAAGTCGTCCGTGTCCTGGACGACGCGGTTCCAGTCCTTGGTGACGCTCGTCAGCTGGAGGAACCAGCGGCGGGCGACGTCCTTGTCGGTGAAGTTCATCTTGGCGTTCAGCACGCAGAGGATCTTCTCGAACATCGTCTCCTGGCGCTCGGCGGACGTGGCGCCGTCGACGTCGTCGAAGGAGTTCTGCTGCAGGTAGGCGGCGTCGAGGTACTCGCCCTTCAGGTAAATCACGAAGTCGTCGATGCTCGTGCCTTCCTCGCCGACGACCTTCATCATCTGGTTGACCTCGTTGCCGCGGCGGAGGATGCCGCGGGCGAAAGCGACCTTGTCCGCGTCGACCACGCCGGGATACTTGCTCCAGCTGTCGAGCGGGTGGATGGCCGGATACCGCCGCGCGTCGCTGCGTTCGCGGTTGAGGCCGTGGAAGGCGCCGACGACCTTGAGCGTCGCCTGCGTGACCGGTTCGTCGAAGTTGCCGCCCGCGGGGGAGACCGTCCCGCCGATGGTGACCGAGCCGGTGGTGCCGTCGCGGAGGCGCACGACGCCGCCGCGCTCGTAGAACGCCGCGATGGTCGATTCGAGGTACGCCGGGAAGGCTTCCTCGCCGGGGATTTCCTCGAGGCGGCCGCTCATTTCGCGGAGGGCCTGCGCCCAGCGCGAGGTCGAGTCGGCGAGCAGGAGCACGTTCAAGCCCATCTGCCGGTAGTACTCGCAGATCGTCACCGACGTGTAAACGGAAGCTTCGCGCGCGGCCACCGGCATCGAGGAGGTGTTGCAGATGATGGTCGTCCGTTCCATCAGGGTCCGGCCCGTGCGCGGGTCGATCAGTTCGGGGAACTCGCGCAGGGTTTCGACGACTTCGCCCGCGCGTTCGCCGCAGGCGGCGACGAGGACGATGTCCACGTCCGCGTTCTTCGAAGTGATGTGCTGGAGGACCGTCTTGCCCGCGCCGAAAGGCCCCGGGATGCAGTAGACGCCGCCGCGCGCGACCGGGAAGAAGGTGTCGATGATGCGGACCTTGGTGACGAGCGGCTCGGTCGGGCGGAGGCGCTCGGCGTACGCGCGGATGGGAACCTTGACCGGCCAGAGCTGGACCATCGTCACGTCGATGACCTCGCCGTTCGCCGCCTTGAGCTTGGCGACGACGTGATCGACCGTGTATTCGCCCGCGGGGGCGACGGATTCGACCGTGTACTTGCCCGCGAGGCGGAAGGGAACCATGATCCGGTGGGTGAAGATGCCTTCGGGGACGGTACCGACCGTGTCGGCCGCTTCGACCGTGTCGCCGGGCTTGGCGACAGGCGTGAACGCCCACTTCTTCGCGCGGTCGAGGGCCTTCAGGTACGTCCCGCGCTGGAGGAAGAAGCCGCACTGCTCCGCCAGTTCGGGCAGGGGGTTCTGCAAGCCGTCGAAGACCTGGCCCAAGAGGCCCGGCCCGAGTTCGACCGCCAGCATGTTGCCGGTGAATTCGACCTTGTCGCCGACCTTCAGGCCCGACGTGTCTTCGTAAACCTGCATGTCGGCGTTGTTGCCGCGGATGCGGATGACTTCGCTTTTCAGGCGCGTCTCCGTCCCGCCCAGCCGCGCGTAGCCGACTTCGTTCTGCGAGACCGGCTGGTCGAACTGCACCGTCATCAGGTTGCCGTTGACGCCTACGATCGTTCCGATGTTTTCGCTCATTGTTTCAGCCTTCCCAAGTGTTATTTGAAACTGACGGCGCCCGTGCTGGCGGCGCGCTCTTCCATGGTTCCGACGAGTTCGTCGAGTTTTTTGCGGCCTTTCTCCTCGCCCATCGCGCCCCAGCGCGCGCAAAGCGCGAGTTTCACCGCGAACGCCAGCACGGCCGAAAGGCCCGAGGCGTCGCGGGTCGCCAAGTCGTCCACGAACGCCCAGCGCGCCGTGTCGAGGGCGATTTCCCGTTCCAGCGGGTTCTCCTTCGCGAGCGCGTCGGAGACGGCGCGGTCCAGCCAGACCGCGTAGCCAGCGTGGTCGTGCAGGAACGGCTTGGCCTCCACGCCGCGGCGGGCGGCGCGGGAGCGGGCGACGGTGTTGCGGATCTGCGCGTCCGCCGCCGCCCATGCGCGCGAGAAGGCGCTCGTCCCCTCCCCCGCGCGGTTGTCCAGCACGAGGGAAAGCTCGTGGAGGTCTTCCGCGGAAAGGACGCCCTGCGCGTGGAAAAGGAAATCCGCCGGGGAGAACGGCGGCGCCGCGCCCGGCACCAGGGCCGGGAGCGTCGAGGTGAAGTAGTGGTAGCGGCCCATCGAAGGCTACTCCGCGGCCTGCTTGACCAGTTCGGCGAGTTCGGGCCGGAGGAAGGAAGCGAGCGATTCGGCGATGGCGTCCTTCGAGAAGTCGTGGAAGACCTGCCCGCCCTTCACGCCCACGCGGAAGCCCTTGAAGATGTTGCGGTCGGACTGGATGTCGATGCCGCGGGAGAGCTTGTCGGAGTATTCCTTGGCGAAAGAAGCCTTGAGGGCGGCCGCGTCGGCGTCGCCGACCATGGCGGCGAGGTCCGTGGTGCCGCCGCTGGCGGCGTATTCGCCGGCGATCTTGACGAGCATCCGCGCGATGGTGTCGGGGGTGAGCGCTTCGCCGACCTTGTCGGAGACGATGCCGCTCACGACCTTGCCCGCGGCGTCGCCGACGGAAAGGAGGAGGTCGCGGGCCGCCTGCTTGAGCGTCTCGCGGCCGCGGGCGGCGAAAGCGTCGGCGTCGGTGCGGGCGCGGGCGCGTTCGGCGTCGGCGGCCTTCCTGGCGTCGGCAACGATTTGGGCGGCCTGCGCTTTGGCGGAGGCGAGGAGGGCGTCGGCCTGCTCCTTGCCGGAAGCGACGCCTTCGGAGCGGATGTGATCGATCAGATGTTGCAGTTCTTCGGCCATGGCTGTGTGTCCTTGGTGGGGTTGTGGGGGTGCTTTTGAAGCGGATTGTCGGATACGATAGCGCGCCGGTGCGAACGAGGACAAGCGTTTTCTCCGCCCCGGCATTATTTTGTGGACGGACGCGGGCGGGACGTATACAAGGGGCCCATGCGTTCCGCCTTTTTCCTCCTGCTGCTTCCGCTTCTGGCCCTCCGGCCGCTTTCCGCCGCCGCCCAGCGGGCGCACGCGCGCGTGTCCCCGATTTTGGTCAATCCGTCTTCGGAAGCCATCGGCCCCACCCTCCGGCTTTCCGCCGAACGCGTGGACCAGTCCACCATCACGCGGGAAGACCGCGCGATGCGGGCCGGACGGGACTTGCGGACGGGGCAGGACCAGGCGGTGGCGACGGTGCGCCGCCAGGAGGCGCAGACCGACGAGACCGGGCGCATCCTCGCCCGCGCCACGGCGGAAGAGGACCGCGAACGCCACCGCCGCGTCGCCGCCGTCACCCAATAGGGCACGTACCGCGACCCGGCGCCCCTCCGTGCGCCGCCGCTTCCCTCCCCAGGCGGCACCTTGCCGATTTTGGAAATTTTTCCTTGACATGCGGATTGCAGGCGGCAAACGGCTTTCGCTCGCGGTCGGGAAAAGGGCGTGCTAGCATCGACTCCATGAAAATCCTTCTCACCGGTGCTTTCGGCCAGCTCGGCCGCGCTTCCTCCGCCCTTCTCGCTTCCCGCGGGCACGCCGTGACCGCGGTCGATTTGCCTTCTTTCGACATCGCGTCCGCGGATTGCGTCGCTTCCGCGCTCGACGCCGGGCGCTTCGACGCGATCCTGAACGCCGCCGCGTACACCGCCGTGGACCGCGCCGAAGGCGCGGGCAGGGACGACTGCTGGCGCGCCAACGCGCTCGGGCCGAAGGTCCTCGCCGAAGCCGCCGCGCGCCGCAACGTCTTCCTCCTCCACGTTTCCACCGATTACGTCTTCCCCGGCGACCGCCCCGTCCCGCAGCCGTACGTCGAAACCGACGCGACGGGCCCGAAAAACGAGTACGGCCGCGCCAAGCTCGCCGGCGAGGAGGCCATCCGCGCCTCCGGCGCGCGCGCGGCCATCCTCCGCACCGCGTGGCTGTACAGCGATGTCGGCCGCAATTTCGTGAAGGCCATCCTCTGCCGCGTCCGTTCCTCCGCCGACCATGCCGCGAAAGTCGTCGCCGACCAGTTCGGCAGCCCCACCACCGCCGAAGACCTCGCCCAACAGGCGCTCCGCGTGCTCGAAGCCCGCGCGGAAGGCCTCTTCCACGCCACGAGCCAGGGATACGGCACCTGGTGCGACTTCGCCCGCGCGTTCTGCGAAGAACTCGGGGTGGAAGCCGGCATCGCCCCCTGCGCGACGAGCGACTTCCCCACCGCGGCTTCCCGCCCGTCCAATTCGATTCTGGACAATGCCGCCCTGCGCGCCGCGGGGCTCGACGTCTTCGACGACTGGCGCGAAGCGCTTTCCCGCTTCCTCGCCCGCCACGGCGAAGCCCTTCTCGCCGAAACCGCGCCGGAGGCCTGAGATGTTCGACAAACTCACCCAGGCCCTTTCCAACACCTTCCGCTCCCTCCGCTCGCGCGGGCACATCACCGAAGAGGATGTCGATCGCGCCATGCGGGAAATCCGCCTCTCGCTGCTCGAAGCCGACGTCAATTTCAAGGTCGCGCGCGATTTCGCCGACCGCGTCAAAGCGCGTTGCATCGGCGAAAAGGTGCTGGAGGGCATCCGTCCCGCCGACCAAATCGCCAAGGCGACGTACGACGAGTTGCGCGAGTTCCTCGGCCGCGACCGCCACGACTTCGCCGTCGATTCGCCGCCCGCGCGCGTCCTCCTGCTCGGTCTCCACGGCAACGGGAAGACCACCACCGCGGCGAAACTCGCCCGCGCGTGGAAGGCGCAGGGGAAAAACGTGCTCCTCGCCGCCTGCGACATCCGCCGCCCCGCCGCCGTCGAGCAGTTGCAGATCCTGGGGCGGGAAATCGGCGTGGACGTGTTGGCCCCGGAACCGGGCGAGGACGTGCCCGCCTTGGGCGCCCGCGCCCTCGCCGCAGCCCGCGCCGGGATGCGGGACATCGTCCTGTTCGACACCGCGGGGCGTTTCCAGATCGACGAGCCATTGGTGGAGGAATTGCGGCAGCTTTCCGCCGCCGTGACGCCACAGAACACGGTGCTCGTCGTCGATGCCGCCTTGGGGCAGGAGGCCGTCGATGTTGCACGGAAGTTCCACGAGGCCTTGCCCTTGACCGGCCTCGTCCTCACCAAGCTCGACGGCGACGCGCGCGGCGGCGCGGCGCTCTCCATCGCCCACGAAATCGGCTGCCCCATCCTCCGCGTCGGCACGGGCGAGAAGCTCGGCGACCTCGAGCCCTTCCACCCCGACCGGATGGCCTCGCGCATCTTGGGAATGGGCGACGTGGTTTCGCTCGTCGAAAAGGTGCAATCCACGATGGACGAAAAGACCCTGCGGGAGATGGGCGAAAAGCTCGCCGCGCCCCAAGGGCCGAAGGGCCTGACCCTGGAGGACTTCCTCTCGCAGATGAAGCAGGTGAAGAAAATCGGAAGCTTGGGGAAGATTCTCGAAATGCTGCCGTGCGTTCCTTCCATCCCGCAGGAAGAGCGGGAGAAGATGGAGAAGGAGGGGGCGCAAAAGATGAAGAAGAGCGAGGCGATCATCCAGAGCATGACGCCGGGGGAACGGCGGAAGCCGGAAATCCTGAACGCCTCGCGGCGGAAACGCATCGCGCGCGGAGCGGGAGTCGAGGTGAGCGACGTCAACGAGCTGGTACGCGGCTTCCGGCAGGCGAAACAGATGGCGGCGATGCTCGGCAAACGCAAGGGCAGGATGCGCGGCATGTTCGGCCCCGGCCGCTGACCGCGCGGCAACGGAGGGAGAAGCCCGCGCGGAGGCGCGGAGCCAGCGGAGAGTGTTCGGACAGGATTTACAGGATTGACAGGATTTGGGGGATGCGGCTTCCAGCCGCGTGGCTGTGGGGGAGGGTCGCGCTTGTCGTGACCGCAGAGAAAAAGCTCGCGCGAAGTCCGCGAAGGACGCAAAGAAATTGGGTGCGAGATTACGAACAAATGAATGAAAAGTTTCCCGCGGAGACGCGGAGACGCAGAGAGTTTTCGACAGGATTTTTCGGAGGTGCGGCATCTTGCCGCGCTGCTTTGTGATTGCCAGGGCAAGCCCGATTGGCATTGCGTCCGGTGCGGCGAAACCCCACGAAGCGAGCTTCGCGGGGACCCCATCCCTGCCGCGTCATGAAAACGACAGGAAGCTACCCGCGAAGACGCGGAGACGCAGAGAGTTTTGAAACATTGAAAACCATGGAAACCCGCTTCGCGGACATTGAAAAAGAGGCGAAACGCCACAAAAAACGCAAGGAACTCAAAAAAAGCTCACGCAGAGACACACTTTCGGAGGTGCGGCATCTTGCCGCGCACTCAAGTTGAAAAGAAAAAAGTTTCCCGCGGAGACGCAGGGATTATTCGACAGGATTTACAGAATGGACAGGATTTTTGGGGATGCGGCTTCCAGCCGCGTGTCCGTGGAAAAAGCCTCGCGCGAAGTCCGCCAAGGGCACGAAGGACTGGAACATTGAAAACCATGGAAACCCGCTTCGCGGACATTGAAAAAGGGGGTGGAGGCGGAAACAGGAGGGCTCCGCTTATGCCCCACGAAACAGGTTCCGTGGAGCCCCATTTGTCGGAGCCGCCAATCATTCCGATTCTCCCCAAAAAGAAACCGCGCGGCTTTTGCCGCGCGGGCTTCCTTCATTCGTCATTCGTCATTTGTCATTCGCGTAGCGACACACCCACGCGGAAGAAGCGATAGCCGTCGGCTTCGGGCGCGGGATTGTCCGTCACGTCGGCCCAGTCCGCATCCAGCAGGTCCTTCTTCGCTTCCACGGTGTATGTGCGGCCTTCCACGCCGTCCGGGTCGGAGGAGACCACGGGCTTCCCGTCCACGATGGCAAGCTCCGCCGTAAATGCCGCATCCGCGTCCGTCGGGTCCAGTCCGGCCACGTAGCACTCCCAAACCGTGTTGACGCCGTTCGCCGCTTTCGCCTTGGCGGCAGCCTCGTAATCGCCGCCGTTCGCCGTGAGAATCCCCTCCGCGTTCATGACCAACCACGATTGCGGAACGGCAACCGGTGTTGTTCCGGTTTTGGTCTCCCCGGAAGCATCGTAAGCCACAATGGCACAGCCGGATGGCAAGTCCGCCCATTTCAGTATCGCGGTGTCCCAGTCCGATGGCACATACAACACTTTGAGGGCGCTGCAATCGGAAAACGCCCACTCCCCTATGTTCGTCACGCTGTCGCCAATCGCCACGCTCTTTAGTCCGGTGCAACCTTCAAATGCCCTCCATCCGATGTCCGTCACGCCATTGCCGATTGTCACGCTTGTCAGACCGCTGCAATCGGCAAATACGCGATCCTCAATGCTTTTTACGCTGTTGGGAATAGTCACGCTCTTCAGTCCAGTGCAATCCCAAAATGCCGCCCATCCGATGTTCGTCACGCTGTTGCCAATCGTCACGCTCTTCAGTCCAGTGCAACCTTCAAACGCCTTGTCTCCAATGCTTTTCACGCCGTTGGGAATCGTCACGCTCGTCAACCCGGAGCAACCGGAAAAACTCCCGATGTTCGTTACGTTGTTGCCGATGGCGATACTCGTCAAATTCGTGTTTTGAGGGATGGGTAGGTTCACGAGACTGGTCAAGCCACTGCCGGTCGAAATGGTCTTTACGCTCTTGCAACCATAAAACGCATAGTTTTCGATGCTCGTCACGCTGTCGGGTATCGTCACGCTCTTTAGCCCGCTGCAACCGTAAAACGCCTGATTCCCGATGCTCGTCACGCTGTCGCCAATCGTCACGCTCGTCAGCCCGCTGCAATCGCAAAACGCCTGTCCCTCGATGCTCGTCACACCGTTTGGAATCGCCACACTTCTCAGTCCACTGCAACCGTCAAACGCCCTTTCTCCAATGCTTTTCACGCCATCGGGAATTCTTACGCTTGCCAGTCCACTGCACCCGGAAAACGTACCATACTCGATGTTTGTCACGCGGGTTGGAATTGCGATTTCCCTCAGTCCACTGCAACCGGCAAATGCGGAACTCCCGATGTTTGTCACGCAGTTCGGGATCACCACGTTCGTCAGACTGCGGCAATCTTCAAACGCGGCAGATCCGATACTTGCCACTCGGTTCGGGATTGTCACGTTCTTCAGTGCGCTACAGCGTAGAAATGCCCATTCCCCGATGTCCGTCACGCCGTCGGGAATCGTTATGCTCGACAGCTTGCTGCATCCGTAAAACGCACACCTGTCGATGCTTGTAGCGCCGTTGCCGATGGTCACGCCTGTCAAATTGCTGCAATCGGAAAAGCCGGCGATGTTCGTCACGCCGTTGCCGATGACAACCGATGTCAGCGAATATCTTTCCTCTTCTAGATTGGGAAGTTCCTTCATGCCGTTTCCGAAAACGATTGTCTTCAAGTTCGTGCAATACAAAAATGGCTGGAATCCGATGTTCGTCACGCCATCGCCGATGGTAACGCTGGCCAGATTGCAACAATCCATGAACGCCCAATCCGCGAGGTTTGTCACGCCATTGCCGATGACCACGTTTGTCAGATTTTTGCAATCGCAAAAGCCTTCGAAGTCCGTCACGCCGTTTCCGATCACAAGCGAGGAAAGCGAGTTTTTCTCGAGCCAGGGCATTCTCTTGACGCCATTTCCGAGAACGACCGTCTGCAAGTTCGTGCACCCCATAAACGCGGAGGTGTCGAGATTCGTCACGCTGTCCGGGATGACGAGATTCGTCAACGAACTGCAATCGCGGAAAGCATAACAGCCGATGTTCGTCACGCCGTCCGGGATGGCGAGATTCGTCAACGAACGGCAACCGTCGAAGGCATAATCGCCGATATCGGTTACGTCGCCTTTCATCGTGACGGAGCGGAGCGCCGAGCATTCCGCGAAGGTTCCTTCGGGAATCCTCGTGATGCCCTTGCCCAGCGTCGCGGAGACGAGGCTCGTGCATTTTTTCAGGACCTCTTCCCCGAAGGAGGTCACGCCATCGGGAATGTCGATGTCCGTCAAAGCACTGCACCCGTAGAAGCATTGGCTCCCAATCCGGGCCCCCAAAAAGGCGGGGTAGGAAGGAAGCGTGCATGTTGTCATTTTCGTGCAGTTGCTGAATGCACCGCTACCGATATTTGTCACCGCACCCGCAACAGTCACGGTTTCGATTTCGCTCCGGTTTTTGAATGCGCCAGAACCGATGACGGTGACTCGAACGTTCTCCGGCATTGAAACCCCACCTTGGTACCGGGGCCAGCTCATGACACCCGGGATTGTCAGATTGGCCAGTTGGGCTTTCCCGGTTGCGTTGGTGTAGGAGACACTCCTCACGATTGCGCAGCTGGGACCGGAATTTGTCGCGATTCCGCAATAATTGTATTGATATCCCGGCCATCCCGAGTTGGCTGCGAAGTGCCACGTCAGGCCCGATATCGTGTTTGTTGTCACCTTCTCCGCATTGGCCCTGTTGGTCCCGATCCAGCCCGCAAAGACAAACACCGCCAGCAGTTTCAGCAAATAGTTCGCGTGTTTCATGTTGGTTGGCTCCTGGTCCCCGGGGTGGAGGAGAAGCCCTTGGGGACAAAAGAGAAGCCTCTCCGCTGACTCTCGACAGAGGCTTTGGACGGGCCCGAAAAGGGAATCAGGGCAGAGGCACGCCAAATGGCATTCCTCGCAACCCATCGCCCTCTTCGAAATTGTCCAAATTTCTGTCGAACGAAAGACTTGCGAATGCAAATCAGTTGAATTGTGGTCCCGCTTTTCCGGGTTTCCCCGGTCCGGCAAGACAAAAAGGATTGTGCCCGTTCTCCCCCTTCCCCGCAATGCCCGAATTGACCGGGCAAGGAGGTGCCGCCGACGCCTTGCCGGAGCGGACGCCCTGCCGGGGACGGGAGAAGCCCCGCTCGACGGCGGACGTTTCCGATTGGTTCGATTTGTTCGATGTTTTCGAAAACATCGAATCGCTCGAACCTGTCGAAAACGGTTGCCCTTGCTTGGCGGCATTCCCTCCCGCGCCAGCGGCGTCCGCCCCCGCCGGGGTGCCGGCCCGGCAAGGCGGCGCGCCAGGCGGCGCCAAGGCGGAGATGGGAATGGGTGCCGGGATGCATGGAAAGGAAAGCGGACCGATGCCGCCGGGACCATCCGGCGGGCTGGGTCTCTACCCGATATTCCCCGAAGCGGCGGAAATCTTACGCGGCCGACGCGCAGTTTTTTGCCATCCGCCGATTTCCGGGTTTCCGCCCCGGGTGTTTCCCTCCCCCGTCTTCGGGCGGCTTCCGGCACGGCATCGCCGTGCCGGAGCCGTCGGCATCTCCTATTGTTGCGCCCGGACGGGGGTGACCGGGGAACTGCCCTTCGTTTTGACCGGGATACCCTCGATGAAGTACGTCTGGGAAACTTCGAGGGGCCAGGCAATCATCCCGAGCATGAGAGTTTTGTTCGTCATCCGGTAGTCTTGGGTGATGTCGATGAGCGCGTCGGCGCCGGGGCACTGGGCCAGCGCCTCGTTCACGGCTTGGCGCATGGTGGAAGAATTCAAGTCGTTGTTGGACTTGTCGAGAAGATCCACCACGACTTTCCCGGTCACGGGCTTGCCGCCGTTCAAGACGGTGTAGGACCCGGGAGCCATGGGTTTGGGGACCCAGCCGATGGGGCTCTGGGTGATGTTGGTTTGGACGCATCCCGTGCCTCCGGCCAGGACGGTGGCCGCGAGGACGAATGCCGCGCATTGTTGGAGTTTGGTCATGTTTGGTCTTTCTGTTTGCCCCGCCGCACCATGCGGCGGGAAAAGTCTATTGCACGAGCCGGAAGGGAATCGCGGTTTTCGTTCCGCCCGCGGTGCTGCGGTATCCTTCGAAACGGTATTGCGCCGGTGGAGATGCCGTTCCCGCCGTTTTCACGACACCTTGGTCCGAAAGCACGGTTTCCACGAACCGCACGGCCCGTCCGTACGCTTCTTCGGGCGCAACGCCCAGGAACGCCAAATCCGCCGTGCAAACGCCCCTCCGCGTCCGAGCGTCGTAGTCCAACTCGAATCCTTGGTACGGGAACACCCGGAAAGAGACGATCGCACGCGTGCCATCGGCATTCCCGCGTTCGCCGTCGAGAACGAGGCGGTAGTTTTCCAAGTTCGGCACCCCGAGCTTCGCCATGGCCGCCTGCTCCAATTGGGAACGGATCCAGAGCCGCACCCGGGCCATGTCCCACGTTCCGCAATCGACGAGGGCACGCCCCGAAAAGCCCCCTTCCGCCACGCCGGAGAACTCGGTTCCCGCAAACGACGGCATGATTCCGCCGCTCCGGGTGTCCGCAAGGAGCCGGTCGCGCAGGCGGCGGTTGCCCGCCAGGAAGGAAAGCACCTGGTCGCCGATGGCCGCCGCCGCCGCGTACACGCAGTCGGGGACTTTCGCTTGGTCCGGCCAAGGCGAGACGTTTTCCGCGGAGAACGTCCCGCAATCCGTTCCGTCGACGGAACAGGCGACGGAAAACGCCGCACGCGCTCCCGCCCCGTCCCGGAAAACGCCCAGTTGGCGGGGAACAAAGGCCATCCGGGTCTCCCCCACGCTGTCGC
>JAFSUH010000081.1 GCA_017445365.1 Kiritimatiellia bacterium | reverse complement strand
CGGGGATGCTCTACGGGCACCTTCCCGGGGCAACGGCCGCCGATTCCCCGGGAAAAGCATTGAAAAAGGGGAGAACGACACCAAAGGCGCGTCTGGGCGCTTGACAAACCACATAGATGCCAAACATTGGCAAAACCATCCACCGCGCGGTTTTTGGATTTTGCCAAACCTTGGCAAAATTCAGGCAAATTTGCCAACCATTGGCAAAACGGAGTTTCGCGCTTGACCCGGCGCAAGGGGTGTGCGGGAATGCCGGTGGAACTTGTCACAACGAAAGAAACCAAATAATTGCAAACGCATGCAAAAGAAGATGTCCAGCTCCGGCCCCGCCAAGACCCACGGAGGGAAACGGAACGTTGCCGAAATCATTGAATCCATGGACCTTTTGTCAAAATCCTTTTCATCTTTTTTCCACGACGGAACGGTTGCACGGGAATTCGCATTCCATCTGGCGGACATCGAACCCGAGTTGGCGGAAATACATGCTCTTCTCCAGAAAATCAAAAAAACGGGACGGGCAAACGGGGAACAAGTGGACAAAATCCTTCAGGCCGTTTGCATCCATTGGAAATACCATGGGGCGGAACTGCAAAAACTTGCCGACGGCATCCGTCCCCATGATGGATCCGCCTGAACACTTTGAAACTCCTTGATTCACGACGGCGGGGACGCCGCTACCACATCCGCCCCCCACCGGTGGGGCGAGCTGTCCCTATCGAGCCGCAGTTCCCCATTTTGCCAATGTTTGGCAAAATGGCTTAGAGGAACGCGGGGAGGATTTCCCTCTCCAGGTATTCGATGCGGTCGAAGACGCGCGGCCGGAAGGTGCCCGTCACCCCCGCCGCGATGCCCGTCTCCTCGTTCACGTAAATCAGGTTGCCGCCGTCGCCCATCGCCGCGAACACCGGCCCGTCCCGGCGCGGGCGGTACCAGAGGTACCCGTAGGCCATGTTCCCGAACGCCCGCCCCAGTTCCACGCGCGGCGCCGCCATCTCCCGGATCCATCCGGCGGAGACGACCCGCTTGCCGCGGTATTCCCCCCGGCAGCGGCACATCTCCCCGATGGCGGCCATCTCCCGCGCCGAAAGCGCCAGCCCCCACCCGGCCGTGGCGGCGCCCGCGGGGTCGCAGTACCACTCCTGTCCCTTCGGCGCCTTGTCCATCGCGAAGCGGAACTGGTCCTCCTGCGACGAATCCCCGTGGGGCTTGCGGGGGGCGATCCCGAGCGGGGCGAACAGCCGTTCGTTCGCGAAATCGAGGCAGCGCGTCCCCGTGGCGTTTTCGAGGACGCCGCCCAGCGCCTGCAGGCCGAGCGTGGTGTACCGGAACGCCCCCGTCAGCCCCTTCCGCCCGCCGAGGAAGGCGAGCACGGCTTCCGTCCAGTCCGGCGACGTGCACACCTTCTTCCACGGATCCGAACGGAATTTCCACGGCGCCGTCATCGTCAGCAGATGCCGGATCTCGACGGCGCGCGCGGTCTTTTCGCCGCGCGGGGGCTCGTATCCCGGGAAGAAGTCCAGCACCTTTTCTCCGACGCTCGCGATGGCGCCCGCGTCCAGCGCGATGCCGGCCAGAAGCGCCATGACGCCCTTGGTCACGGACATGACGTGGACCGTGTCGTCCGGCCGGTAGCCGTGGCGGCACTCGTCGAAAACGCATTTGCCGTCTTTGAAGACGCAAATCTGGCAGATGTTGCTTTCGTTGCCCGTGCCGGGCTCCGTCCGTTTCCGCGCCACGGTCCGCCTCCTTTCCGTTTCCCGCCGCCTTACGGCTTGAGCGGGAGGCGTTCCGCGCTGCGGAGCAGCGTCGCCATCTTCCCGCACCACGCGTCCAGCGCCGCGTCGTCGAGCGGAATCGTCGAGGGCGCGTAGAGCGCCTGGTCCGCGAGCGCGAAAAACTCCTGCCACGCGGCCCGGTTTTCCGCGGTTTCGCCCGCGGCGGCGAGGGCGCGGAGGATTTTGTCCGCCCCGACGGCCCCCGGCGGGAGGTTCGCCCGGTGCGCGTACCAATCTTCCGCCGCGCGCCGCAACGCCGCGAACACCGCCCCCGCGCCTTCCTTCTTCTCGCACGCTTTCCGCGCCGCGCGCAAGCCCGCCTTGGCGGCCTTCGGCGCCTGCAGGCGGCGCGTCGCCGCGGTGTCGCCGCGCAGGCGCCGCGCCCGCGAAATCCGCCACGCCGCGAGGAGGG
>JAFSUH010000080.1 GCA_017445365.1 Kiritimatiellia bacterium | reverse complement strand
ATTGAAAACCATTGAAAGTCCCCCTTCGGGGGAACATGGCAAAAGGGTTGGAATGTCGAAGAACGCAAGGGACGTAAAAAGTTCCGCATTCCCGTAATCTCGCGCTTCGCGGATGTAGCGACGGCGTCCCCGCCGTCGTGATTCAAAGTTTCCCGCAGAGAAAAGAGGCGCAGAGAATTTTACCGGACAGGATTTACAGGAGGGAGCAGAGGTCCGGCATGCGGGACCTCCGCTTCTCCGGCATGGCATCCGAATTCCGCAAAAGCCAAAGGGGAGCGATGCTAGAATCAAGCATGAGGGGCGGCAGGTTCGGGGATGGGGACGGGGCAAAGCGAAGCCCGCCATGCGTCGGAGGAAGGAGAGACGAAAGCGACGAGGTTGCGGCGGAAGTGGCGGTCGGGGGAAGAGAGGCCGGAGTTGAAGACGACGTCGCGGAGGGCGGCGTTTTCCGCAACAAGGGCACGGAAGTCGGGGAGCTTGAGGTCCGCTCGTTCGGCAACGGCCATGGAAACGGTCCGTTCGATGGGGATGTATTCAATCCATTCGACGGGAACCTCGTGGTCGCAATCGTCGCGACCACGCTTGGTGACATGGGTCAGGCGGGGAATGCCCTTGTAGCTGCAGGCCGTGACATCCACGGTGCAATCGTTGGCGTCACGTCCGGGCGTGACATCGCCCGCGCGGAGGATGCTCCGGGTCGCGGAGTCGGGATGCTCAAAGAGCTTTTCCCCTTCGAAGTTGGCGAGCGCCTCGAATTCCCAGAAGCACGGACGGCGGTCCTCGTCCGTTTTCCGGAAGTCTTCGTGGGTGCGGGTCTGCTGGTAGAGCGGAATGGCCAGGAGGGGCGCCATGGCGAAATAAAACGCCTTGAAGTACTCGTTTGCGAAGGACAGGAAGCGTGACCGGACCATCTTGAGGTCGTAGTGGGCATACCCGGCCGGGTCGGTGTCGAGATTGGCCGCGTCCAAGTGTTGGGCCGTCACGACATTGATTTTGCGCTTTTTCCCGAAGGTGAAGTCGTCGCCGAATCCCACCTCCTTGTCCTTGAGCAGGGCGACCATCTGCTGCTGGGCAAGCGGCGTGAACAGGAGCCGGAACTGCTGCTCGTTGTCGCGGTCCACGGCATGGAAGAGAACGTCGAACTCCTCGTTCGCCATCACGGTGAAGTCGCCCGCCCCGAGTTTTTCGGCCTTCCGCTCCAGATGCCGGAGCGACCGGTTCTTGAAGAACCGGGTGACGGCATTGTCCTTCATTCCCGAAAGGAGGCGGGGCTTGCGGGAGAAAGAGAGGTCGGGCGCGGCCTCGCAACCGTAAATCAAGTAGCGGTGGCCGGAATAGACGGGACAGAATTTCGTGACGGAAGCGGTGAGGCGCTCGTGCTTGGTCTCCCAATGTCCCTCCCCGTTGTTGTTCGAGACGTATTCGCGCCACGAAATGTCGAGATGCCCGGTGTAGGTCCTGGTGCCGTCGGAGCGTTCGAGGACGGACGCCAGGACAAACGGGTTGCCGTTGATTTCCCCGCTCTGGACATCGACGATGGATTTGTCGTGGTTGAACCCGTCGTTCCAGCCGAAGCATTCGCGCAGTTCGCGGAGCCGCCCGCGGTGGAAGCGCCGGTCCATGACGATCCGGGGCACCGTCTGCTCCGTGAGCTGCGCCACGAGGTCCCAGTCGAAAAGCGCGTTGAGCGGGGCCATCTGTTGCCACCCCTCGTCGCGCTTGGTTTTGCAACGCGCTTCGGAATCGGAGATTTCGGCCTTGAGAGCCCGCATCCGCGGATGCACCCGGGACAAGGCGGAGAAAACGCTCCCGGCAACCAGCGCAAGCCACAACAGCAGGGGAGCGATGCCGCCGTCCCCCTCCCGGACGGCCACGAACTGCCACACGGCCAGAAGGACTCCGGTGACGACACCAATCCACAAGGCCGCCGCCCCCAGCCGCCAGTGCAAGAGCCGCTTTTCGAGCCCGGCCTTCGCCTTCTCCAACCGCGACAGCTCCCGCACCGTGTCCGCGTTGGCCTTCGCGTCCACCCCCGACTCCGCGACCAGCCGCTCGAACAGGGCCTTCGCATTCTCCGCGAAAGCCTCGCGGAACCGGTCGCGGTACTCCGCCAACGGCTCGAAGACGTCTTCCATCATCTTTTTGGAGTTCTTCCCGGCAATCTGGATGCCCCAGAATGTCCAGAAGACGATGGCGTTCAGTTGAAGAACACCTGGTGCGCCCCCTCCTTGCGCCCCGCGTCGATGGCGAAGGGAACCAGCGTCCGGTAGTGCTCCTCCGCGGCGACCATGCGCTTGATCGGCCACTCGAAGACTTCGCGGTTCCACTGCGTCACCCGGTCGTTGTAGAGCGTCCGGGCGGCGGTGATCTCCTTGCGGAGGTGTTCCGCCTTCTGCATGGCCTCGGCGATGACCGCGTGGGCCTTGAGATCGGGATACGCCTCCATGTGCGGCACCAGAGCCCGGTACGTGGCGGAGACTTCGCTGGCGACGGCGTTGCGGTTCTCGTCGGTGATGTTCACGCCTCCGCGGAAAGCCGCCACGCTCTTCATCACGTCCTTGTCCAGGTCGATCGACTTTTCGACGAGCGGGGCGACATTGTTGAGGATGTCGATTTGCTGGTCGATGTAGTTGTCGATTTCGGAGGCAAGGCCGTTGATTTTCTGCTGGAGGGCCTGGAAATGGCTGGCCGTCGTCTTCTTCCGCCAGAAAAGGAGGGCGCAAGGCATCAGCGAACACAACCCCACAAGCAGGTTGGGCAGGATGTCGGCATCCACCGGCCGTTTGGCCAGCATCCAGACCAGCACCGCCACCCCGGCCGCTCCCGCGCCCCAGAAAAGCGCCGTCGCGCTCCCGTCCGGTTCGATTGGGATGGAACGCTTGGCCACGAAAACCTCGTTCGGTCCCTTGTTGGCCGCATCGGCCGAAAAATCGAGCATCGTATCCATTTCCGCTCTGCCTTTCCCGTTGCCGGTCAAAATCGGGTCATTGTGCAATGTTGATGAGGATGATGAAGATGACGATGGCGATGGCGATGGCAATCAGGCAGCCGCAACCCACCTTGGTGGAACCGATTTTCAGCAGAAGCTTGACAACGGCGGTGGTAACGCAATTTTGATCATTGAACTCTCCACCGTCCAAGAACACCTCTCTCCATGGACAATCCCGCAATCTGCGCATCCGGCCCGTGAAACCTTCCGGTCCCGACCTGTGTCCCTCCATCTGTTTCGCCATCTCTTTCCTGGCCTCCTTCGCCAATTCCTTTTTCTCGGCATCGGACAATCCGTCAAATGCTTCCTTTTGCTCGCCGTCCAGGTGTTCGCGCATGGCATCCAGGATTTCTTTTTCTTCGCTTGTCAGCATGGTGATTTGCTCCTCTTGTTTGTTGTTTTGCGTTTTAAATTTCTCTCCCCCTCGCACAAGGCTTTCCAAGCCGCTTCCACCGTCCCGAACGGGATTCGCTTCCCGCACGATGCGGCCTCCCGGCAACGGTCCGGACACCGCGCCCGCGCGCATCCGGGCGACAGGGCGACGTGTTCCGCCCGTTCGTCGCTCCCGTAGGGAAACCACGTCTCCCCGCTCCCATGGAAATGCAGGGTCAAGGTCGGGATCCCCAGCATGGCCGCCAAATGCATCGGACCGGTGTCGTTCCCGGCCACGCACCAGGCCAGCAGCATTTGCCCGGCCATGCGCGCCAACGACGGCGTGTCGCACACGGCAAACCCGGCATCCGCCGCCTGCCGTCCCAAGTCGCGCTCGCAAGGGCCCGTCTGGAACACGACGCTCCACCCCTCCCCGCGCGCATACCGCGCCAACTCCAGAAACCGCTCCATCGGCCAGCGTTTTTCCGCCGTCCCCGCGCCGGGAACGAAAAGCACCGTCTTGCCTCCCTGCCACGGAGGACGGTCTGCCGGGAAATCCACCCGGAAATCCCCCAATCCCAGTCGGGGAAAGTCGATGTGGAACCCGGCATCCACCAACCGCACCAGCGCCGCCCCCTGTTCGGAAACGGATGTGTGCCACCGCAGTTCCGTGTCATCCCACATCGAAAGCGGCAAATAGGCCGTATAGCCCTTCCGGCAAAGTTCCTCCGGCACCTCGCTTGTCTCGTAGCCGTACCGCGCTTCCGCCCGCAACGCCGCGCACCGCTCGAAGGCGTCCCGGTCGTGCCGCGTGTTGAACGCGGCCTCGAACTCCCCGAACGCCGCCCTTTGCTCCGCCGGCCACGCCTCCTCGCCGTACACCTCCACGCAGTCGCACCACGAAAGGCACCGGAACAACTCTTGGGTTTTCGCCGTGCAAAACGCCGTGATTTCGCAGGGCGCGTAAATCCGCCGCAACGCCGGCAACTGCCCGATGTCCACCAAGGCGTCGCCCAACCGGTCCTGCGGAAAATACGCCACCCGCCTCATGCCGTCGTTCCTTCCGTTTCAAACCTCGGCGGCCACGGGCCGGAATCCGACATACTCGCTGCGAACCGAGTGGATTTCGCTCCCGCGGGACGCCGACCGGCCATCTCCCCATTCCAGGCTGTCCAGGCAACTCCCCCCGCGGCAGATGCGGCACTCGTGTTCGTCGCACGGGGCCGACGGTCCTTGCGGGTCCGCTTCGGGACTTTTCGCATAGTAGTCCCTGTCGCACCAGTCCGCGCACCATTCCTGCACGTTGCCGTGCATGTCGAAGAGTCCCCAGGCGTTCGGCGTCTTCCGGCCCACCGGGTGGCGGTGCGGGCCGAGAAACTCGAATGCCAAGTTCCTGAGCCACCAATCGGGTCCTTTGGAAATGGAGCGTTCCTGGATTTTGTCGAAGAGCCAATCCCGGAACCTGTTTTTCTTCTGGAACCACCCCATGTCCTCCGGCCTTCCCCTTTCCCCGGGCGGCGGTTTCCCGAAATCGCCCGTCCCGCTCGCCCGGCAGGCGTATTCCCACTCTGCTTCCGTCGGCAACCGCAAGCCCTGTCCCGCCTTTTCGCAGAAAGTCTTCGCCTCCTCCCAGTTGACAAAACCCATCGGATACCGCGGACCGCGCCATCTCGTCGGCTTCAGCCAGGAAGGCATCTGCTTTGACATCTGCTGCCGGAACGTCGTGCCCGTCACCGCCTCCCATTGCTCCTCGGTCACCGGCGTTTCCGCCATCCAGAAACCCTTCGCGAGCGTCACCCGGTGCGCCGGTTTTTCGTTGGCGCCTCCGTTGCCGCTCCCCATCGTGAAGGTTCCCGGCGGGCACCACGCCATCTCCATCGGTACCTTCTCCGCCCCCAGAAGGATGGTCTTTTTCGTTCCCGCCTCGCGTTTCATTCCGTTGTTCCCGCAATTCATCGCCGATTCCTCGTTCGTGGTTCCCAAATTGCCCGTGTCATTCTTTTGCCCCTCCTCTGCCCCCGTTCCCTTCCTCGCCGATTCCCCCCTTGAGAAAGCGCCGGAAATTGCCCGACATCACGGCCTCGGAGTACCCGTATTCGCGGGCCCCCTCGAGGTCGTTCCGATACAACTCCTCTGCTGTTCCTTCATAGCAGGAAAGGTGCGTTGGAAAATCCGACCCGAACATCACCCGCCCGGCCACCCCCGCGGCCGCCAGCGCGGCGTAGTTCTCCGGCGGCATGAAGGCCGTATCCGCGAAGAGCCACGGGCATTCCTGCAAGGCCCGGATGGCATCGGCAAGCGGTCGGCAGTGGGAGATGTCCGCGCGGAGGCGGGGATGCCGCCGGAAAAACGGCAACAGGTCGCCCGGGCGGCACCCTTCATCTTCTCCCCCATGAATCTGAAGCGGCAGACCGCGCTCTTCCAGGATGCAGAGAATCCGTTCAAGGTCCTTCGGACGCGCTCTCACCCACGCCGTTTCCCGCTCGTGGAGCTTGACGCCCTCCCAGATTCCGCCGTCCAACGCCTTCAACCCCGGGTCCACATCGTAGAAGCGTCCTGTCAGCCACAAAAAGGCGTGGGCGCCCGCTCCGAACGCTTCCCGGGTCTCGACGGCATCCCGTTCGACGACTTCAAAAGGCACACCCATCTGGGCGTCAAGCGAAGAAAAAACGAACTCGTCCACGCCGCACGTTTTGAGCAACCCTGCGACAAAACGGGGTCTTGCTTCTGCGGGGAGTTCGCCGTTTGACGGCATCCCCACATGAACATGTGCATCGCAGATCATCAAAACGGCTCCCAGTTTTCCACATCGAGGTCTTCGTATTTCAAGCCGGAATGTGCATTGAATTCGCTTCGGTATTCCGGACGGGAATGCAGAAGTTCCCTCCAGTTGTCCGTTTCGAACGTGTCCCAATGGCAGTATTTGGCAAAATCCGCTTTTGAACACAGCAGCCCGACCCAGTCGTTCCCCGTGAACTTCTCCCACGGGCATTTGTCCAGAAGTTCTCCCGGAACGGCATCCAATTCCAGCAGAAACCGTCGCCAATCCTTCGACGAGAAGTTATCGACGCGGCATCTCGACAAGGCTTCAGGATCCGCATTGAGAATCATTCCTTGGACTTCCCCGCTCTGTTTTTCCATCGTGAGGCGGGAGGCCAAAGAAGGCTGTTTCCTCAAGAGATAAACCAAGTCGGTCTCGTCGAAATCAGCCCAGCAATCGCACCGGTCGGCAAATTGCGGCTGCTCGCCAAGCAGCGTCACCCAATACCATCGACCTATTTCGTCTCTCCATTCCCGTGCAAAAGACCAGTCGCACATCGAGGAAAACTGCGGTTGTTTGCACAAAAGGCAATGCCAGGCATTGCCGTCGAATGCCGTCCAGTCGCATTCTGCCGCCAGTCCGGGATTCTCGCACAGCCGGGTGGCCCATTCCATGCCCTTGTCCGTCGTATCGTTCATTTCAAGGCCCCTGCCATGCAATTTGCATTGAGTTGCGTGCAATAGTTCAGGGCCCATTTCAGGGGGCAATTCGCCACAAACGTCTGTTTCGGGGCCGATTTCGCGATGATTTTCGGTTTCTTGCAGACCATTTCAGCCCCTCCTTTCCATTGTTTTCCCGGTTGATGCTTCCATCATCTGCCGTTGCTTCTCGTCCACGATTTCGTGGTTGAGTGCCGCCACGCGGCAGAAATGCTCCGCCGGGACGAACATGTCGCCCGTTTCGTTGAAGTTGCGGCACATGCATACCGAGCAGTAGTCGCGGTCCGCGCACGCCGCGCACTTCGGGAAGCTCGCGCCGGTGACGGCGCGGATGCGCAACGTCTCCGGCGATTCGTTCCAAATCCATTTCAAGTCGTGCTCGCGGCAGTTGCCGAGAACGACCCCGCCGAACCCCGGACACGGATAGTAGTCGCCGTTCGCTTCGAGGCACACGCTGCTCACGCACGCGCCGCAGACCGTGCGCTTTTTCCATTCTTCGGACGAAAGCATCTCTTCCTTTTTCGCGGGGTCGAAGTATTCGCTCTGCATCGGCACCGACCGGAAAACGATGTCTTCCAGAATCGAACGCGTTTCCGCCAAATCCAACCGGCACGAGAGGTTGCTCGTGTCGCAGTTCTGCTTGCCCATGATGATGAAATCCGTCTGCGCGTCCATCCGGAGACTCCGCGCCCATTCCAGCACCCCGAGGTAATCCCGGTAGTTCGGCTTCATCGTCGGACACGAAATCCGGCACGGCACCTGCGCCTCCCGCAGTTTCTCGATGGCCTTTTTCGTCGCCGCCCACGCCCCCGGGCGCTTCGTAATGCCGTCGTGCGTCGCCTGGTCCATGCTGTAGAGCGAAACCTGCACCGTCGCCTCCGTTTCGCGCAGAAGTGCCACCTTTGCGTCGTCGCAAAGCGTCAGGTTCGAGAGCACCCCCACGATCAAGTCCTTCGACCTCGCATAGCGCAGAATCTTCTCGAAATCCGGGTGCAGCATGCACTCGCCCCCCGAAAGCGTCAGCTCGATGCCCCCCTGCTCCCGGAATTCGTCCACCACCCGGCAAATATCCCCGAACGGCAAAAACACCGGATTGTATTCCGGGATGTAGCAGTGGATGCACCGCTCCGTGCAAGCCTGGGTGATGTCCATCTGCAGCTGGAAAACCGTCGGATGCTCCGCGAACCACTTCTCCAGCACGTCCTGCGGCACTTCCCCCTCCGGCCGCTCCGCCGGGTCGATGCGATGCGTGTCCATCGTCTTGGGGTTCTCGGCGTCGTAGGAAAACACCGGGTCCTTCGTCGCGATTTCCTCCTCGGACGCTCCTTCCAGCACCACGCCCTCTTCCATCAACGGGGCGAGGAACTCCTCGAAGTCCCGCTCGACCGTCTCCAGGTCCACACCCGTGAACAGCCCGAAAAGCCGATCGACAATCTTCCGCTTCTCCCGCACCTCCCGCGTGATCCACCGCAGGAACGGCTCCGCGTCCAGGAACATCTCGTCCCGGCTTTTTATGCGCTCCAGCACATACGTGAACGGCCCGTATTGCCGCACGAACGCATTTTTCGACAGTCTCAGCAACGTCATTTGTCTTCTCCCTTCATGGTCTCTTCCGGAGGTGCGGCATCCTGCCGCGCTTTGCGCAAGGGACACCGAGTCCCCGCGCTTGCTGCAAAAACAAAAAATTGCACTTGTTTTTCACGTCAATATCACGCATAATTCACATGGATTCCACGCAAAAGGATTTTTCATGGCCAACCTCACCCTCTCCATCGACGACAAAACCAAGAAGCGCTTCGTCCGTTTTTGCGACGGCGCGGGCCTCTCGGCGTCCTCCGTCCTGACCGTTT
>JAFSUH010000079.1 GCA_017445365.1 Kiritimatiellia bacterium | reverse complement strand
TCCGTGGTCCTGAACAAGCCCGAACACGGCATCCATCCGGTCATCCTCTTCACCGACCATCCGAGCCTCCTGGGGAGCTGAACACCCGTACCTCGAAAGGGACGCTCCCTTGCCTCCACCCATTCCGGTTTTGATCTCCACGAATTTTCCGCTTTTGAAATCCACGCGACACGGGTGCCCTTTTCCCTTGCCTGCGCGGGCGTTTTGCGTCAATAGTACCCGTTCACGCGCGCACGGCCCCCGCCGGCGCCCCGCCCCTCCGGAGCTACCCCCATGTTTTCCTGGCTTTTCGCTAAATTTTCCAACGACATCGGCATCGACCTCGGCACCGCGAACACCCTCGTGTACGTCAAGGACCGCGGCATCGTCGTCCGCGAACCCTCCGTCGTCGCCGTCCAGCAGGGCACCAACCGCGTCCTGGCCGTCGGCGACGACGCCAAGCGCATGCTCGGCCGCACCCCCGGCAACATCGTCGCCATCCGCCCGATGAAAGCCGGCGTCATCGCCGATTTCGAGGTCACCGAAGCGATGCTCAGGTACTTCATCATGAAGAGCCACAACCGCCGCAAGCTCGGCGTCCACCCGCGCATCGTCATCGCCGTGCCGAGCGGCATCACCGAAGTGGAAAAGCGCGCCGTCAAGGACTCCGCGCTCAACGCCGGCGCCCACGAGGTCTTCCTCATCGAGGAACCCATGGCCGCGGCCATCGGCGTGGGCCTGCCCGTGCAGGAACCGGCCGGCAACATGATCGTGGACATGGGCGGCGGCACGACCGAAGTGGCCATCATCTCGCTCGCGGGCATCGTCAAGTCCCGCTCCATCCGCGTCGGCGGCGACGAAATGGACGAGGCCATCATCAATTACATGAAGCGGGTGTACAACCTGCTCATCGGCGAACGCACGGCCGAAGAAATCAAGATGACCATCGGCTCGGCGTACCCCTTGGGCGAGGAGCTCGCGATGGAAGTCAAGGGCCGCGATCTCTCCGCGGGGCTTCCCAAGATGCTCACCATCACCTCCGAGGAAATCCGCGAAGCGCTGCAGGAGCCCGTGAGCGCGGTCATCGAAGCGATCGGCCTCACGCTCGAGCAGTGCCCGCCGGAACTTTCGAGCGATTTGCTCGACCGCGGCATCGTGATGGCGGGCGGCACCTCGCAGTTGCGGGGCTTGGACAAGCTCATCGCGGAAAACACGGGGCTTCCGGTGCATCTGGCCGAAGACCCCATGACCGCCGTCGCGGAAGGGACGGGCGTGGTCCTCCACGAGCTCAAGTTCCTCCGCCGCGTCGCCGGGGCGTGACGGTTCGTCCCGCGAGCGGGACGGGTCGGGTGAAAAGGGAAAAACGAAAAGAGCGGTGCGCCTTCCCGCGCACCAAGGGTCCCCATTTTCTAGAAGGCGTATTCCAAGGAGAAAGTCGCGCGGTTTTCCCCGGTGTCGTCCGTTTCCATGCCGAGCCACCACGCGTCGCGAGAGCCGCGGAAAAAGCGCCACGCCGCGCCGCGGAAGTCGAGCTGCGGCCCGCCGGTTTCCGCATGCCCTTCCAGCAGCAACCGCCAGGCAAGCGGACCGTCCCCGAAAAGCGAGTCCGACGAAAGCGAAATGCGCGTCCCCGCGGGCTTTTCCGGCGGTGCCGGCGCGTCGTACTTCGTCTCGCTTTCCGCTTTTCCCGCATCCGGCAGCACCCACGCGCGCGGCGCGGATTTCCCCGCCTCCCTCCCCTCCTCCGCCGCGGGTTGCGGTGCCGACGGGTCCGGCTTCCCTTCCAGCAGGCGCGTGACGGCCGCCGCCTGCCGTTCCCGGCTTGCGGCCTCGCCGTCCGATACCGGCGGCACCGCGCCGCCGGAGGGGCGGTTGGCGGCATGCGTATTCCCGTTTGCCGCCGCGGGGGCGACCGGCGCATGGAATCCGCTCTCCGCAACGTCCCGGGCCGCGTCCGGCCCCGCGCACCCCCAAAGGAGCGCGGGGACCATCGCCGCAAGCAAACCCCCGACTTTCATCCTTCGGTCTTTTTCCGGGAGGGCTTGCGCCGTTTCGCGGTACGCATGCCGGATTTCTTTTGCCGCACGGCCAGCGGCTCCTTCACCCGCCGCGCCCATTCCTCCGGCGGACATTCCTCTTCGCGGCTCGCGAACGGCTGGGCGTGCATCAACCAGCGGTCCAGCGCGTCCAAGTCCGCCCCGCCCATCCCCAGCACTGCCGCCAAACGCAAATCGGCCAGCCACGCGAACGCTTCCTCCGCGTCGCAGCGCTCCGCCGTCCGCGCCAGCGTTCCGGCCCGCCGCACCCGTTCGCCCCACGCCGCGCGCGCTTCCCGGTCGCGCGACAGGTGTTCCCGCAAACCGCTCTCCCGCGCAACCAGTTCGCGGACGAGGCTTCCGGTGCGCGCCAAAACGTCCTCCTCGCTTTCCCCTTCGGCGGGAACCGCCGCGAACCGCGCGAATCCCGAAGGCTTGAGCGAGTTCCATGCCCCGCCGACCGGCACCGATTCGACCTCGAAGCCCAGCTTCTCCGCCCCCGCGAGCGTCGCCTCCCACGCTTCTTCGTCCAGCAGTTCCGCCGCCGCGCCCAAATGGAGGGTGGCCTCCGCCGAAAAGGCGAGACCGACGTCCTCGGGCGCGGCCGCGAGATACCCCGCCCGCGGCCAGAAGGCGTACGGCACCGCGGCGGCGACCGCGTCGTCCGCCGCGGACGCCTGCGCGAACGCCCCGCGCAAGTCGAACCCGGCGCGCACGGCCGCGATGCAAACCGTGCGGATTCCGCCCACCACCACGGCACATCCGCCGCCCTCTTCCGCGAGGAATGCTTCGACGCGGCGTTCCGCGCTTTCCGCGTCGAGCAACCCGTCCGCGAGGAGGCGGTTCCGCGCCCATCCGCTTCCCGCGCGCGGAAGGCGCCGGAAGCCGTCCCCGAGCGCCTTGCCGATGCGGGCGGCGATGGCCGTGCGCATCCGCGGCAGGAGGCCGTCGGCGAAGGGATACCCCGACACGTCCCGCCAGAAGCGGACGGCGGAGGAAAAGACGATGCCGTCGCCGCGGCGGGTGCCGGACGGCGGAAACGCGTAGAGCACCGGAAGGGCGTATTTCACGGCGCGTCCCCTCCCCCGGCGGCGCCGCCGTCGAGGGCCGCGAGCGCGTCGCGCAGGCGCGCGGCCTCTTCGTAGCGCTCCGCGGCGACGGCCTCGTCGAGGAGCCGCGCGAAGCGGGCGCGCCGCGCGGAGAGGGCTTCGGCGGCGTCGGCCATCGGCGGAATCTTGCCGCGGTAGGGCTTGCGCCCGGCGCGGCCCAAAGCCAAGGCGCGCTCCGCGGTCGCGCGGAACGCTTCGTAGCAGGCGGGGCAACCGAATTTCCCGGTTCCGCGCGCGTCGGCGAGCGTCGTGCCGCAGGCGGGACAGCGGGCCGCGTCGGTGTCCGGGGCATCCTCCTCCGCGGCGGTGCGGGCGAGGAGGGACTGGCGGGAAAGGGCGTTTTCGAGGATGGCGCCGATGCTCATGGGGTTGGCCGGGTCGAAGCCCTCGGAGATGGCGCAGGCGATGCAGAGGTGGACGGAACATTCCTTCCCGTCCACGTACTGCGTGGCGTGGAGCGTGGCCTCGCGGCCAAGGCATTTCTGGCACTTCATGCCGGGGATGGTAGCGCGTTCCCGCCCGCCGCTCCACCCCGAAGTGGCGGCGGCCGCGAGGTCCGTCGCGTCTTGCAAACAAAAGAAGGTTTTCCGCGGAGAAATGGAGCCGCAGAGATTTTTTGAGAGGATTTGCAGGATGGAAGGAATTTTTGGGGATGCGGCTTCCGGCCGCATGTCCATGGAGAGGGCCGCCGTTTGTTGCGTCCGGCATGCAAGCCGACCGCCTTGCGGGCGCCAGCGGCGTCGCTCCCGCCTGCCCTTCCCACCGGGAACCCCGCCTGCCCAATCAATGGCTTTCGACGGCCTTCGATGGCTTTCCATGGATTTCCATGTCCAATCCTTTGCGGACTTGGCGCGAGGGTTTTCCCCACGGACACGCGGCCGGGGACCGACAGCAGGCGTCATGGCGGTTCTCCCGTGTTTGGTTGTCGTGCGACCCACCGCGGGGAAAGCACGTTCCGTTCTCCCAAGTACCGCACCTGCGGTACCGGAAGAACGGCCGTCCCATCCTCTCTCCGCGGGGCGGACGGTCCCGGCGCTCCCGGCGGCGGGATAAGGATTGAGGCGGCGGGCGGCGCGCGCTAGGATGCCGCCGTTTCCCACCCGAAAGGAGGCATCCGCCATGCCAACCGTCCTCGACGCCAAGCAAATCCAAACCATCCTGCCCCACCGCCACCCCTTCCTCATGGTCGACCGCGTCCTCGAAATGGACGACGTCGGCCACGTCGTCGCCGAAAAATTCGTCTCCGCCAACGAACCCTGCTTCACCGGCCACTTCCCCGGCGAACCCATCTTCCCCGGCGTCCTCCAGCTCGAAGCCCTCGCCCAGACCGCCGGCATCCTCGTCAACCGCGTCTACGGCGCCCCCGGCGAAGTCGCCTACTACCTCGGACTCGACGGCGTGCGATTCCGCCGCCTCGTCCGCCCCGGCGACATCCTCCGCCTCGAAGCCAACCTGATCAAGCGCCGCGGGAGCATGGTCAAGATGAAAGGCGTCGCCACCGTGGACGGCGCGGTCTCGTGCGAAGCGGAAATGCTTCTGGGAAAGTAGGACGCCATGAGCGAGAAGATCCACCCCACCGCCGTCATCGCCCCCTCCGCCAAGATCGGCGCGGACGTCGAAATCGGAGCCTACTGCGTCGTCGGTCCCGACGTGACCCTCATGGACGGCGTCAAGCTCCACAACCACGCCTCCATCGACGGCAACACCATCCTCGGCGCCGGCACCGAAGTCTGGCCCTTCGCCGCCGTCGGCGGCAAGACGCAGGACCTGAAATACCGCGGCGGCAAGCCGGGCCTCAAGGTCGGCGAAAACACCGTCATCCGCGAGTTCGCGACGCTTTCCTGCGCGACGGCGGACGGCGACTGGACCGTCGTCGGCGACAAGTGCCTCCTCATGGCCTACACGCACGTCGCCCACGACTGCCGGGTCGGCAACCGCGTCATCATGAGCAACTGCGCGACGCTCGCGGGCCACGTCGTCGTCGAAGACGACGCGATCGTCGGCGGCATGTCCGGCGCGCACCAGTTCTGCCGCATCGGGCGGATGGCGATGGTGGGCGGCTTGACCAAGGTCGCCAAGGACATCCCGCCGTACATGATTGCGGAAGGGACGCCCGCGAAGGTGTACGGCCCCAACCGCGTGGGGCTGGAGCGCCACGGGTTCCCGCCGGAAACGCGCGACGCGCTGCGCAAGGCGTACAAGTTCGTCTACCGGACCACCGACACGCTCGCGAAAGCCCTCGAAAAGGTCGAGGCGGAGCTTCCGCAGCTGCCGGAAATCGTCCACTTCGCCGCATTCATCCGCGCGTCGGAACGCGGCATCGTCCGCTAGGAGGGAGCGATGGCGGAAAAGCTTCCCATCGTCAAGTACGGCGCGGACGTGCTCCGCGAAAAGGCCGAGCCCGTCGCGGAGGTCACCGAAGAACTCCGCGACCTCGCCGAGGCCATGCTGGAGGCCATGCACAAGGCGGAGGGCGTGGGGCTCGCCGCCGAGCAGGTCGGCCGGAAGGAAGCGGTGTGCGTGATCGACGTGCCCGAGGAGTACGACCGCGACAAGGAGGACCTGCGCCTAAATCCCGAAGTCGAAATGCCGCTCGTCCTCTTCAATCCCGTGATCGTGCGGGTCAGCAAGGAGAGCGAAAGCCTTTCGGAAGGGTGCCTCTCGTTCCCGGACATCACCGGGGCCGTCCGCCGGCCGAAGACGGTGGACATCGAGTACCTCGGAGTCGACAACCGGAAGAAGACCCTGACCCTGACGGGGTTCTACGCGCGCGCCGCCCAGCACGAAATCGACCACCTGAACGGCGTGCTCTTCATCGACCACTTCTCCCACGTCAAGAAAATCGCGGTCAAGAACAAGCTCAAACGGCTCGCGGACAAGACCCGCGGAGCCTAGGAACGGTCGAACAATGCCTTTTCCGCCTTGCTTGTCTTTTCCGCCGGAGGCGTTGCCGAAAAACTTCGACAATGGACCTGCATTGCCTTCGGTTTTTCTCCTTGCCTGCGACGGAAAATCCGGCGCAATCCGTTCAATCCATTGTCCGACCGTTCCTTAGCCCGCCGTGCATCCCGTCCTCTTCACGCTTTTCGGCCACCCGTTCTACGCGTACGGCGCCTGCGCCGCCGTCGGCTTCCTCGCCGCCGTCTGGCTCTGGGGGCGGATGGGCCGCACGGCGGGCTTGCAAAAGGAGGACGCGGGCGACTTGGGCGCGGCGCTGCTTTTGAGCGGCATCGCGGGAGCGCGCGCGGCGTATGTCGCCGCCAACTGGGGCTTTTTCGCGCGCAATCCCGCGGAAATCGTCCGCATCGACCACGGCGGGCTCATTTTCTACGGCGGGTTCCTCGCGGGGTGTCTCGCGCTCGTCCTCTTCGCGCGCCGCAAGAAGTGGAAACTGCCGGACGCCGCGGATTTCGCCATCGTGGGATTGGCCGCCGCGCACGCCTGGGGGCGGGTGGGGTGTTTCACGCGGGGGTGCTGCCACGGCGGAATCGCGGCGAAGCCGTGGCTGGGCGTCGCGTATCCCGCGGATTGCGACGCGATTCCGGCGGCCTTGCAGGGAATCCCGCTGTACCCGGTGCAACTGGTGGAAGCGGGTTGCGTGGGGCTGGTGGCGTTCGTCCTTTGGCGCGCGTGGCACAAGCCGCACGCCCCCGGGGCGGTGTTCGGGCTGTACCTGCTCCTGTACCCGCCCATCCGTTTCTGCCTCGAATTTTTCCGCGGCGACGAGCGGCAGCTTGCCGCGGGTCCCCTCGACATCGCGCAGGCGGTCTCCATCGCCCTCTTCGCCATCGGCATCGCCTGGACCCTCGCCGTCCGGAAACGCGCGGCGCGCTAGCCGTTTTGCCAAACTTTGGCAAAATGCAGGTGTTTTTGCCAAACATTGGCAAGGGTCGTTCGACCCGTTGCCTTGCGCTTTCCCCGCTTCGCGCGAAAGCGCCCGCGCCCTCAAGCGATTTTGCCAAACATTGGCAAAATTCCCCTGTTTTTGCCAAACACTGGCAAAACCAAAACGACGGGGCAAGACGAAGCAACCGCACCATTGCGGCCGGAGATGCCATCCGTCCGGAGTTCCGACGCTGGCGCGGGTTCGGGGTGGAATCCTGCGGATTCCCGGAGGGACCGGCACCCGCGCCTCCCGACTTTCCGACCGGCCGCACCGCCACGCATTCGTTTGTCATTTCCTTTTTTTTCTGCTATACGCGGCGGCCCCATGAGCGACAAACCCGACCAGCCCAGCCTTTTCGACTTTTCCGACGACGGCACCCCCCTCCCGCCGCCCCCTCCCCCCTC